>JAHEEK010000004.1:0-340192 GCA_024640765.1 Thalassobium sp. | reverse complement strand
TCGACTAAACTACAAACTTGAGTGCTTGCAGAACGAGGCATTAACGCAAAAAGCGATGACTCGAGTTCGCAATTAACAGGTTTTGGAATTTAACCAACCCACTCAAGTAACAGTCAGATAGATCTGAACCACGATTACAAGCTAGTCATCCAGCTATTAAAGTAGGTCCCACGCCATACAAGCACCCTCACAAGCTGACCTATGGTCAAAACGAACTCTGGTTACCTAATCCTTTCTACGCATGAGTGAGGCTTATATCGCCTCTGTTAGCTTGCCTTCAAACAGCGGTAGTAACTGGCTTTGCTGATGCCCAACTGCTCTTGTACCTGAACCCTGGAAACGCCAGCATCTACAAGAGCCTTCACCTTATCAGCTTGTTTCATGGCGGTAGGAACACGGCCTTTGTACTTGCCCTCTGCTTGCGCTCTCTTGATACCCTCTACCTGTCGTTCCTTCATCATCTCACGTTCAAACTCAGCGACAGACACCATCATGTTTAGGATCAGCTTCCCTGTTGCTGTTGAGGTATCAACGGTCTCTGATCCTAATGACAGAATAACAAGGCCAGCACCTTTAGCTTCAATCTGCTGTAGCAGTTCACCCATGTGCATGACGTTACGGGCCAGACGATCTAGTTTGGTGACCACCAGCTTGTCGCCTTCACGTAACATAGCTATTGCACGTTCAAGTTCCTGTCGTGATGCTACTGCACTGACCTGTTCCTGATACATACGCTCACAGCCGTATGCCTTGAGTTCTACAAGTTGTGCTTCAAACCCTGCGTGTTGGTCTGTCGTGCTTGTTCTGGCATATCCGATAAGCATTGTGTGTCTCCCTCCATGACGAATCATTAGTATCTAAGGCTTATTTGAGACTACTATTGTATCAGTTGTGGAGCAAGCTATTGAGACAATATGGGAACTATTTGAGTTTAAGAGAGTGTCTCACTGGAAGGATCACATGGGCAAGATCAGTGACACAGTTCCCACCTAATACTTCGTAATAATACCGTAGATGTAACCAAAATGAATTTCGATGACAGATATTACACTTTATGTTACATAATTCCCTATAATACTAACATGATGCATTGGTCTCTAGGGTTTCAAGATGATTATGATGGTTCAACTTATGATAATTTACGCAGCAGTAAGCGGATTTATTGTATGGGTACTGATCGAACCATTTGAGAGGTTCTTGACACGAGCTGCATATAGAAGCTCAGGAGCTGTAGCTAAAAAATCCTACAGTGGTATTATGGCCGGTATAGTCGTTTTCTGGACTATTCTTTTAATTACTATAGCAGGTGTCGCCATAGCTATGACCCGAATGGGCTTTGCTATTACATTCAGTTGGAGTGGTTGGTTCTAGATTATTGAGAGCATGTAGCTCGCATAGGTATTGTCCTCCGCTATCCCCTCCAAAAAAGGAATATGTCCTACGACGCAATTAGGGCCAGACAATCCGGACCATTGCTTCGTTGCGACGATTGAACGGCAAGGTAAGCGGCCCATTGTAGGTAGCCCTAATGACCTCTGAGGTTACTGTAACGCCATTACGGCTCAAACGATCTAGTAGTTGGGCTTCTGCATCTTTAGCGTTCTTGTCGTTGGCACGACCACTGTAGCTGTAGACAGCGTAGTAGCCACCTTCGACCTTAATGACCTCTACAGATGGATTAGTAGGCTTCGGGGCTGTCTCTAACGTGTATGAGGATGGCAGGAAGAACTGCATGTACCCTAAATCACTCTCCGCACCCTGCGTGACTGGTACGGTCATTTCTATCTTCTCTGACTGAGCGACAGGAATGGTCATAGAGACCTTCTCAGCAGACTGGTTTGCCCCTGAGATGTATTTGAATAAAGTTCTGAAAGCCTTGTTAGAACGTGTCTGACTGGAAACCTGAGCAGCTATACGATCACTGTACTTGCGTACTTCATATCCATCAGCCTTGGATACGACATCATAAGGCGGCTCTTCATATGCCATGACGGCCCCTCCGACGAAAACAGTAGGAACTACCAAAAGGCAGCACAGCATCAGTGATCTAAGAATATCTTTCATACTTATTAGGTGGCACTGGACAGACTACACTTCAAGGTAAAGCGTAAACAGAGGGTAAAAGAAAGCTGAGCTAACGGGAGGAAAAACTCAGCCTTCTGTACAATCACCAACGAACACGTGCCGTCTACATTGAGTCTAGTAACAGAATAATGACGTGGATGAGCCGTGGTTGTAATTCTCAGACAGACGCTGAGTGATATGTTCAGGTAGGTAATCTGTTTCGTGATCTGATAGTTAGAAACTCTAAGAGGTAATGTGATCCAAACAGTCAGTCTACGATTTGGTCTACGTTCAAGGTTCAGGGCTATTGCACGTGCATGTGGCATGCAGGTGTTCTTATGGCCGTAGCTGTCAGAGACTCTCAGCGAGTCATACAGGGCGATACTGGCTTACGTGCTAGGTTCTGGCGGTTGAACCTAATGGGCTTGTACGGGTCGTTGACCCTAGAGGTGGGGTACGTGAGGTTAGTCTCATTTAGTACGGATAAATAGTGGGGCTTTATCTTTCGCAGTTACTTCACACTCAACTTGCGCACCAGCATCCACTTTGAGTGTCTCGGTCTCAATTCGACCAATAACACTTGCGTTAGAAGACAAATGAACATCATTCGCTTCGATTTCACCCTTTAAATATCCCTCCACTACAACTGATTTAGCATGTACGTTGCCTTCAACCTTTCCCGTCGCTGTTATGATCAGCACATCTACGATCAAATCACCCGTGATCTCACCGCCGAAATGAACAACGCCACGGCTTTGCCAATCACCTTTGATCACGATGCCGTCGCTTAGAACTGAGCGACACTCCTTGGTATCTTTTGAAATCGTTGCTGGCAGCTCAGATTTGTGACTTTCTGTGTCGGAAACTATCATCGCCAATACCTTTAAGTTGTAGACTCGCGCACTTAGTTTTTCCCTTATGCGAAAGTCAACAGAGATAGGGCTCACTTATTTAATGTTACGCCTGTATGTAGCAGCTTGGCATAATCAAGCCATCAAAGCCCCCCACCATTCAACTTAAGCCTAACACCCCATGACTTAATGCCAAGGTGAAGCCCAATCTGGTCGTGAGGGTGCGTAAACGCCCGAGCGGTGCTTTGATGACATTTGTTAGGGCTGTGAAAGCCGATCTAATGTATACCAGTCTAGGTTTTTGGTTTATTGGATTGTTAGGCAGTCGCAGAGGGAGATTAATTTTGCTCAAATTCTTGAAACGTAGCTGGCGACTAATCCTCGCAGCAATTTTCACGCTCTCGCTTACTCTTAACGTAGCGGGCTTCATGGGAGCAGCTTTATGGAAAGGTGCCTCAATTGTATGGGAAGAGGCGACGGGGTTAAGAAGCTCTGTGACAACCCATGCTGCTACTGTTCAAGAGCTTACTAATGAGCGACAGCGCCTACAAAAGGCAAATGCAGACTTAGACAATCGCAATACTAAACTGCAATCCGACCTCAACGAGGCATTGGACAAAGTGACTAATGAAAGAAGGTTGGCGGAATCGAAAAGTAAGAGTGTTGCTAAAAAAGTCAGTGCAACGACAAACAGAATGGCCCGCCGTTTGAGCTTATCTGCTGGTCGCAATGTGGTTAGTATGCCAGCCGAGGCTATTCCGTACATTGGCGCAGATGTAATTGTCGGTGTTACGACAATGGAGCTTTACGATTTATGCGAGACCATGAAGGACCTAGAGGTGCTTAACTTGGCCTTTAACCCAGACGATGTTTTGTCAGAGGACCGCAAAACTGTCTGTGCATTGGAGATTCCAACAAAAGGCGAAGTCATGGATGCGGTTGCAAATGCTCCAAAGGCGTCTTGGACTGCAGCCAAGATCTTCGTAACTGACCTCCCCGAAGTTGATTTTGAAGCAATGGAATAGCCCCCTGAAAGTGGTCCACCAACTGGGATAGGATATCCCTCAAATTGGAGGATCAGCGATTGCTGGAAAACGAGAGAAGCCCGAAGAGATTGTATCGAAGCTTCGGCAGGTTGAAGTTCTGCAGGGGCAAGGAGCGACGATTGCCGAGGCGGTGCGCCAGATCGGCGTGACGCAGCAGACATTCTATCGATGGCGGAAGCAGTATGGTGGGATGCAAAGGTCGCAGTTGGTTCGCCTGAAAGAGCTGGAGAAGGAGAACCAACGGCTTCGGCGGGCGGTGTCTGATTTGACCTTAGACAAGCTTATTCTAAGCGAAGCCGCGAGGGGAAACTTCTAAGCCCTTCACGTCGCCGCAAATGCATCGATCATGTGCGGCAGGAGCTGGGCGTATCCGAGCGCCGCGCCTGCCGCACACTTGGTCAGCATCGCTCCACGCAGCGCAAAATTCCGCAAGGGCGTGCTGATGAGGAGCGTCTGACCGACGATATCATAGAGCTTGCGGACAAGTATGGCCGTTATGGCTATCGTATGGTGACGGGTCTGCTCAATAATGCGGGCTGGTGTGTGAACCACAAGCGCGTGGAGCGGATTTGGCGACGTGAAGGGCTGAAGGTCCCACAGAAGCAAAGAAAGAAGGGACGGCTCTGGCTGAATGATGGATCGTGCGTGCGTCTCAAGCCTGCACGTCCAAATCATGTTTGGTCCTATGACTTCGTCCAGGATCGCACTGCTGACGGGCGGGTCTATCGGACACTGAACATCATCGATGAATACACAAGGGAGGCGCTGATGATCCGCGTCGATCGAAAACTCAACTCAACCGATGTGCTGGATGCGCTGACGGACCTGTTCATCCTGCGCGGTCCGCCAGAATATATCAGGTCCGACAATGGGCCGGAATTTATTGCTCGGAAGGTGAGGGACTGGATCGCAGCCGTCGGCACCAAGACGGCTTACATCGAACCCGGATCACCCTGGGAAAATGGGTACTGCGAAAGCTTCAACGCCCGGTTCCGCGACGAACTGCTCAATGGCGAACTGTTCTACAGCTTAAAGGAAGCCCAAATCCTGATCGAGGAATGGCGCATTCACTACAACACCGTCAGGCCACACAGTTCATTGGGCTATCGTCCGCCTGCACCAGAAAGCATCGTTCGGATGGACCAAAGGCCGACAATGCACTAACATTTAAACCGGACCACACGATGGGGGCACGCCACATCGACCACAGCTAAAACAGCACGTCCAATTCTGCGTTTGCCTGCACGATCAACGGCGATCAAGTCTCCGTCCCGAATGCCTACATCCCAAAGGCAGTTGCCCTCAACCCGCCACCAAAATGTTGAAGTGGGATGTCTAATGACCCAAGAAATTGGGTCAATCTCATCCTCAAGATCATCAGCCGCAGGAGAAGGAAAGCCAGCACTAACGGGCGTTGTAATCAACCGAAGAGGAAGGCTTATTTTGCTCAACGGATATTAATCCAAAGCTCGGCTTGATGCGTAGTAAAGTTATATTTGGGAGGATCTGGACATGGGTAAGCACCAAACTTTTCTACAGTTTGAAGCTGTTTTGGGCCATTGTGAGCAGAGGGTAACTGGAGGGTCACTCAGTGCTGCGATGGAATACGGTCGCGAGATGGAATTCTTTGACGCTCACAATTCACTGTTACCGTCAGGACAACTTTTGGCGCAGATAATATTACCTACCATCGATGCGACGACTACTTATTCGGGCACTCAGTAAAACCCACAAGCCCAATCTATTTGTAGTCGGTGCATCTTGACAACAACGAGTGCGTCACGGCTTGCTCGCATGACCATCTTCGCGTTTTAGGCCGCTGGAGGAGCGGTGAAAGGTGGTTACCTCAATAGTCCAGTCGACTGGGCGATTGAAAGTTTTAATTTCATTTCGCTTCTCGTACAATCTAAGTGTTTTGGTTTAGTAAAGGGACAGTCGTCGCCTTAATGCTAGGAACCAAAATATTTTTTTGACGATCTTTCCTCGTGAATTGCGTTACTGCAGCTGGTGTTAGACCTAAGTTGTTCAAATCAGGAAAGCCTTTACGTTGAGAGAGAATATGACTGAGCCGAACGATCTGCCTACCTTTCTCGATTATGCATGGCGCCACCTATTAAGAGGAGTAGCCGATGGCCGTTCACCGGCTCGCTACCCAATTTTTGCGACGGTAGCTTCAGATGGAACACCTGAGGCGCGTACCGTGGCGCTGCGGGGTGCTTCCCGATCCCTATCTACGCTAGAGGTCCACACTGACATAGCTACAGCCAAAGTTGGTGCTCTGAAGCATTTCCCCAAAGCCGCTTTTCTCTTTTGGTTGCCACGTGCGAATTTACAAATTCGGATTACAACGACTGTCGACATCCAGACGGGGTCAGCTGTCGATGGGCAATGGGATCGCATTCCAGTAGCGTCGCGTGTTTCTTATGGCACTGAGCCAACACCGGGCACCGTCATTTCAGATGCCCACGCATATGCAAAACCAAGTGAGCGTGAACGTTTTGCAGTTTTGACATGTAAGATGTTGTCTATCGATCTGGTTCAGCTTGGCGAACTGCATCGACGTGCAGGCTATAATTGCGAAAACGATTGGGTGGGCGAGTGGCTTGCACCGTAATCAGGGGCTGTCCGTGTCTCTATGTACGGATGAGGTGGTCGTAAATTGCGAAAATCCAACGGGTCTTAACGATAGGGTTGAGAGCTAGTAGTCTTTCTCTGCGGCTGATTAGTCCACTAGTAATCATTTTGTTAAGTGCGACGTTGAGCAGTCCCGTGTCGCCGCTCGACAATATTCTTTGATTTGGAACATGACAAAATAAGCCGACCAAAATGAATGTTGAAGGCACTGAAACCGGAGGTGATCGCTTATGGAATTTTGTGGTAGTTGTGCCTGCGGTGCACTGCGATATGAGGTCAAAAACTCACCGTTTTCAGCGGTTCATTGCCATTGTGAAAGCTGCCGCAGGATTACTGGGTCGCCGATGACAAGTTACTTTGGGGTTGGTCGGGCACAAGTCACATGGAATGGCGCCCGCCGTTTTTATAACTCTTCATCGGGTGTGACCCGTGGGTTTTGTGATCTATGCGGTACACCTATGCATTATATGAGTACATGCTGGCCCGGAGAAGTACATCTGTTTGCGGCAACCTTAGATGACCCGACGCTCTATCAGCCGACCGCACATGTGCATTGGGCGGAGCGAGTGCCTTGGCTCATTTTGGATGACGGTCTGCCAAGGTTTCTGGGACGCTCAACATAGTGCCGAGCTTGTTTTGGGCTAAAGCTCAGACGACGGGCTAGGGCATGCCGACATCAAGCTGACGATGGACTACATCGCTGGCGGTACGCGGTCGAGCTGGTCTGTGAGCGTAGCGCGGAAGTTCTAGGAGAGTGGCTTAGTGGCCCAATACCTTACAATCTCTGTAAACTCCCCCACCGGACAACTGGACACCCCTTTAGGGGGATGTCCGTGTCTGTCCGTCTAGATGGGCGCGGACAAGGGTCGGACATGGGATAGCTTCCCATATCATGGAGTTCCATAACGAAGAGCCTCTCAAAAAGGACAAATAGAAAAATTGCATTTGTGGGTAACAGTAGGCTGCAGCTAGGCTAGGGCGAGGAGAGCGATATTGGAAGCGACAATACTTAACTTCGAGATGATGGTGATCCAGCGATATTTGCGCTAACCGTAGCAATTTCGACCTCAAATTCCTTTCTAATTCCGACGCATCAAGTCAATGCACTTATAATGGGGCCGGCAGGTTATCGGGTTGTAGATTTCATCCGCTCTGGCGCTATCATGCCTGTTTTATTTCTTATTGTTTCCATGATTGGCCTAACAATCTTTCTTTGAGACGATTGCATCTCGTACTTTGCAGTTAGCGTTGCGTACTTGAGTATCGCAGACCTCAAAGGTGTCATATTGATATAATCGGATTTACGTGGACCTATTCTCTGCAATACGCTCATTATCTTGTAATGTCTCGGAGATAAATTAGTGTCGACGAAATGACACTCTCCACATGGTGCGTTGGGTTAAAAGGTGACTGAGAAGGGGCAAACGTGATTGAAACGATATACTATGGATTTTTAATGGGCTTAGGTGCAACCTTGGCAATGGATTTTTGGGCGGTCATTCAGCACCGCATCTGGAATTTACCATTGCCTAATTGGGCGATGCCGGGGCGTTGGTTTGCCCACCTGTTTCAAGGTAAGGTGTTTCATCGAGATATTGCGCAATCTAAAGAAGTTACAAATGAGCTGCTTGTAGGCTGGCTGCTTCACTATGGGGTTGGTGTTGGATATGGCATAATGTTTCTGCTCATTATGGGGATTGAGTGGCTCTCACACCCCAGTTTCCTGTCAGCTTGGATTTTCGCATTGATTACGATCGCAGCGGGTTGGTTTATCCTTCAGCCAGGAATGGGCTTAGGTTGGGCGGGTAAGAACACATCGACGCCATGGAAATTGAGAGGCCTTGGACTAGTGACACATACTATTTTTGGCGTAGGCCTTTGGGCGTCTGGATTATTGATTGGCTAGGAGGTTCGAAACAAAATTTGTTTGGCGTGGCTAGGTGTGCGGCTTGCGCCACGAACGTGCCCTAACACGAGAAAATGTGTGCTGGTAGGCTTGGTGGCGGGTGCCCGATGACTGATTTTGAGCTGAACGCATAGTGCTCTTGGCTGTCGCTCAAATGCTTTTTGCCGAAGAATTTTTATGAGCATTTGAAAGGCCAGTCATCCATCTCAAGTCTTCCTCGTAGGACGCTAGAACATTGCGCCTAGAATTTGATGTTTCTAGATACCTGCAGTCCGCATTTGGGAAGTCAGGGTTGTTTATTGAACTTTTGTTAATAGCAAGATTGTCGACAAACAATTGATCGGGCTTAATGATGCCGAACAACAGCTTGGAGATTAGATAATGCAGCAACGTAAGCTGGGACAAGATGGCCCGATTATTAGCGCGGTTGGTTACGGTGCTATGTCTTTTACCGATTTCTATGGTCGAGCCATAGATTCAGAATCCCTTAAGGTGTTAGATGCGTGTGCCGAACTGGGTATCACGCACCTCGATACTTCGAATGTCTATGGAATGGGCAGATCGGAAAATATTATTGGCAAGTGGCTGCGATCAAGGCGCGGACAAAACCCTTTCACGATAGCCACCAAGGCTGGCATTACTCGTGACCCTGACTATCGCTTTAATAACACTAAGGAGCATTTGGCGCAGTCCTTAGATGCGAGCCTTACTCGGCTCGGCGTCGATGTTATTGATCTTTTTTACGTCCACAGGCGTGACGCTAATTTGGAAATCGAGGAAGTTACTGAGACATTGGCAGGCTTTGTCAAAGCCGGAAAAATCAAAGCTATCGGATTCTCTGAAATCTCCCCTTCGTCGCTGCGCCGCGCTCATGCTGTTTACCCAATTGCAGCGGTGCAGTCAGAATACTCGCTGTCGACTCGTTCTCCGGAGATGGGGCTGGTTCAAACTTGCGCTGATATTGGCGCAACTTTGATGGCATTTTCGCCTGTTGGGCGTGGCTTGCTTACCGACCGGCCTCATAACGTGGAACAGATCGAAAAAATGCCTTTTCTCAAAGAAAATCCACGTTTTGTTGAGCCAAATTTGACAGCGAACCTTGAATATAGCCGTAATTTTAAATGCCTTGCGGCTGAGATGGGTTGGCCAGCAGCCTCATTAGCTGTGGCGTGGGTTTTACATAAAGGAGAACAGATAATGGCTATTCCTGGAACTCGGAAACTGCAGCATCTGGAGGAGTTGGTTCGTGGAGGTGAGATTAGTCTCAGCGATCAGGATGTGAAACGAGTGGAGGCTGTGTTGCCGATCGGTTGGGCACACGGTGAACGCTATTCAGCTGCACAATGGGTGGGGCCTGAACGATACTGCTGATGGATGGAAGTCTTACCGTGGGATGGCGCAGAAACACTTTGACTATCTGCGCAGTAATGTAACATCGGTGTGGTATGGTTGGACCGCACCGCCGAACAAAACTTTGCCGTCATCTTCACGCGATTGAAGTCATTTGCCATTGCATTGGCGATCAACGGGCTACCTGCTACTTGTAGCCAACAATTTGGTCCGCGTTCGGGTATCGAGCGGGCCAGATGGAGGGCTGAACATTTTTTCCGAAGAATTAGGAACGCTTCTGTCTTTAATTATCACCAAGCGCTTTTCGCAAAGAGCGCAAAGTTTCAGCCGCCTTCTCGGAACTGTCGCAAGCAGCAGTAAGCACCATTTGCGCTTTTGCGCGTTGTGGAGTTCCGTTGAACTCAACAGCATCAAAGCGCCCAGAGAGTTGGAGTACTAAGTTGTGATTTGTTTTACTTTCTAAGCGCGCGACGCCACCACCAGAAAACCGCGCAGTACGTCGAGTCTTAGTGTCCTGCACCACAAAGCTACTATCCGGAACGCTACAGTTGTTTTTAAGACGCACCTCAGCGATGATTGGATCGGATGAGGTATTGGGGAAGTTCACGCTACCTCCCCAATAAGCAACTCCGACGCAAGTTATGCCAATTAGAAATAAAATGATTTTTATTTTCTTCATCAGTCAGCGACGTTCCAATAGATAGTTAGTAGCGCAAGCCGACACTATACTTTCCCAGAACCTGATTTAATAGGCTGATCGACAGTTCTATAGTTTCTTTTTATCTTTGCAATCGTAGAAGTGGGCGACATATCGTGTGGTCGATCCTACTTCATAAAAGCCGTCAATTGCAGCAGCGTTTGCTCCAATGAGGCCAGCACGGTTGCGTACTTCAATAAGCGCCGCACGATAGTTTTGGCGAGCTGTGAAACGTAGTGTTATTATATGTGTACAGCTGCCCTTACTTCTTAACGTACTCAAGGGGTGCATGGACACATGTTGGCCAAGAGATGACAACTCAAGGTACGATACCGGCACAGATGAAGACAGAGGGCTTGGACTGTTGGTGGACATCAGAGAATTACTTTGCGTTCCCAATACGGTTGTCATCGGTCCGCAAGAAGCAAGCGTAAACGCCGCTGCTAAAGTAACTAATTTCTTAAACATCGCTTATTCCAATCTAGTCTGTCCTATATGTCCTTAACGGCATCAGTGACATTTATTTTAGATAAGCGGTTTACTGATTGCTTAGAGCTTAAGGCTTTTCTTACTGGAGAACTGGCCCCCCCTTTAGGGGATTGTCCGTGTCTGTCCGTCTAGATGGGGTGCGGACAAGGGTCCAACATATTCTCAGAGTTGGCCCTCGGGTATTGCATTAGCGATCCACGGGCTACCTCTCAGCCGTAGCCAACGATTTGGTCCGAGTTCGGGTATCAAACGGGCCAGATGAAGACTTCCTCACTAAACGAACAACGATCAGAAACTTGAACCAAATACGGTCTAAGCTATCTTTAAATTCTGATAAAAATTATCGCTATTTTGCTCGCAACCACCAGTGCTGCTGAAGCGCTGGGAAATTTCATTTGTGAAGAACTCGACAGGGTCTCACTTTCAGCTGAAGGTGCGATGCGGCCCGTTTATGAAGGGCGTTCTCTGACGTTTACTTGGACCGAGATTAATTTATCTGGCGATGGCGTGTTTTATCATAACGATTACGACATGCGTCGACTTGGGGACGGAGGGTTCCGTGCAACTGCTAAGAACGAAGACCGAAGCGACTTGTTTCGATTTTAGGATGGTGTGCTTATGCACGCAGCGATCGTAAAGTACGGGCAGGCACCCTCGGTACAGTCGCAGGTATTTCGGTGTCAGCCTGTGGAGTAACGAGGCTTGTTGCTTGTGCTTAGGCTGTATTTCTCTTTCAATTTCGCGCGTTGTTTTCAAAGGCTCGCCGTCTTGCTCCCATCTTCGAGTTTAAGGGGGCATTTATCGCTATCAAGCAGGCCCTGATGTCTGTAGCTTGTGCGAAGTTAGGTCATCCCTTCGACGTCTCATGGTCCGGCTGGCTACCGAATGAAGAGCAAAAGTATGGAAAACTGGCCAATAGCCGCGCCTCTTTGATATTTCTGTAATTCGACCAGCTAGAGAACTGGACACCCCTCTTTGAGGGATGCCCATGACCGGCTGACTAGATGGGAATGCGGGAAGAGGGCGTAGATGTCTGCTTACTACAGCGTTTTATGTTCGTTATTCTGTAGCCAATACCATATCAATCATCTCTTGGGTTCCTCGGCTGAACTCAAGCGTGCACAGGTATTCTTCTTCCGTGTGAATGGAGCGACCAAAGCTCTCTACTTGTAAAATGTAGTGATTGGTCTCTGGCCAGCGTATTGTTTCTGTCACCATACCGGCGCGTTCCAATGTAAGTTCTGCTTGACCAAAAACATTTGGGTTGAATGGGCAGTTAAGTTTCATGACCCCTTTGTCTCCGTGAAAGGCCATATATTGCCGTGGAAACATCCGCATGGATGTAACTGAGTTATAGCGGAAAGAAGGAAAATCAGCGGTAACATGAGCAAAAACATCAACGCCGTTCTCGCGCTTGATTTGGGCATCTACTGAGGTTGGCTCTTCGCCCGTGACGAACCGAGCTGATCCAAAGGTATATACGCCAATGTCAGGAAGGCTGCCTCCTCCAGTGTCTGGCTTATTCCGGATGTTGTCTGGATCGGCGCGGTTGTCATAGGTAAAGATACCGTCGACATACAATAGTTTTCCGATCTTACCAGCTTCATACAATTCTTTGGCTTTGTGCCACTGCGGATGATGTAAAATCATGTACGCTTCAGCAGCCAATAAGCCGGTTGAATTGCGTCGTTGAATTACTTGATCGAAATCTACTGCATTCATTGCGAGGGGTTTCTCACATAAGACATGTTTACCCGCGTCTAATGCCTTCAGTGTCCACTCAATATGCATGTGATTTGGTAAAGGCACGTATACAGCATCGATCTCTGGGTCTGCGAGCAATGCCTCGTAGCTATCATGTATTCTTAAGTCGGGTTGTAGCGCCTGAAATGCCAAAGCTTTACTGTTTGAGGAGGTAGCGAGTGCGGCGAGCTTTGCTCCACTTGCGAGATGGATTGCCGGTGCCATTTGCTCCAGTGCGAATTTCGATGCCCCCAAAATACCCCAGCGAATTGTATTAAGCATTAGAGCCTCCCTGATCAATTATCATACCCTAGGTTAGTTCACTATCGTCAAGCAACTGGCTAGTCAGGTTGTGCAGCATGTGCAGGGTTTTCCAGTTATAATAATAAATCAGTAAAATCTCTTAACTGCGGCAAACGCAGCTGCGCAAGCAAATCAAATTGGGGTTTGAGCGCGGTGAGTTTGTTCCGTTTCTTCAGCCAATTATTGATGCGCGATCAGGCTGTACTGCTGCATTTGAGGTGTTGGCCCGCTGGAACCATCCGGTACGGGGGATTTTGGAGCCTGGTTCATTTTACAAAGATGCCGTGACATTGGGCTTGATGGACAACATTGGCTGGGGCGTGTTCAAGCAGGCGTTGGATAATCTGGACAGTGACATGTGGGCGCCTTCTGTCCCCAAACATCTGCATTTGAACGTCACACAACAGGGTCTGGTGAAATCGGACCTCCTGCGGGTTTTGAAACGTACGCGCGCCAAAGGTGTTCGCGTCACGATCGAGATTTTGGAGACTGCTCTTGTGGATGATTGGGGGCCAGAGGAGATGATTGCGCTTAAGACGGTTCGTGATCTTGGCGCAAAGATCGCGATTGATGATTTCGGGACGGGGCACGCTTCGCTAACCAGCCTTGTGCGAATTAAACCGGATATGTTGAAGCTGGATCGGTTTATTGTTCACAATTGCCAAACTAACAGCGTGGAGCGGACGGTTCTTACGATGGCGCTGCAAATGGCGAAGGACTTGGGCATTAAGACAGTGTGCGAAGGGATCGAAACTGCGGATCAGGAAGCGTCTGTTTGTGAAGAGGGCGCTGATTTTCTGCAAGGGTTCCGCTATAGCCCTGCGGTTCCTGTGTCTGAGTTGGCCTGCTTGCCGAAAATCTTTGCGACCAACGCAACGGATGATTTGTTGAAACGGGATAATGAGGTTTCAGCCATCGACGGCGCGGTTGAGGCACCTCTGGCTCTGCCATCTTTGGTTTCATAACTAGATTAGAAGAGTCAGTTCAGTTTTCTGGGGGATGTCCTCGTGGTGCGAAGAATGTGCGGGCCAATGCGGGTGAGTCGTTGTGTGTCCTGCAAAGGGAAGTGCCGCGTAGACACGAGAGGCGATTTGGAGTAGCGCTGCTTAGTAACCGTTTATAGGGAGATTTTCATTGTGCGGCGCTAGCGATTTCGGTAGATCATTTTTGTTATGCTTGCAACCCCAAGGCCTTTGGTAATGTTGCTGGCGGCACAGTGAATATTTTTCACATACTAAATTGGGATAGAAATCGTGGATGTGACCCTTTTAAAAAGCTTTGCCAAGCTGCGCGTTACTTTGCTGCAGATGGAAAAAGAAATTGGTCTGGGCGAGATCTCTGCCGCCGAGTCGGCAGTTATTTGCGCAGCCGCTTTGATCGTAGACGATCGCGGCCGTGTCGAGTTGGCGTCATTGATGTCGCAGGAACCTCTGGCAGCCATGTCACGCAGTACGTTCTTCCGTGCAATCAAGTCTTTAGGCGAGCGCCAGTTGCTGGTCAAAGAGTCCGACAGCAAAGTTTCAGACTACATCCTCAAAGCATAGGCCAACCGATGGCTTGCGCCGGTCACAAGGGTGGGCCGCATGTATAGAGCGATTGGGTTTGAAGCTATTTTGATAAGCGCCTTAATGGGTGCTTATTTTTCTTTGTTGTGGATATCGTGGAACGTTGTTGTTCCCGTGCAAGCCATGATTTTTGGCGAAGTCTTCGGTATCTTACTTTTCCTTCCGAACGGCATCAAAATTCTGGCGATCTATACTCTTGGCTGGCGGGGCTTTTTGTATCTGCTTCCCGTTGCCGTGGGGCACTTCATGACGCTTAGTGACTGGAACAGTAACTTTGACGAATTAATCACGATGGCTGTGCTGTCGCTTTTGGCGCCGTTTGTTTCATTCAATATATTGCGCTGGTTACGGGTAATTGTGCCGCAGCCGATGACATTGCGCCTTAACTGGCGCGAGCTTTTGTGTGTGGGGCTGCTGTCAGGCTTCTTGAACTCGATCCTGCTGACCATCGGTTTTGACCAAGGTCTGAAAGAGGTCGCGTTCATTACGATCGGGGATGTGTTGGGTTTCTTGGTCGTGTTGCTTGCGGCAATGTTGGCGATGCGCTGGATGCGCTTTGCGCGCCATCAATCAAAGCGTGGCTGGTTGGCCTAGTAACTTGGGCTTAGCAAAGCGCTTAGCAGGGCAGTGCCCTTAAGCGCTCATCGCTATGAGTTCTGAACGCAACTGCTCTGAACGTTGAAGAGTGTGTTCCGTGCGTGCTGCGAGATATGTCATCAATTCTTCACGCAACTGAGGTGACAGAGCGAGGGTCTTGCGGCTTTTCTTCTCACCGGGCACGACAACAAAACTTCCGTTTTCAATGCGCGACTTGATGAACGTGTAAATGGTCATCGAGTTTTCAGTCCGCGTTTTCAAACTGTCGATGTAGTTCCAAATTCCATACTCGGTGTTGCCGTTCAGCTTAGCCACGAACTGTAGTTTTATCGACTTCACTGACACCGCTTACTGACGACTCTCGTCGTACACCAGTTGAATCCTAGCAAAACCTCAGGCCTTATGCGGGAAAAATAAATGCGGACGCTAGATGCCGGCCTTACTATAAAAAACGCCGTGAAAGTTGGTGGTTGTAGCGCATCGAGCGAGCTGGAGCATGCTTGGAAATCTAACAATGCCAGATGCTGTCAAACTGTTTTCTTTCACATTGATGACACTGCCGCTGTGAGCTTTTGCTAGGTCGTGCACGACCAAAATACCTTAGCAGACAAGACGTATTGAACCTGCTGGTAATGTAGTCGCCTTCACAGATTTATGTGGGTTGGTGACGGGCTCTGCGCATCACTGCTAATGCTGTTGAACTCGATGATAGGTAGGAGCGGCACATTTATTTACGTTACAGTTGCCAGTTCTACAACAAACGGCTGAGTTCACACATTTGAATTGCTCCATCACCATGTTTAGGAGCTGGATGACCCATAACAGTGAGCGGGCGGTTAATGCGAATAGAGATTAGCTCTAAGTTACAGAAAGTTGAGGTTTAGATGGGCAAACTGTCTTCCTTTCTGGACGTCAGTCACCTCACCCTTGGGCATAGGCGTCCAGCCGCGCGGCCAGTTTTCCGATTGCCCAATGCAGCGCCACAGTCATGATTGCCAGCGTGATGAGTGCTGCAAACATCAAGTCAATCTTGGCCCGGCCATTTGCCAAAAGCATGAGGTACCCAAGCCCCTTCGATGCGCCAACCCATTCTCCGATGACGGCACCGATGGGCGCGTAAACAGCGGCCAGCCTTAGGCCGGTTCCAAGGCTAGGCAGGGCGTGCGGAATCCGTAACCGCCACAGTGATTGGCGTGGTGTAGCGTCCATGGTTTTGGCCAGATCAAGCAAAGCGGGGGGCGTGCGCGACAGCCCGTCATGAAACGCGGACGTGACGGGGAAGTAGATAATCAACACTGCCATGATAACTTTTGAGCCGATCCCATAGCCGAACCATAGCGTCAGGATGGGGGCCAGCGCAAAGACAGGCACCGCTTGGGTGAAAACCAACATGGGCAACATGATGCGGCGGGCCAGTGCCGAAGTGGTCAGGTGGATCGCAGTCGCCACACCAAGGGCAGTTCCCAACACTAGGCCAAGCCCCACTTCAAGGGCGGTGACCCATGCGTTGCTTAGGATAATCTCATAGCTTTTGATCGCCGTGCTCGCCACGCGTAGGGGCGAGGGCAGGATAAAATGCGGCGCACCTGTTATCAGCACAAGCGCTTGCCACGCGGCAATTCCAGCCAGCAGGGCCCACAGTGCATCAAGTCGCTTCATCGCGCGTCCTCCTGTGGTGTCTGATTGGTTATGGCGGTACCGGCGCGCAAATGATCCAGCAACGCTGCCTGACAGCTGATGGTATCGGGGCCGTGTATGTCGCGAATAGGGGGGGTGGCTGGCGTGGGCCAAGTGGTGGCACCGCCTGCAGACAGAAGAATGATCTGATGGGCAAGGCGCGCGGCCTCGGCAGGGTCGTGGGTGACAAGTAAAACTGTTTTGCCCGCAAGCGCTTTGGCGGCCAGCTCCTGCATATCGGCGCGTGTGCCCGCATCAAGGGCCGAGAACGGCTCATCAAGCAGCACAATGTCGCGGTCCTCCATCAAGGTACGCGCAAGAGCGGCACGCTGGCGCATCCCCCCGGACAAGGAGGCGGGTCGCTTATCAAGATGCGCCCCAAGGCCCACGCGGTGCAAAAGGCTGCGCGCGCGTTCGGTGTCCGGTGTTTGACCGCGAAGACGCGCCCCAAGGCAGGTGTTTTCAAGCACATTAAGCCACGGCAGCAGCAGGTCTGACTGCGCCATATAGCTGACGCGGTTGGTTAGCGCGGCACCGTCATCTGCTGTGATGTCCCCGTCAAAATGCCCATCTGTTTGCAAACCCAAGATAAGCCGCAGAATTGTGGACTTCCCAACGCCCGATGGCCCCAAAAGGCAAGTCCATTCACCGCCACCAAGCCGCAGTGAGACATCCTCAAAAAGAGGGCCGGTGGAAAACGTAAAGCCCCCTTCAAAGTGGATGCTTGGACCGGTGGACAAAGTGGCGGAGGATGTAGCGGCGGGACGGGTCATGATGCGCCGTCTAGCCCCATCTGCCAGAACTCAACCTCAAGTGCAGTGGCCTTGGTGAACCGCGCTTGCAGCTGTGCCCATCGGGGGCTGTCTTGCGGCTTTGTTCCCAATCTATGGGCCACAGCACCGTCAAGCATTGCGCCCGCATTCGTGCAGACTGCCTGATATTCGGGGTCGGCGTAGGTGTAAATCCAGTCGCGATATGGCGAGGTTTCTGATTGTGCGGCCAAAGACAAGCCAATCTCGCCATACCCCATCACGCAGGGCATCAGGGCCGCCATCAAGTCAAGAAAGTCGCCTTGCAGACCAGCATCCATTACATAGCGGGTGTAAGCGATGTTTTCTGTGGCCTCCGTGGCGGCAAAAAGCTCTGCCTCACTGATGCCTTCTGCGGCACAGGTTTTTACGTGCAGCGCCATTTCATGATTTACCAACGCGTCCACCGTGCTGGCGCAGGTCTTCATTTCCGCAAGCGTTTCCGATTTGACCACGCCAAGGGACCAAGCCCGTGAGAAATGGACTAAGAACACATAATCTTGCACCAGATAATGCACAAATGCCGCGCGTGGCAGGCTGCCATCCCCAAGCCCTTTGACAAAGGCGTGGCGGGTATAGGCGGCCCATTCATTCGGCGCGCCAAGGCGCCACGCATCAAACGTGGCGCCGTAGCTTGGCAATTTGCTGTTCATCGGGCCGTCACGTCGATGGCCAGTTTCTCAACCGGGTTCACAGATGGGATCAGACCGGCCTCAAACAAGAACTGCTCATAGGCTGCGTAGCGGCCCGCGTCAAATGCCGCAGGGCGCAGGGCAAAGCGTGGAATTGTGTCGTCCCACGCGCGGTCGTTCAACTCGTCTTGCAACTCTGTGGAAGTAGCTGAGAAGATCTCCCAGCTGTCTTCTGGGTGGTTCACGATGTATTGGGTCGCTTTTTCTGTGGCGGCTAAGAAGCGGGCGATCATGTCTGCGTCCATTTTGTCTGGGTTTGCAACATAGATCAGCTCGTCATAGGGGGGCAGACCTTCTTCTTCCACGAAGAAACACTTGCCCGCCACGCCTTCGATATCCATTTGGTTCAGCTCAAAGTTACGGAACGCGCCGATTACCGCGTCCACTTGGCCTGACATAAGCGAGGGCGAGAGCGAGAAATTGACGTTCACCAACTCTACGTCGTCCAAGCCAACCCCGTGGGTGCCCAACACGCTTTGCAGCACGGCCTCTTCAACGCCGCCCACGGAAAAGCCGATCTTTTTGCCTTTGAGATCAGCTGGTGTCTCAATTGGTCCGTCTTCAAGAACCAACAGACAATTCAGCGGTGTAGCGACCAATGTGCCCACGCGCTTAAGCGGCAGGCCTTCATGTACTTGAAGGTGCAACTGCGGCTGATACGAGATGGCCAATTCGGCACGCCCTGCCGCCACCAGCTTGGGTGGATCAGATGGATCAGCGGGTGCGATGACTTCAACTTCAAGGTCTTGCTCAGCAAAGTAGCCTTTTTCCTGCGCCACGATAATGGGCCCGTGATCGGGGTTAACGAACCAGTCGAGAAGCAAAGTCATTTTGTCTTGCGAAAATGCCGGCGCAGCGGCGAGGATCAGCGCCGCGGTGGTAGAGAGAAGTTTCATCAGGGGTGTCCTTTTTCAGGGGGAAGGGGTGTTTAGAATTACGTTTTATGAGTATTGGCTTTGTGTCATGGATCGGTCAGCAGCGACGGGGTATCGCCCATGGCAATAAGGGCAAAATCCGCCTGTCCGCGCACTTGTAATGCGCGTGCAGCTTGCCAGGCGCGCAGGCCAGATCGACAGGTCAAGACCGTGCGTGCCGTCGGGGGCGTCAGTGTAATATGGCTCATATCCGGCACCAAATGGCGCTCTGCGCGCGGGATCACGGGGTCTTGGGCCTCTGCCTCAGGGCGCAGTTCAATCACGCGGTCTGTGGCTGTGATCTGATGCGGGGCAATAAAGCAAAGCGCATCGTTGGCGTCAGGCTCGGGGGCGCCATCAAAGCGAAACCCGCCTGTGCTGAAATCGCTCAGGTTCAGGGTCATCAACTGGCCAAGCGGGCTTGGCTGGGTGCCTAGCAAAACGCACAGCGCCATCTGGGCCTGTAGCGCGCCGATGGTGCCCACAACAGGTCCCATGACGCCAGTGGAGGCACAATTTGCGGCCGTTTGGGGCAGTTCGGGAAAGACGGTACGCAAAGAAGGGGCAGCCGCGCAAAACCCGCCGACATAACCTGTGGTCCCCAATGCTGACGCGCTGATCAGCGGGGTTTGTGATGCCAAACATACATCTGACAAGATGTAACTGGCCGCAAAGCTGTCAGCGCAATCAAGGGCGATTGTAACGTCTTGCAGCAAATTATCCACGTTAGCGGGGGTGAGTGGCTCTGTAACGGTGGTGATCTGACAGGCAGGGTTTAGCGCCGCCATTGCTGTGGTCGCCGCTTTTGCTTTCGGCGCACCGATGTCATCCATCCGATAGAGAATTTGACGGTGCAAGTTGCTTTCGCTGACCACATCGCCATCCACCAAGGTGATCCGCCCAACACCAGCGCCCACAAGATATTGCAAAACAGGACAGCCAAGTCCGCCCGCACCGATCACAAGCACATGCGCGGCCTCAAGGACGCGCTGTCCTGCCTTGCCGATCTGGGGCAGGATCATCTGACGCGCGTAGCGGCTCATGCGTCACCGCGCGGTGCGGTGGAATGTGGCGTGCGCGTTGCGTGCAGCCACGCTTTGACCTGCGCTTCAGGGTCCGCATTAAGGGTGATATCTGTAACGGCAGACACCACGTCTGCGCCCGCGTCATAAGCACCTGCCGCGCGCTGAATTGTCATTCCACCAATCGCGATCAGAGGGGTGTCGCCGATTTCTGCCCGCCATTTGCTAAGTTTCTCAACGCCTTGCTCATGCCATTTCATTTGCTTGAGGATCGTCGGGTAAATCGGCCCCAGGGCTACATAATCCGGTTTCAAAGCCATGGCGCGGGAAAGTTCGGCGCGGTCGTGAGTGCTGATGCCCAGCTTTATGCCCGCAGCGCGGATAGCATCCGTGTCAGCATCATCCAGATCCTCTTGCCCAAGGTGGATCCAGTCGCATCCCAGATCAATTGCCGCTTGCCAGTAGTCGTTGATCACAAGTGTGGTCCCTGTGCGGGCACAAACTTTTTTTGCGGCAGAAATCTCGGTGCGGATTGTTTGATCATCGGCATCTTTGATGCGCAGCTGCACCAATTTGATCCCAAGTGGGACAAGCCGTTCGATCCAAGCCGCACTGTCAAAAATAGGGTAGAAGCGATCAAGGCTCATGACAAAAACGCCTTTCCGATAAGCGGTGTTGAAGGGGCGGCCATGTCCCGTGGCTCCATCGGGTCGGCGGTGGCGGCCAATGTTCCGGCCTCCACGGCTTTGGCGAATGCGCAGGCCATGCCAACGGGATCACCGGCTTTGGCCACAGCGGTGTTGAGCAACACAGCATCATAGCCTAACTCCATCGCGGCTGCGGCTTGGGACGGAAGGCCAAGGCCCGCGTCGACCACCAATGGCACATCGGGAAAATGCGCCCGCATTGAACGCAGCGCGTAGATATTGTTAAGGCCAAGCCCCGAGCCGATTGGCGCGCCCCAAGGCATCAAAACTTCGCAGCCCGCATGCAACAGCTTCTCGGCTACCACCAAATCATCCGTGGTGTAGGGGAAGACTTCAAACCCGTCTTCGGCCAAGATGCGGGCAGCCTCGACTAAGGCAAACACGTCCGGCTGTAGGGTGTCTTGATCGCCGATGACCTCAAGCTTGATCCACTTGGTACCAAAGACTTCACGCGCCATGTGGGCGGTGGTCACGGCTTCTTTGACAGTGTGGCATCCGGCGGTGTTGGGCAGCACGTGTACACCAAGCTCGCGGATGATGCCCCAAAAGTCCTGTCCCTCGCGTGCTTGCCCGCTTTCGCGGCGCAGCGAAACGGTCGCAACAGATGCCCCACTTTGGCGAAAGGCCTGCTCAAGAATGGTGGGGGACGGGTAAAGTGCCGTGCCAAGCATAAACCCGTTAGCCAGTTCTGTTCCGTAAAACTGCCGCACCGCTTAGCCCCCCTGCATTGGTGCAAGGATTTCAAGCTGATCGCCAGCCGCCAGTTGTGTGTTGTCGCGCGATGTTTTGGCCACAAAAGCGCCGTTGACCGCTGTGGCCACAACCGCGTCTTCAAAGCCGTGCTTTGCCAAAAAGTCGGCCAATGTGGTGGCGTCGGTCTCGGTGGGCTCTCCGTTTACGTTAAGCAACATCGTAAAAATCCGGTTGTTCATCTTTTGTAATCACATCCGCCACCATGCGCGCCAAAGCGGGCGAGAGCAGAAAGCCATGTCGGTAAAGACCATTGGCGCGGATGATGTTTCCCTGCCTGCGAATGCGGGGCAGGTTGTCGGCAAAGGCGGGGCGGCTATCAACCCCAATTTCCAGAACTTCAGCCTCACCAAAGGCGGGGTTAAGCGCGTAGGCGGCAGACAATAGTTCCAGCATCGCGCGGGCCGTGGGGTGCGCTGAGGCGCTGCTTTCAATCATTGTGGCGCCAAGCATGAAAATACCGTCGCCGCGCGGGACCACGTAAAGCGGAATGCGCGGATGAAGCAGACGCACGGGCCGTGACAGGCTGACGTCATCACATTTCAGGATGAGCATCTCGCCTTTGACACCGCGCAGATCGGGCAGGGCGGGTTTGGCGGCAAAGCCGCGTGTATCCACCACAAGGCCCGTAAGCTGATCAGGGTCTGCTTCACCAATCTCAAACGTTGCGCCATCCTCAATCAGGCCTGCACGCAGTTTTTGTAGCGCTTCGCGGGGCGCAAGGTGGGCCTCGGTTTCGAACAAAAGCCCGTTGTTAAACCGTCCGGCTAAATCTGGCTCAAGTTTGGCGATTTCCTCAGCGCCGATCTCGCGGAATTCTGTGGTACGCCGTGCAAAGCGGCGCATATCGGCGCGGTCACGGGCCGGGCTGACGACAAGCGATCCTGCCTGCGTGACCAATCCAGTGTGATTTTGCCACCATGCCGCAGCACCAGCACCAAGACGCACAACCGGTTCTTCCGCGCTTTCGCCCTCACAAAACGGCGCAAGCATCCCGCCTGCCCACCATGAGCATTGATGCGGCCCGATACCCTCGTGGCGGTCAATCAATGTCACTTTAAGGCCGCGGTCCAGCACCTCACGCGCAATGGTCAGACCCGCAACTCCCGCACCGATGATTGTGACTTGGCTCATGATTGTACGTCCTGCCAGCTTTGATAAAAATGATGCACGGGGCCGTGGCCTGAACCAATTTGTAGGGTGTCAGCGGCCCGAATAGCCCCTTGAAGATACGTATGAGCAGCTTTTGTGGCCTCGGGCAGTGTCATGCCACGGGCAACATAGGCGGCAATGCTGGCTGAATAGGTGCAGCCCGTGCCGTGGGTATTGTGTGTGGGAACGCGCAGGGCCTCAAAGCGATCGGTGCGACGTGCGCCGTTCTCATCCGTGATCAGCAGGTCCGTGCAAATGTCGCCTGCGCTGTGCCCGCCTTTCATCAAAACCGCACGCAGGCCAAGGTCCAAAAGTGCGGCCCCTTGGGCCTGTGCTTGGGTTAGGTCTTGCGCCTCGGCCGTACCAAGCAGCCCCGCCGCCTCGGGTAAGTTGGGCGTCAAAAGATCCGCGCGCGGCAGCATGTATGTTTTCATCGCCTCGACTGCGTCTGCTTGCAGCAATGCATCGCCGGATTTGGCGATCATCACCGGATCAAGGATTACCGTGCCTTTGAAGGCATCAAGACATTCGGCTATGACTTTGATGATGGGGACGGAAAAGAGCATCCCGATTTTGATGCTGTCCACATGCAGATCGCCCAATACTGCGGTGATCTGTGCGCCAACGATATCTGCGGGGACTTCGTGAACTGCGCTGACTGTCACTGTGTTCTGTGCGGTGATCGCGGTTAGCACGCTGGCACCGTATACCCCCAAAGCCGAGAATGCCTTAAGGTCCGCCTGAACGCCTGCGCCGCCTCCGCTGTCTGAACCAGCGATGGTCAGGGCAATGGGTGTTTTCGCGGCTTGGGTCGCGTCTGTGTGCTGGCTCATGAAGCCCTCGTTCAAGTTGGGGACATCAGCTGGCGGGACGGGGATTGGGTTTTTGCATGCGCTTTGACGCGTATCACCCGTTCCCTACGCCGGCATTGTCCGGATCAGGTTCGACGGGTCAGTGCGCTGCACCTCTCAGCCTGCGATAGGCCCCCCGACGGATTGGGTATTATCTAAGTCATCGTATGCGCAGCGGCAAGGGGATAGAGTGCAGAATTTACATTGAGCCATCCCAACGGCTCCGTTAGGCTTGGATTGAAAAGCGTGAAGTGGCGCCAAAAAGTACGGTATTGCAGATAGATAGGGGATGTATCTCATGTTGAAAAAACTGGTTCTGACAGGGGCCGCAGGACGGCTTGGATCAAGGTTGCGCGCGCCTCTTTCTGCACTGTGTGAAACGCTTGTGAGTACAGATATCGTCGAAAGTATTGAAGGTTTGGCCAGCAACGAGACATATGTAGCCGCTGATTTGGTAGACCTTGCGGCGATGACGCAGTTGTTGAAAGACGCGGATATGGTGGTGCACTTTGGTGCTATCGGTGATGAAGCGCCCTGGGAGCAAATCCATTCAGCAAATATTATGGGGGCCTACAACGTGTGGGAGGCCGCATATCAAAACGGTGTGCGCCGTATTGTCTATGCGTCATCTATCCATGCGGTTGGCATGCACCCCAAGTCGGAGTGTATCGGCACCGATGCTCCGCACCGCCCCGATACGTTCTACGGTCTTGCCAAGTGCTTTGCTGAGGACCTTGGCTCGCTTTACTGGGATAAACGCGGGATTGAGGCGGTCTGTATGCGGATCTATTCTTGTGCGGAGGTCGCAAACCCACGTGCTGTTGGTTCTTGGCTAAGCTATGATGATCTTATCCAGTTGGTAACCCGCGCCATTGATACGCCAGTAACTGGATTTGCGGTTGTGTACGGTATTTCTGACAATGATCGCGCCCCCGTAGATAATTCAAAGGCGCAGTTCCTTGGATACCGCCCGAAGGACAATGCAGAACAATTCGCTGAGAAAATATTTGCTGAGCACCCGCCGCTTGATCCACAGAATCCAGCGGATATGTGCCACGGGGGTCCATTTGCAACTGTAGAGCTTGGCAATTCAGGCGTGGCCGGACTGGGACTGAAGGACTAAGTAGGCCGCCGACACGAGGTTAAGCCCACCTTTGGCGCTGATTGCGTTTCACAGCGCCAAATGAATATGGGGACGGGTAGGGCGTAAAGTCTATACTGCGCCTGTCATACAGCGCCCGTTGCCAGCAAAATTTGTTTCCAAATCGCGGTTTCATCGATCAGTGCATATTCACGGCGGATGCCGCGTGGGCCGAACTCGGCCTGTGCAAAGCCCATGATGAACACGTCAGCACCAGTAGGATGGCCAAAAGTACCCCATCCGTCATGGCGCCCCGATAGGGAGAAGAACACGGAAGCACGCGGCCCAATCAAGTCGTTGTCCATACCGATGACTTGCATTACGTCAAATTGCGCCGAAGGAAACGCCGCGCGAAGGCCCATCCATGTCTTGTCGACAAACGGCGTGCCGTGCCCGTCAGAGTGACGCCAGTAGTGCCCTTCTACGGCGCGGTCCATGTTGCGGGTAACCGTCCCAAAGTCTGCCTGCATTAATGCGGTCAGATGTTCTGCGTATTGCGCGCCCCATGGGTTGTCATTGCCATTTCCTGTGTAGGGGCCTTGGCTGTCAATCGCAGGCGTGAAGGGGCGTACGCAAGCATCAGGGCCACCTTCGCGACTGATTAGGTCACGGGTCCAGTCCACAATGTCTTGGCCCATCTGCTCAACAATTGCGCTTTGATCGCGCACAAGCCATTCGTCATCGATCTGATTTGCCTGCGCATGACAGTTGGCAATGATCCGGTAGCTGAGATTGCGCCCCGTGGGATTGCCGTACATGCCTGCACCTTCGTGGGTGGCAGTGCACAGCAGCCTATGAGACGACAAAAGCGCATCGTTGGGCGCGTCGCACCAGATGACGTCTTCGCAGTAAAGCTGGCGGTTGGGAAATTCGGACAGCGTTGCCATGGTTGCGGGGATAACGCCCGAGTTGCCAATCACCATAGAGGCAGGAGAGCGTACATGGATGGTATCGCTGTAATAGTGGTTAAGCGTGTGTATACCGCGGTCTTCCCAAATGTCTTTGGTGCATCCCAGAATATAATCAGGCGCATCACGCCAACGGGGGTCAAACCCAGGCTTAAACGGGGTGTTGGCGGTGGTTTGTTTGATGTCAGTCAACGGGAAGTCCTGATGGTACTGTCTCCGGCCGTCCCAATGGTCGATCATACGGGGAAGGGTCGGTGAGGGTTTCGAGAAAAGCGATAATTTGGTCAATCTCTGTCTGACTTCGCGCGGGGATGTCAATATCAAGGACGCTACTCTGTCGGGCCATCTCTCGGGTGTCGGACTGTATGACAAAATCAATGGCAGCAATATGCGGCGCTGCCACGCGTTACGTTCGGCCAGGGGATCAAGGTGGTGTTTGATCATACGCTCTAAGGTCGGGTAGGCACCGTTATGACCGTAAGGCGCTGTCACCGCGACATTGCGCAAAGCGGGCGTTTTGAGCCGGTAGGCATCCTCAAGACGATCGCTTTTGCCCATTCGTCCCACATCGCGCGGGATAGGATCAAATCTGCGCGTACGGCCAGGCCCAAAAGCGGGCAGGCCAAGGGCACGGAACGCACGGTCTGAAAACAGAGGGCCAGAGTGGCATGCTGAGCAGCCAGCATCACCGAAGAAGAGCTCTTTGCCTGCCGCGGCTTGGGGCGGCAACGGGGTGCCATTGCGCAAGTTCTGATCATAGATCGTGTCGATGCTGGTCCATTCCGAGATGATGAATGCCCCAAGTGCGTTGCCGATGTGCACGATCGTAATGTCGCGGGGTGACGACACATCCGAAAACGCTTGCGCAAACATATCAACATACTCAGGGATGGCGGCCACGCGCTCTGCGATCAGTGGCCATGCACGGTCTATGCGGATTTGTGTGGCGTGGGTAATGTCATTCTCGCCCAAATTGCCTGCCGTCTCGAATTGGGCTGTCATGGAAAACAGGGCTTGAGCCGCCAAAATGTTATCAAGGCCGCGCGGCAGCCAATTCTCGGCGGGGGAGTTGAAACCATTGCCGTAAAGATCGCTTACTGAGAGCCGACCATCATGAAACAGCACTTTCACGTCGCGGTGCCCGATGTTCCAAAGTGCGGGTGCATTGCGCTGGATGCGCTTGCGGATCAGGTCTTTGCCTTGCCCAATTGTACGCTTTGGGCCTACGCCCATACCGCCTTCACCAATGCCAAGACTAAGCCCATCGGTGCCTGCGTGGTCATTGTGATGACACGTCCCGCAACTGATGTTGCGATTTCCCGACAGCACTTTATCGTAAAACAATAGCTGACCGATTTTCGCCTGTGCCGGATCTGCGGGCAGAAAATCACCAGCTGACAGTGGCGTCTGTGCAAATGCAGGTGCGGCCACGAAGCCAAGGAGAGCAACGAGATGCGCCAGTTTTTGCGTGTAAGTGTGATAAGTGTTGCGTGTGTTTTTGCCTCTGCTCCGGCGGCTGTGGCCGATATTGAACATGCGCGTGATCTGATGGAGGCCGGAGAGTATGAGCGCGCAATGGAAGCTTTTTGGCCCGCAGCGCGGTCTGGCAATGCCGATGCCGAGGAGCTGATCGGTGTGATGTACGCCCTTGGATTGGGGGTTGAGCAAGACAGTGCCCGCGCATTTGATTGGTACCTGCGCAGCGCCATGAAGGGCCACCCGGGCGCGCAAAGCGGTGTTGCTTGGTACTAGAGTTTGGCCTTGGCATGCCCCAGCCCGACTTGATGCGGGCCTACATGTGGTACGTGCTCAGCGCGATCGGCGGCGATCCGGACGCGGCCATTTCGCAAGACGAGGTGGTGAAAAAAATGACGCAAGCGCAAATTGAAAAAGCCCATGAGTTAATCGATGATTACCGCGTGTGGATGTATCCGTTCCGGTGAGCCAAAAACTTAACGCAAGCTTACCGGTTAACGTAGCGTAGTCTGGCTTGGCCGTTTTTTGCAAGACTGCATATTTCCCAATAAATCTTCAATAAAAGCCTCAT
The DNA here is from genome assembly GCA_024640765.1 of Thalassobium sp. Taxonomy (GTDB): domain Bacteria; phylum Pseudomonadota; class Alphaproteobacteria; order Rhodobacterales; family Rhodobacteraceae; genus Nereida. The sequence goes on along the minus strand of JAHEEK010000004.1, from coordinate 312,277 downwards.
TCGCGCCTTGTGCGTGCCTCCCGCTCGGGGCAAACTACCCGACGACATGATAGCACGGGCTTGAAAACGGCGGCAGAACGCCCCATTTCAAACCCTGATCGGAGACGGTCGAATGTGCTGGATTGCTGCATCTGCGGGGTCCCTGCCGTCTGCCAGCCAAAAGGAAAATTTTCATGCAAGATCCGTTGAATTCATCTTATCCCGTTTTGCCGTTGCGCGACATTGTTGTGTTTCCGCATATGATCGTGCCGCTCTTTGTGGGCCGTGATAAATCTGTCCGCGCCTTGGAAGAGGTGATGGCCGACGACAAACAAATCTTGCTCGCCAGCCAAGTTGACCCATCCGCCGATGATCCTGACACAGATGGCATCTACAAAGCGGGTGTTCTGGCGAACGTCTTGCAGCTTTTAAAATTGCCCGACGGCACCGTGAAAGTTCTGGTTGAAGGTGTCGCACGAGTGCGCATTTCAGAGTACCTTGAAAACAACAGCTTCTTTGAAGCCAGTGCGGAGTATTTGACCGAGCTACCCGGGGATGCGGACACAGTTGAGGCGCTTGTGCGTACTGTGGGAGAGGAATTTGCACGCTACGCCAAAGTCAAAAAGAACGTCCCCGAGGAGGCTCTTACAGCCGTTGAAGAAGCCGAGGAACCTGCGAAGCTGGCGGATTTGGTTGCGGGTCACTTAGGCATTGAAGTTGATGAAAAGCAAAAGCTTCTCGAAACCCTGAACATTGCCGAACGTCTGGAACAGATTTTTGCGCTGATGCAGGGCGAGATGTCTGTTTTGCAGGTCGAAAAGAAGATCAAGACCCGTGTGAAGTCCCAAATGGAACGGACGCAGCGCGAGTATTATTTGAATGAGCAAATGAAAGCCATTCAGAAAGAGCTTGGCGACGGGGAAGAGGGCGCTGGCGAAGTGGCCGAGTTGGAGGCAAAAGTTATTGCCACCAAGCTGTCCAAAGAAGCGCGTGAAAAATCTGATGCCGAGATCAAGAAGCTCAAGAACATGTCACCCATGTCTGCCGAAGCGACTGTAGTGCGCAACTATCTAGACTGGATGCTGTCGATTCCGTGGGGCAAAAAGTCCCGCGTGAAAAAAGACCTTGGCCATGCGCAAAAGGTTTTGGACACGGATCACTACGGTTTGGACAAAGTAAAAGAGCGCATTGTTGAATATCTAGCGGTGCAGCAACGCTCGGCCAAGCTGAAGGGGCCGATCATGTGCCTTGTGGGCCCTCCCGGTGTGGGTAAAACCTCGCTCGGTAAATCTGTGGCGCGCGCGACGGGCCGCGAGTTTATCCGCATCTCTCTTGGGGGTGTGCGGGACGAATCCGAGATCCGCGGACACCGCCGGACGTATATTGGCTCAATGCCTGGTAAGATCATTCAGGCGTTGAAAAAGGCGAAAACCACCAATCCGCTCATTTTGCTAGATGAGATCGACAAGATGGGGCAGGACTTCCGTGGAGATCCTGCATCTGCGATGCTTGAAGTGCTTGATCCAGAGCAGAACGGCACATTTGTCGATCACTACCTTGAGGTGGAGTACGACTTGTCCAACGTGATGTTCCTGACAACGGCGAACTCTTACAACATGCCGGGTCCGCTTTTAGACCGGATGGAGATCATTAGCCTTTCGGGATACACCGAGGACGAAAAAGCCGAGATCGCCAAGCAGCATCTGATTGAGAAGCAGAAAAAGAACCACGGTCTGCGCAAGGGTGAGTTCGAGCTGAGCGATGATGGTCTGACGGGCGTGATCCAAACCTACACCCGCGAAGCGGGCGTGCGGAACCTTGAGCGTGAGTTGGCCAAGATTGCCCGTAAAGCAGTGACGAAGATCATTAAGAAAGAGGCGGAGACCGTAACAGTTACCGCTGATAACCTTGATGAGTTCTTAGGTGTGCCGAAGTACAAACACGGTCTTGCGGAAAAAGAGGACCAGATCGGTGTCGTCACAGGTCTTGCCTACACGTCCGTTGGGGGTGAGCTGTTGTCAATCGAAGCGCTGAGCCTGCCGGGCAAGGGCCGTATGAAAACTACAGGTAAGCTTGGCGATGTGATGAAGGAATCCATCGATGCGGCGTCGTCGTACGTGCGGTCGGTTAGCCCTGCGATTGGTGTGAAGCCGACAAAGTTTGATGCTGTGGATATCCACGTACACGTCCCCGACGGTGCGACTCCCAAAGACGGGCCAAGCGCGGGTCTTGCGATGGTGACGTCTATTGTATCTGTGTTGACCAAAATTCCAGTGCGTAAAGATATCGCAATGACTGGTGAGGTATCGTTGCGCGGGAACGCCATGCCGATTGGTGGGCTGAAAGAAAAACTTTTGGCGGCGCTGCGTGGGGGCATCAAAACTGTGCTTATCCCGCAAGAAAACCTTAAGGACCTGCCGGACATCCCCGACAACGTAAAAGAGGGTCTTGAGATTATCGCAGTGTCCCACGTGACAGAAGTTCTTGAGCACGCGCTGATCCGCCAGCCCGAAGCGATTGAATGGGATGAAGCGGCGGAAGAGGCGGCAGCAGCAGCTTTGGCCGCAAAAGTTTCTGCGACAGGTGCGACTGCGCATTAGGCAATTGCTTGTGTAGCTGAGCGATAGAATACGTAAGGGCCGCAGATTTTCTGCGGCCTTTTTGTTTGTGAAGTTTACGCTTGGGCGGTGCATAGGCGGGGACCCTTACTTTGGAACCTTCGCACACCCGTAGTTATAAACGAAAAAGGCCCGCCAAAATGGCAGGCCTCTCCCAAGTTCTTTTTACTAAGCGTTTAGGCTTAGCTTGCAGCTGCGAGCAACAAAAGCGCCATGATTGGAACCAGGATGCCTTGTGAGCTGCTTGATGTTGTATCAGCAGCGATAACTTCTGGAGCAACCATTGCGTCGGACAAGCCGCCAGCGAATGTTGGTGTTGCGAATGCCAGTACTGCACATGTTGTGATAATTGTTTTTTTCATTTTGAAAGCTTTCATAGACCGCAAGTTTATAACTATGCCTCGTCATATCATCTTGCTGGTCATGGTCAATTATTGTGTAAAATATGACTTAATCCGACGCAAAACGGCCCAAAAGTGGTGCGCAGAGACAACAGGTGGGTGCGCGGCGGGCCCAATTAACCCTTTGTCCATGTCGGGTGTAGCTGGTCTGCGGGCTTTGCGCTAGCCTGCTAGTGTATTGGAAACGTTTAATAAGTAGGAGGCCGCATTATGGCCAAGACACCTAAATCACCGGTTCAAGCGGCTGTATCCACAGCAAAAAGCAAAACATCAGACACACCAGCTGGATCAAACGTTGTGGTGGTGAAAACGGGGATAGGCTCTGCACCGGTTGAGGTAACGCCTAGCCTTCGCAAAAAAAGAGTTGATCGACCGTGTCGTCATTAAAAGCGGCGCAAAGCGCAAAGACGCTAAACCTGTTGTCGAGGCGATGCTTGATGTGCTCGGGGATGCGTTGGCAAAGGGTGAAGAACTCAATCTGCAGCCTTTTGGTAAGCTGAAGATCAATCGACAAAAAGAAATGGCTGGTGCAAAAGTGTTTGTCTGCAAAATCCGGCAACGCAAAACGGTGCATGGAGCTGGCGTAGACGCCGAATAACAGCCGGATCGTGATAGGGACCGCCCCAGCTTGATCCAAGATAATCGAGGTAAAGCTGGGATGAACAAAACTTATCCGGACCTATTGATCATGCGCCATGGCGAAACAGAATGGAACCGTGAAGGCCGGATGCAGGGTGCTCTTGATAGCGACCTGACGCCACTTGGCCGTCAGCAGGCCGCAGCGCAACACGCGATACTCAAACGTATTGGGATCGACGGGTGGCACGTGCTGAGCAGCCCCCAAGGTCGGGCTTTGCAAACTGCTGAAATTGCAGTGGCGGGTTTAGGCGAAATTGAGACAAATGACCTTCTTGCGGAAATTACTGTTGGCACATGGTCAGGACGCCTGCGTCAGGACTGCCTTGCGGAGCTGCCAAGCTATGCAGTGGTTGAAGATACGCCGGACGGGGCGCTCGCGCTTTACGAATACGCGCCGCAGGGCGAGGGGTTTGAGGCGCTTCGCATCCGCGCGCAATCATTAATTGATAGTCTGACAGGGCCAACCGTGCTTATCACCCACGGGATTACCAGCCGAATGCTGCGGGCGGTCGTTTTGGGGCAACCCACAGAAAACCTTGGGAAATTGCCGGGCGGGCAGGGTGTTGTGTACCGTCTGAGCGGTGGTGTTCAGACAAAACTCGAATAAGGGTGAAAAAGGGGGTTGCAGCGCCCAAAGGTTTGGCGCTAATACACCGTTCATCGGGTCGTTAGCTCAGTTGGTAGAGCGCTTCCTTTACACGGAAGATGTCGGGAGTTCGAGCCTCTCACGACCCACCATTCCCTCCCGATGTTATTATTCACGCCGCAAATGCACTGTGCTTAAGTTGCGTTTTTAGAAGCGTTTTTATGACTTCAACTACCGCCACTGAAATAATTGAATTTTTGTTACAAAATGCCGCGACTTCCGCTTGACGGGGTGGCGGTGCGTGGGTATCTGCACGGAACGCGTCCGGTTTGGCGTGTAGCAGTGGGCGGTTGTAGCTCAGTTGGTTAGAGTACCGGCCTGTCACGCCGGGGGTCGCGGGTTCGAGCCCCGTCAACCGCGCCATCGCTGCTAAGTCCAAACTAAACGTGTGAGATGCGCGGTTGTAGCTCAGCTGGTTAGAGTACCGGCCTGTCACGCCGGGGGTCGCGGGTTCGAGCCCCGTCAACCGCGCCACTCTCACCCTCTTTCAGACATCAGTAGTTCTAGTTGGACGATCATATATTTGGTTGTTTCAGTTCGCGCTTCATTCACCTCCTATGAAAAAAAGCGCGATGGTTGTTCACCACCGCGCTTTGATTTTTTTGCAGGAAAGGGATCAGCTACCGTGACAGCGCGTCCAGCACCCGTGCCCAACTGCGCATCCCTTTGTGGAAACTCTCAAGGTCATATTTTTCGTTGGGTGAGTGGATTGCATCATCATCGCGGCCAAAGCCAATCAGCATCGCGTCTGTGTCCAATTCGGTTTTGAAGTGTCCCGCGATCGGAATTGAGCCTCCGCAGCCCACAAACGCCGCAGGGTTTGGCCACTCATCCGACAGCGCAAGACGCGCTTTTTCAAACGCCGGATCAGCCGTGGACATTTGTACGGCTGATGAATTTCCGTGGCCTTTGAATTCAACGCTACAATCAGCTGGCAAGGCATCTTGGACCATTTGGCGGAACGCTGCACGGATCGCGTGGGGATCTTGGGTGCCAACAAGGCGGAAGCTGATCTTTGCGCTGGCTTTCGATGGCAGCACGGTTTTGAACCCGTCGCCAGTGTAGCCCGCGTTGATGCCGTTCACCTCACAGGTCGGGCGCGCCCATAACATTTCAAGGGCGGTTTTGCCGTGCTCACTCGCCAGTTCAGACAAGCCAACCGCTTCAAGAAATGCCGCATCATCAAAGTTCAAATCTTCCCACTGCTTTTGAAGTTTAGGCGACATTTCGGGCACGCCCTCATAAAAGCCGGGGACAGTCACGCGACCTTCAGCGTCATGCAGGGATGCAATGATTTTTGACAGCACGCGAATAGGGTTAATGGCAGCCCCGCCGTACATGCCAGAATGCAGGTCAATCCGTGGTCCCGTGATGGTAAGCTCTTCACCCAAAAGGCCACGCAACTGTGTTGAGATAGCGGGTGTTTTGCGGTCGAACATGCCTGTATCGCAGATCAGCGCCAGATCAGAGGACAGCTCGTCTTTGTTTTCGCGCATGAACGGGATCAAAGAAGGCGAGCCGCTTTCTTCTTCGCCTTCAAAGAAAAAGCTGACGTTGATGGGCAGGCTTCCGTGCACAGAGATCCACGCGCGACACGCCTCCACAAAGGTCATCAACTGGCCTTTGTCGTCTGCCGCGCCACGCCCGCGAATGACTTTGCCCGCGTCCGTATCCTCAAGCGCGGGAGCGAAGGGGTCACTATGCCAAAGATCAAGCGGATCAACGGGTTGCACGTCATAATGGCCATAAAATGTGACGTGTTTTCCCGTCCCATTTGTATGACCAACCACCATTGGATGGCCTGGTGTTGCGCGTTTTGTTGCGGTCACACCCATTGAAGCCAAATCACTTACCAACCAATCTGCGGCTGCGTCACAGTGTTCTTTGAAAGCGGGGTCTGTTGAGATCGACGGGATGCGCATCAACTCGAAAAGGCGCTCGGTCGCGGCGCTGAGGTTTTCGTCGATATGTGACAGGACCGGATCGAGATTGGACATGCTAGCGCCTTATTTTTAGCTAAGTTTTGCCGCACCCTAGGAGCCTTTGGTGGACCTGTCCAGAAACAGAATATAGGTTAACAGAAATTGGGAACAAAGGGGCGAAATCATGCGTATTGTTGGGGCGATTGGGGTGTTTTCGCTGTGGGTATTTGGGGTGGTTGCAGGCGCAGAGCCGGTCAGTAATGCTGAGGCAAAAGCGGAATTGTTCAGCCTGAAGGGCCGTGAAGTTGAGTTGATCCCCCGCGACTGGCTGACACCTGATAATGCTACCTTGGTTGAACAAGTGGCCGAACAGCAACTTTATTACGCAGCAATTGCCGCATCACCAGATGATGGGATCTTGAATCCAGCTACGATCGCCGCGGCCAACGATCACACGATGGACGTTGCCCGTGCTAAAGCGTTGTCAGCCTGTGACGCGGCCAAAAGGGGCGAAGCCGCCTGCGAGCTCGTTGCAATGGTGCGCCCGCGAAACTTTGAGCCGGTTGAGCTGACTTTATCGCACGGTGCTACAGAAGCATGGCGCAAATCTTACCGCCGCGTGCGCGGTGAGAAGGCGTTTGCGATCTCTCCCACAGTGGGGACTTTTATAGTTGCAACCGGTGAAGGGGCCGCGTCTGCGGCGCTGAGTGCATGTGCTGAGCAAGCCCAAACGGACGACTGTCTCATCGCTATTCAGGATTGATCTGGCGCAAAGTGACAATATGTAGCGTGTGCTGGTGGATTTCTGGACCCTATATACCCTATAAGCGCCCCATCGGGAGAGACACATGACGTTTGACACACAGCTAGATGCAGCCCTGCAACGCCTTCACGACGAAGGCCGTTACCGCACGTTTATTGATATTGAACGGACGCGGGGGCAATATCCGCACGCTGAGTGGACACATCCCGACGGCAACCGTAAACCAGTAACTGTTTGGTGCGGCAACGATTATTTGGGTATGGGGCAGAACGAAGAAGTACTGACCGCAATGCATGAAGCGCTTGATGCGACGGGCGCGGGCTCTGGCGGGACGCGCAATATTTCTGGCACGACCGTTTATCATAAACGCCTTGAGGCGGAATTGGCGGATCTTCACGGCAAAGAAGCGGCGCTGCTGTTTACGTCCGCTTACATTGCGAATGACGCCACACTTTCAACGCTGCCTAAGCTGTTTCCTGGATTGGTGATTTTGTCTGATGCGTTGAACCACGCGTCTATGATAGAAGGCATTCGCCGCAACGGTGGCGATAAACGTATTTTCAAGCATAATGATTTGGATTATTTGCGTGCGCAACTGACTGCGCTGCCTGCGAACACACCAAAACTGATCGCGTTCGAATCAATTTACTCAATGGATGGCGATTTCGCACCAATCGAAGCAATCTGCGACATTGCCGACGAATTTGGCGCGCTGACCTACATCGACGAAGTCCACGCCGTTGGCATGTACGGCCCACGCGGTGGCGGTGTGGCGGAACGTGACGGGTTGATGGGCCGGATCGATATTATCAACGGCACGTTGGCTAAGGCGTACGGCGTGATGGGGGGCTATATCGCGACCTCTACCAAAATGGCGGATGCGGTGCGCTCCTATGCGCCGGGCTTTATTTTTACGACCTCACTGCCGCCAGCAGTTGCGGCGGGGGCGGCGAAGTCAGTGGAAGTTCTGAAGCGCCGCCAAGACCTGCGCGATGCCCATCAGACACAAGCAGCCATCTTGAAGACACGCTTCAAGGCGCTTGGCTTGCCGGTAATTGACCACGGCAGCCATATTGTGCCGCTGATTGTGGGTGATCCGGTGCATACGAAAGTGCTGTCTGATCACTTGTTGCAAGACCATGGCATTTACGTGCAGCCCATCAATTTCCCAACCGTTCCGCGCGGTGCCGAGCGTCTGCGCTTTACGCCGTCACCGGTTCATGGGCGTTCAGAAATTGATGCATTGGTAGGCGCATTGGACAGTCTGTGGTCCCATTGTGCGCTGAATCGTGCTGACTTAACCGGTTAGAATCATACTGCTGTAATCCTGTTCGTTATGTGTTATTAAGTTTTTAATGGCGTGGGTACGCCTCGAATCGCGCGTGCGATTTTGGTAATTGTGGTAGGGCAGTGTATGATCGGGCGCATTTTTGCACCGCAGGATGTCGAGGAAGAAATCGTCGCCCCAAAAGGGTTCGATGATTTTGAGCTGCAGCTCGGCGACATGATGCGCGGCGAGCGGGCAACCCTTGGAAAATCTCTTCTTGATGTACAGCGTGAGCTTAGGATCAAAGCTGGATATATCTCAGCGATCGAAGACAGTAATCCTAGTGCTTTTGACAGCCCCGGTTTTATTGCAGGCTACGTGCGTTCCTACGCACGCTATCTACAGATGGACCCCGAGTGGGCCTTTCAGAAGTTCTGTGAAGAAAGCGGCTTTGCCACGGCGCATGGCATGTCGTCTGAGGCGTCAAGCCCGCGCCCCGTAGCCCCCTTGGCAGCCTCAGCGTACCGTGATGTATTCAACGACTCTGCTACGCCGTTTGTACCCAAAGCCGAACCGCTTTTTGCGCGTATTGATGCGGGTGCCATTGGTACTGTCGCCGTTATGATTGCGCTAATCGGTGGCATGGGGTTTGGTGGCATGTCCATTTTGCGCCAAGTCCAGCAAGTTGAATTCACACCGGTGGAGCAGACCCCCGTGGTCGCCTCAAGCATCGACCCCCTTGCGCCTGCGCCGCAGCTAAACACTGGCGCGTCGGGCTCTGGCACCCAAACCGCTGCACTTGCGCCGACGCGCAACAACGATGCGTTAGACCGGCTGTACCGCCCCGAGGCGCTTGATGTGCCGGTTTTCACCCCGCGTGACGCGCCGATTGTTACAATTGATCCAGGCACAGTCGGAACATTTGCCACAGGTGGTGTTGATTTTGCTGCTTTGAATGTACCCGCCGGGGCCCCGCAGGTTCAAGTCGTAGACGGCCCCGCGCCGGAAGTGGTTTTGTTTGCCGTGAACCCGACATGGGTGCGCGTGCGAAGCGCCGACGGTTCTATCTTGTTTGAGAAAGTCCTCGAAAAAGGTGAAAACTATGCACTGCCAGTCACCGAAGAGACACCCGTTTTGCGGGCAGGCAATTCGGGATCGCTTTATTTCAAGGTCAACGGACAAATCGTTGGGCCCGCAGGGCAGGGTGCAACGACTGTAAACAACGTGCAACTTGCGTCTGCTGACCTGAGTGCAGCCTATTCTGTTGCTGATCCTCTGGAAGATAGTGAGCTTTTCGCACTGCTTGAAAACCTTGATGCCCCGGATGTTTTGCCGCGCCCGCGCACTCGCCCTATTGAGAGCGTCGCTGCAGCAAAAGGCAGTGTAAGCCTTGTTGCATCGCAACCTTCATGGGTGCGCATCACGGACGCAAAAGGAACGCGCGTGTTTGAAAAGACTTTGCAGCCGGGTGAGCAATATACTCTTCCTGCAGATGTGGACGGTCCTCTGTTGCGGGCGGGTAATTCAGGGGCGCTCTACCTCAAGCTTGGTGACGCGCTGGTTGGTCCTGTTGGGTCCGGTTCAGCCACTGAGCGCAATGTATCGCTTACGGCATCAGATATCAGTGCGAAATATTCGGTTGTGGACATGGACGCATCACCGGCATTGAAAGCGCTGATTGATCAGTAGGCCGCTGGCTAGGGTGCCAAATTCCACTTTTCTCTGGCGTGAAATTTCGTATCACTGTGCAAGAAATCCGCTTGCGGTGAACTCTGACGTGGCGCTTGCCCGCGCGGCACTGTAAGGTACGGTTGACACTTAAAGAAGGCCGCCAGATGTCCATCAATCACGTTCGTCCATGGAAAAACATTTACCGTCGTAAGAGCCGCCAGATTATGGTGGGCTCGGTTCCGGTGGGGGGCGATGCGCCGATTGCGGTGCAAACCATGACGAACACGCTGACCACGGATATCAAAGGTACTATTGCGCAAGTACAGGCGGCGGCTGATGCGGGCGCTGATATTGTGCGCGTTTCGGTGCCTGATGAGGCGTCGTCAAAAGCGTTGAAAGAGATTTGTCGCGAAAGCCCCGTGCCGATCGTTGCGGATATCCACTTTCATTATAAACGCGGCATTGAGGCGGCTGAGGCCGGTGCTGCGTGTCTGCGGATTAATCCGGGCAATATCGGTGATGAAAAGCGGGTCAAGGAAGTTATCAAAGCGGCACGCGACCACAGTTGTTCAATTCGGATTGGAGTCAACGCGGGTAGTCTGGAAAAGCATTTGCTTGAAAAATACGGCGAGCCGTGCCCCGATGCGATGGTTGAAAGTGGTCTCGATCATATCAAGATTCTGCAAGACAACGACTTTCATGAGTTCAAGATCAGCTGCAAAGCCAGCGACGTCTTTATGTCTGCTGCGGCCTACCAAAAGCTGGCGGATGCAACGGATGCGCCGATCCACCTTGGGATTACTGAGGCAGGTGGCTTGGTCAGCGGCACCATCAAATCGGCGATTGGCTTGGGCAATCTGTTGTGGATGGGCATAGGAGACACGATCCGCGTTAGCCTGTCTGCCGATCCCGTTGAGGAAGTCAAAGTCGGTTTTGAAATTCTAAAATCACTGGGTCTGCGCCACCGCGGCGTAAATATTATCTCGTGCCCCAGTTGTGCTCGCCAAGGCTTTGACGTGATCAAAACCGTTGAGACCCTTGAGCGCCGCCTTGAACATATAAAAACGCCGATGTCGCTGTCGATTATTGGGTGTGTCGTGAACGGGCCCGGCGAAGCGCTGATGACCGATGTCGGGTTTACCGGCGGCGGCGCGGGTAGCGGTATGGTTTATCTGGCGGGTAAGGCTAGCCATAAGATGAATAATGCGGAGATGGTCGATCATATCGTCAAGCAAGTTGAAAAACGTGCAGAAGCAATTGAAGCGGACCAACCTGCGGCCGAATAACTTTTAAATTGCGCGTAATTAACATCTGACAGCTGTCAAAGCGGTGTATAAACTGCTGCGTGATGGTAGTTAATTTAGTGCAGCGTCGCTTTGATTTGCGCGGCGTAAAGTCCAACGATAATTTTAGTAATCCCGAGATGTGGCTGCGCCTTCCGATCATGGCGACAGCCTCAATTATGTTGTCTTTTTGGCTGGATGATGCGGCGTTCGTGCTGATGTTTGGGGCCTACGGGATTGCGGTTGTTGTATATGCGACCACGGTCAGCTTGATGCCGCGGTACGTCAGCTTTGGGCTGTTTTTGTGGGTTGGCTTTTTGTTTGCGGTCACGGTCATCATGCTGCTTGGTCTGATCTTGTATCTGTTCGCCTATCCGCAACCCACGGCACAGGTGTTGGGGATGCTGTTGTTTGCGGGTGAGACTGCGCGACTGGTGGCCATGAGGGCGATGACAACGACGTTTTTGCGCCTTGAACTGATGCTTTTGATTTTATGTGCGGCTGGCATGGGGGCTGTGCATTCAGCGCGGGTTGGGTTTTACCCAAATGGTCTAATCATGGCCGTTTCAGTGGCTGGCTTTGGGATGTATCTTGCTTATGCAGTGCTTAGACTGTCGAAATTTCGCGACACCATCACCATCGTTCAGGAGGGTGAACGTGACGCGGACCGTTTGCGTGCGCTGGGTCAGCTGACGGGTGGTGTCGCCCATGATTTCAACAATTTGCTCGCAGTAATTTTGGGCAACCTTGAGATGCGCAATACGGCCAAGAACCCGTGGGAGTTGGAAATACTGCTGCGTGAGGCTAAGGACGCAGCGTGGCGCGGGGCAGATCTGACAAGCCTGTTACTGGCCTTTTCACGCCGTTCAACCCTTTTGTCGCGCAAGACCTCCGTTAGCGAGATTTGTGATACGGTCACCACTCTTGCGGCACGTTTGCTGGGCGACCGACATCAGATTGTACTTGGCATCTTTACGGGGCTGCCCGCGATTTATGTGGATGCAGGTAAGCTTGAAACAGTGGTGCTAAACCTGATCCTTAATGCCCGCGATGCCATGCAAAACGGAGGGCACATCATGATTGATGCCAGTGCAACGCGCCTGCTGGATCAAGAAACACTCGGCCTTTGGATTAGTGACACGGGAAACGGGATCGAGCCGCATTTGCTGGAAAAAGTGTTCGAGCCGTATTTCACCACCAAGCCAGTTGGCGAGGGGTCCGGTTTGGGTTTGTCCATGGCGCGCGGCTTTATGGAGCAGTCAAATGGCCGTCTCGATCTGGTCAGCACAGTTGGCGAGGGTACCCGTGTAGGTCTACATTTTCCCGTCTACACCGGTGATGAACTTCCGATGCCAGTGTCCGCAGCTTAGCTGCGTTCCTGGCCCACGATATCGCGCATCCCGTCCAAGGGGACATAACCGCGTACCATTTGATCACCCATCACAAAAGTCGGCGTGCCCGTAACAGATAGACGCTGGCCCAGCAGACGGTTGTCATCGATGATCGCCTTGACCTCCACACCGTTCATCTTTGCCAGCACCTCATCACCGTTGAAGCCAAGGCTGCTTGCAAGGCGGCCCAATGTGGTGTCAGACGTGCCTTGCTTCAGGCTAATCAGCGCATCATGGGCCAGTTTGTAGGCGTCATTTCCGTGCAGCAGCTTTACAGCAATCGCAAATTGCGAGCTGCGTAGACTGTCTTGGCCCAAGATCGGGAACTCTTTCACGATGAGGCGGATGTTTTTGTCCGATTGGACCAGCTGCTCAACTTCCGAGTGTGCTTTGCGGCAGTAGCCACAGCGGTAGTCGATAAACTCAACGATTGTCACATCACCCTCAGGGTTGCCGCCGACCCATGCGTTGGGGTCTTCATAAAGCGCCTTGGCGTTTACGGCCAAAAGCTGCGCATCGTTTTGGGCGGCTTGTTGCGCTTGGCGTTGCTCCAAAACTGCAAAAGCTTCCATCAACACATCTGGGTTCTCGAGTAGGTAGGCACGAACTTCAGCGCGAAAATCAGCCCGTTCAGCGGCGGTTAACGCAGATAAATCAGTTGCCTGTGCGGCGGTTCCCAGCAGGGAGGTTCCCACCATAAAGGCGAGGGCTTTGGCAGTTTGGCTGATCATCAACGTTTTCCTTTTTCTGAGGTCTTGGCAGCAGCAAGCACATCATTGGCCCGTTGCCAAGGGGCAGAGCCACGGGGCAACAACCCTGCAGCGCGGTTTGCATGTATGGCGGCGTTTTTTAAACGGCCCCGCAACGCATAGCGTTCAGCAATGCTAAGGGACGCCATCCCGTTGTTTCCGGTTTTGGCGTAAGCGGTACCAAGATCACGCAAGATGCGCCCATCAAGAGGATCGCGCGCGCGCGCCCGTTCAAGTGTGTCACGGGCCTTCGTATTTTGACCCACCGCCAACAGAGCGCGCCCGTAGCCGCCCAGAATAAGTGGCTCATTTGGTGCAAGGCGCACAGCGCGGCTGTAGGCAGCAACGGCCGCGTCAAAGTCACGGCCTTCCAGTTTCAGTTGCCCGTCAAGTTCGTGCACGTAAGGGTTATCCGGTGCTTTGGCGACAAGCCGCTTTAGTGTGGCGCGGGTTTTGTCGCGGTCGGGTTTGCGGTGGTGGGCAATTGCTTGGCGCATCAGCGCGACGTGGTCGTTTTGGCCGCGGGTCCGGCGCAGTGTCCAGCTTGGTGCGCGGGAGTAGGCGCTGATCTTGCCTTGGATGATCTCAAACCACGCGGCGTTTAATGCAGGGGTTGGGTAGTCGCCCGCGTTGCCTGCGGCAAATGCTTCAAGCGCCCGAATACGGTCACGGGTCAGCGGATGGGTGCGCACATAAGGGTCCTGACGTCCAATGTTTAGCGCCTCTTGCCCGCGAAAAAGGCGCATTACATCAACGGCCGCACTTGGGTCAATCCCTGCGCGCACCATATAGCGGCCCCCGGATTGATCGGCGCTGCTTTCTTCGGCGCGGGTGTGCCCGAAAAAGCGGCGAAGCGCGGACCCTGATGAACCGACAGCGGCGGCGGCACCTGCCTCGGGGCTGCCTGCTGCGGCTCCGACGATCAATGACAAAGCCGTTCCGATGCCCGCAGCGGTGCGCGCGTTTTGAAAGTTGGCGGCGCGGCGTGCCAGATGCCCGTTGGCAATGTGGGCCGCTTCATGTGCGATAACGGCCTGCAATTCCTCGACGCGGCCCATGCGCATGATCAGGCCTGAGTGGATAAAAATAGCTGAGCCATCGATCACAAACGCATTGAGCGATTGATTGTCGACCAGCAGAATTTTGGTTCGTAACGCACTTAGGCCGGCGGCTTGGAAAATAGGTTGCGCAATCGACCGCAGGCCGCGTTCAACTTCCGCATCGCGCAGCAATGTCACGGCGTAACCGGGGATGGCGGCAATACACAACGCACACGCCAAGATAACTTTCGCCGACATGATGATTGACCTTCGCACATGGGTTTGATCTTGAACTTACAAGCAGTATCGGAGGGCATCATGGGAACTTCAAGGCAAGGATCGGTGCGAGGCACGGTTGATCCCTTTATTGTGATGGACGTGATGGCAGAAGCCGCGCGCCTTGAGGCCGAGGGCCGGACAATTATCCACATGGAGGTAGGCCAGCCCGGCACAGGTGCACCTGCGGGCGCACGCGCTGCAGCGGCAAAAGCGATGGAAGACGACGCGCTTGGCTATACTGTCGCCAAAGGCTTGCCAGCGCTTCGTGCGCGTATCAGCCAGCTATACATGGATTGGTATGGTGTTGCGGTAAATCCAGAACGCATCATCATCACCCCCGGTAGCAGCGGCGCGTTTGTCTTGGCATTTACAGCGCTTTTTGATGCAGGCGACCGCGTGGCGATTGGGGCGCCGGGCTATCCAAGCTACCGCCAGATTTTCAAAGCCCTCAATGTGGAACCTGTTGATCTGCAAACCCGCGCGGAAAACCGCCTGCAGCCGGTGGCGCGCGATATTTTCGATGCTGCCAAAGACGGTGGGCGCAAGTTTGATGGCATGTTGGTGGCCTCACCGGCCAACCCGTCTGGCACCATGTTGGACCACGATGCGATGCGCGCGCTCATTGAGGCCTGCGCGGAAGAGGGTGCCGCCTTCATCAGTGACGAGATTTATCACGGTATTGAGTATGAGGCCAAAGCGGTAACGGCGTTAGAGATCAGCAATGACGCGTGGGTCATCAACTCGTTTTCCAAATATTTCAGCATGACCGGCTGGCGCGTGGGCTGGATGGTTGTGCCCCAAGATCAGGTTCGCCGCGTTGAACGCTTGGCCCAAAACATGTTCATCTGTGCCCCTCATGTGGCCCAAGTTGCTGCTTTAGCCGCGATGGATTGCGATGAAGAACTGCAAGCGAATATGGATGTGTACCGCAAAAACCGCCGCTTGATGTTGGAAGGGTTGCCCAAGGCGGGCTTTAACAAAATCGCACCGCCGGATGGGGCATTTTATGTTTATGCAGATGTCAGTGAGTACACAGCCGACAGCCGGGCGTTTGCGTCAGAAATTTTGAATGAGGCTGGCGTTGCCGTAACCCCCGGTTTGGATTTCGACCCTGTGCGCGGTGCGACGACCTTGCGGTTTTCATATGCACGAGGCACGGCCGACATTATTGAAGGGTTGGCGCGACTGACTGCCTTTATGGCCGCGCGTGCGGGCTAAGCTTTGCGCCCACGCTGCTTGTCCGCTACTGTTCATGAAACACCAGCACGGTTAGTCATGCCCCGTTCTTCAAACTGTCTCTTTTTGGCTATTACTTTCTGTATCGCTTTGGTTGTGCAGCCATTCGGTCTGTCGGCACAAACGCTGACGGCACGGGCGGATTTGCGGGTGCAGGACAGTTCTATTTCTCCCATCTGGCGCGGTGTTGATGTGCAATTGTCACTGACCCGAGGTGTCCCTTTTCGTATCAAGCATGTGAACTCTCCCCATAGAGTTATTATTGATTTCAATGGACTGTCTGGCGAAGCTAATGTTGGTGATATAATCCGCTCACAACGTGTAACGGATATTGGGTTTGGCCAAATTCGCGCTGGATGGTCGCGGATGGTGCTCACGCTGGATGGGCCTATGACCGTTGGAAAATTGCAGATGCGGATCAAACAAGACGGCAGCGGCGCGATGCTTAGCTTTGTTCTACGCCAGACGGATGAGGCCGGTTTTGCCGCGGCTGTTGAGGCAGATGGGCGCGGAGTTGCATTGGCACCTGAGGGTTCGGCAGGTGTCCAAGACAGCGCTATGAATGTACCCGACCGGGGCCTGACCATTGTTTTGGACCCCGGGCACGGCGGTATTGATCCGGGCGCCGAGGTAGGTTCCTACCAAGAAGCAGCTCTTATGTTGAGCTTTGCACGGGCTTTGGGTGAGGCGCTGATCCGCGATGGGCACCGTGTTATTTTGACCCGCAACGATGATGTGTTTGTGTCCTTGCGTGAACGGGTCTCGATTGCCCATAAAACGGAGGCGGATGTGTTGATATCGTTACATGCAGACGCGCTAAGCGGCGGTGGGGCGCGGGGCGCTACCGTGTACACCCTTGCGGATGAGGCGACCGATGCGGCAAGCGCACAGTTGGCCCGCGGCCATGATCGGGGTGATATTTTGGGCGGCGTGGACCTTGTGGGGCAAGACGACACTGTAGCCGGTGTGTTGATTGATCTAGCGCGGCGTGAAACACAACCGCGCGCCGATCGATTGGCGGAACTATTGGTGGGCGGCATCAAAGCCAGCGTTGACGGGATCAACTCGCGCCCGCGCAGACAGGCGGGCTTTGCGGTGCTCAAGGCGCCAGATATTCCATCTGTTTTGGTCGAGTTAGGGTTTATTTCGGACGCCCAAGACCTTGCAAATTTAACCAACCCCGAATGGCGCGCCCAAGCAGTTTTGGGACTGGTGGCTGGGGTTCGCCTCTGGGCGGCTGAGGACGCAGAATTGGCCAAACGGACACGTCAATGAGCGGCGGTCTTTCGCACAACTGTGATGCGGGTTGTTTTGACGCGCCTGCGCCCCCACTATATAGCCTATTCAGAGTCCAGGGCATTCGGGTGGATTAAATGCTGCGGTTGATTTTTTCTTTCTTTGGTGCTATTTTCAGTAGCATGACTTTGGCGCTTTTTTTTGGGGCGCTGACCATTGGGGCCGTCTTTTGGATGTATGGCCGTGATCTTCCCAGCCATGAAAGTCTTGCGCAATACACCCCACCGACGATTAGCCGGATTTATTCCGGTGAGGGTCGCGTGATTGATGAATTCGCGCGCGAGCGGCGGTTGTTCTCGCCCGCTGATGAGATCCCAGAGCTGGTCAAGGGTGCGTTTATTTCTGCGGAAGATAAGAACTTCTACACCCATGCGGGCTATGATGCGCGCGGGATGGCTGCCGCTGCGGTTGATGCGGTAAAATCGCGCGGCTCTGATGTGCGCGGGGCTTCGACGATCACGCAGCAGGTGATGAAAAACTTCCTGCTGTCGGGGGACAGGTCGGCCGAGCGCAAGATCAAAGAGTTGATCCTTGCCACGCGCATTGAAGACACACTTAGCAAAGACAAAATTCTTGAGCTTTACCTGAACGAGATTTTTCTTGGGCAAAACTCTTACGGTGTTGCCGCTGCGGCGCAGACCTATTTCAACAAGGGTCTTTCTGAACTGACTGTCAGTGAGGCGGCCTATCTTGCAGTGCTGCCAAAAGCGCCGTCGCGCTACCATCCGGTGCGGCAGGTTGAGCGCGCTGTGACGCGTCGCAATTTTGTTCTGCTCGAGATGATGGAGAACGGCTATATAACCCGCGATCAATATGAGTTGGCCAAAGAAGAACCCCTTCGCACGGTACAAAGTGGCGATTACGAAGGCTTTAAGGCGCAACTTCCGGACCGCGATTATTTCACAGACGAAATTCGCCGCCAGTTGAGCCGCGATTTTGGTGAGGATGAGTTCTTCAGCGGTGGCATGTCAGTCCGCGCCACAGTCGATCACGAGATGCAGGTTGAGGCCGCTGATGCCCTGCAACGCGGTTTGGAAGCCTACGATCGCAACATCGGTATCTGGCGACCTACGGGTAAAACACTGCCCGAAGAAGTACTAGGGGACGAGGCGGCGTGGCGTGAGGCGCTCAGCAACGTTGATATTTCGCGCGATATCTCGCTTGAAAATAAATGGTACCCAGCGGTGGTTCTTAGCGTGTCTGGTGACAGTGCGCGCCTTGGGATCGAAGGGGTTACAGACCCCGAGGCTGGCGGCGTTATCGCGGCCAATGACGTGATATGGGCGCGCCGCCAAAATGCCGATGGCAGCACCAGCCGCCAAGCACGCCTGCCTGCAGACCTGCTGAAAGTGGGTGAAGTTGTGCACGTCCGCCGCATGACCGCAGATGCAGATGGCAGTTTCATCCGCTGGACTCTGCGCCAAGTACCCGAAGTGCAGGGCGGCTTTATGGCAATGGACGTCAACACGGGCCGCGTTCTGGCCATGCAGGGTGGGTTTTCATACCAGCATTCTGTGTTCAACCGTGCCACCCAAGCCAAACGCCAGCCTGGTTCGTCATTTAAGCCGTTCGTCTACGCAGCAGCTTTGGATAGTGGCTACACGCCCGCAACAATCGTGGTGGATGCGCCAATTGAAATCGATACGCCCCAAGGCCTGTGGCGTCCTCAGAACGCCTCGAAGCAATTCTATGGCCCGACGCCCGTGCGCACAGGAATTGAGCAGTCTCGTAACTTGATGACAATCCGTTTGGCACAAGAAACCGGCATGGATGTTGTGGGTGATTATGCGGAACGTTTTGGCATCTACGGCCCCGATGAGATGCGCCGCTTTTTGGCAAACTCTTTGGGCAGTCAGGAAACCACATTGTTCAATGTGGTCGCGGCCTATGCAATGTTTGCCAACGGTGGTGAGCGTGTTGAACCTACATTGGTTGACCGCGTGCAGGACCGTTTTGGGCGTACAGTTTATAAGCATGACCAGCGCGTCTGTGAGGATTGTCAATTTGCAAACCTTGAGGCCGGCTTTGCGCCTCGGATCACTTCAAACCGCGAGCGGGTGCTCGATCCTATCACCGCTTATCAGTTGACATCGATGCTGAGCGGTGTGGTTGAGCGGGGCACAGCGCGCTCAACGGTAAATCTGTCGGTGCCCGTGGCAGGTAAGACCGGTACGACAAATGACGCTAAAGACGTCTGGTTTGTGGGGTTTACGTCGAACATCGTGGCGGGGTGCTACATCGGGCATGATACACCGCGCGGCCTTGGGCGTGGGGCATCAGGTGGCGGTATGTGCGGACCGGTTTTCAATCAGTTCATGACAAAAGCGGTTGAGAAATACGGTGGTGGTTCTTTTGATGTGCCAAGCAGCTGTCAGTTTTTCAAGATCGACCGGATCACGGGTGCGCGTTTGCCCCAAGATGCATCTGGTGAGGGTATCGTATCGGAATGTTTCCGCGAGGGCGAAGAGCCGCTCTTTGGGGTGACGTTTGATGGTGGCTTTGCAATGGGCAGTGACCTTCCGCTCTTTAATGATGTGGCGGAAGCGACCAGCCGCGAGGTTACCACATCCAGCGGCAAAAAGGCCCGTGTTGCGCCCAAAGCGAGCTTTGGCTCACTCTCATCTGGTGGTCTGTATTAGACAAATGACTGCTGCTCATAGGCGGCGTCTCTGCGGGTCCGGCTTGTGGGGCGCGCGCCCCTAGGCTAGAGCAGGGGCAGACAAGTTGAAGGCCTGAAATTCTATGCGCGCAGAAATCCAAAACATCGTTACTGAAATCGAAAAGTCCCTTGAGTTGGTTCGCCAGCGTATGGATATCGAGACTGCGCCGTACCGCCTTGAGGAGTTCAATGCCCGCACGGAAGATCCTGATCTTTGGAATGATCCGGACAACGCGCAAAAATTGATGCGCGAGCGACAGGTTCTGGTGGATGCCATTACCGTTGAGCAAAACCTGACCCAAGCCTTGGCAGATAACATTGAGTTGATCGAATTGGGCGAAATGGAAGAGGACGCGGATGTGGTGGCGGAAGCCGAGCAAGCCCTGCGCGACCTGAAAGAGACGGCCGCTGCGAAGGAGCTTGAGGCATTGCTGAACGGCGAGGCCGACGGCAACGATACCTTCCTTGAAATTAACGCCGGTGCCGGCGGAACAGAGTCGTGTGATTGGGCAAGCATGCTGGCGCGGATGTATGTCCGTTGGGCCGAAAAGAAGGGCTATAAAGTTGAGCTACAATCGGAATCGGCAGGTGACGAAGCGGGTATCAAATCTGCGGCTTACAAGATCAGCGGTCCGAACGCCTATGGCTGGTTGAAATCCGAGAGCGGCGTGCACCGTCTGGTGCGCATTAGCCCGTTTGATAGCGCCGCCAAGCGGCACACGTCCTTCACGTCTGTCTGGGTCTATCCGGTTGTGGATGACAACATCGACATTGAGGTAAACCCCGCTGATATCCGGATTGATACGTATCGTTCATCTGGTGCGGGCGGACAGCACGTGAACACGACTGACTCGGCCGTCCGGATTACACACAACCCAACAGGCATTGTCGTGACCAGTTCTGAGAAATCCCAACACCAGAACCGCGATATTGCGATGAAGGCGTTGAAATCGCGCTTGTATCAAATGGAATTGGATCGCCGTAATGCGGCCATCAATGAAGCGCATGAAAACAAAGGCGATGCTGGGTGGGGCAACCAAATCCGCTCGTATGTGCTGCAACCTTACCAGATGGTGAAAGACCTGCGCACCAGTTTTGAGACATCCGATACCAAAGGCGTTCTCGACGGTGATCTTGATGGCTTGATGGGGGCGACGCTGGCGATGAATGTTTCGGGTAAATCGCGCGCAGAAGCCAACGCGGAAGACTAAGGTAGCCCTGCATTTAGCTGGCCAATAGGCACTGATCTGCAGCAAAGATTGACCGCTTGATCCGCTGTGCGCTACGCTCGTCTTATGGATGACTAACTGAAAAATAGACCGCATGGCGTGACAAAATTTCGTGCCCCTAAGTGCAGTGATTTTATGCGTGCGCTTCGGGAAGCGGCGGTTGATATGGTGCGCTACCCAGCGTTTGCGCTGGTGTTTGCGGGTGCCTTTGTAATCATCGGCCTTGCAATTGCGACGCTGACATATGCTTCGGGGCACAGCTATTGGTTGGTGCTTGCGGTTATGGGATTTCCAATGGTTGGCTCACTTGCGGCACTTGGGTTTTATCTGATTAGTTGGCAACATCATCGTGGGCGGCCCAGCACAATGCGGGGAATTTTGTGGTCTATCTGGGCGCTTAAAAACGGACAAGTACCGTGGCTTGCGGTGATCATTGTGGTGATGCTGCTGTTTTGGTTTTTCCTTGGACATATGCTTTTTGCGCTGTTTTTAGGCCTACAGCCGATGGTCAATACTTCGTCCAGTGCAGAGGTGTTTCGAAGCGCCAACGGCCTTACCATGCTGGCACTCGGCACAGGCGTTTGCGCTGTCTTTTCAACGCTGATTTTCTCAATGACGCTTTTCGGATTGCCGATGCTTATTGATCGCGACGTTGATTTTATGACAGCGGGCCTTGCATCGATTACTCAGGTGATGGCGTATCCCATGCCCTATATGATCTGGGGGGCGGTGATTGGTCTTGCCACAATTGCGGCTATTATTCCCGCATTTCTGGGAATGTTTATTGTGTTGCCACTTTTTGGGCACGCCACGTAGCACCTGTATAAAATCCAACAAATTTCGGATCATGCCCGCCCACAAAAGTCCGGCTGACTTTCGGTGAAGGATAATAAGAAAAAGGCGTCCCGAAGGACGCCTTTTGAAACTGTATGTCTTCGTCTGTTATTCAGGTTTGGTCGGCGCAGGCTTTGGCGCGGGCGCTGATTTAGCACCGGCTGCCAGTGGGTCGTCCTGACGCTGAACAGAGCCCTCGAAATGCGCGCCGCTCTCAATTGCGATCGTCTTGTGGATGATGTCACCCTCAACGGATGCAGTTGATGTCAGGCGCACTTTTAGACCGCGTACGCGCCCTACGATGTGACCGTGGATGACAACGTCGTCAGCAATTACTTCGCCGCGGATTGTTGCACTCTCGCCGATGGTCAGCAAATGGGCGCGGATGTCGCCTTCGACTTCGCCTTCAACTTGAATATCGCCAGCGGTGCGCAGGTTGCCTTTGACGTGCAGGTCGCTTGAGATCAGCGATGCAGGCGCTTTGGGTTTTGGCGCAGACGGCTTGAATTCGGGCGTTGGCGCTTTGGCTGCCGCAGGAGCTGGGGCCGCAGTTGTGTCATCGCTTTTGGGTGCAGGATCGTTGATTTTACTTTTAGAAAACATTTTGACCAGCCTTGATATAGATCATTGGGTTGATGGGACGCCCGCCAACGCGGATCTCGTAGTGTAAGTGCGGTCCAGTGGACCGGCCAGAATTTCCAATATCACCGATCCGGTCCCCGCGCGAGACCCTTTGGCCTAATTTTACGCGAATTCTGGATTGGTGGGCATATCTGGTCTCGATGCCGAACTCGTGTTTGATCTTCACCAAACGTCCATATCCTGACGACCAGCCTGCAAAAGTTACTACACCGTCTGCCGGTGCATAGATCGGTGTGCCGACCGGTGCTGCAAAATCTGTGCCCTTATGCATGCGGCCCCAGCGGGGGCCAAACCCAGAGGTGAAGCGGTAATTGTTCTTCACGGGCATGGTGAACGGTGCTTTTTGGGCAGCGATTCGATAGAGGTTTAGCTCATCGAGTTTGCCAATGATGCTGTTGGCACGCTCGGTACTTGGATCAATCTCCCCGCGGGTCGAAAAGGACAAAGGGGCGAGGGGGCCACCTTGTCCGGAATACCCGCGACGCACTTGTTTGAGAAGATTATCCGTCGACAGGCCTGCCTTGCGGAACATCTTGTCCAGCGGCTCAACTGAAACTGTCATCGCTTCTTCTAGGGTGCGAAAAATCTCGTTGTTGCGGTCTTCAAGGATTTTAAGCTCTGCGGCCATTTCATCGGCGGCAACCAGCGCGGCCTGCGCGTCTGCCACAACTGTGTCCCGCTCGCCTGCGGTTTCCGACAGTGCACCGGCCAAATAATCAACGGTGGTTTCGAGGTCACGCGCAGCACTCAGCGGGTTCTGTCCAGTTTCAGTTTTGCCCTCAAGGGACGCGTTCAACTCTTGCAGCTTTTCACGGGCGTCTTCGCGCCCTCCGCTCACACGGCGCAGAGTTTTTTGGAAAGCTTCCATCCCAATTTCAAGCTCGCGGCGCCGTTCTTGGGTTTCCAACAATTGCGTCTGCATCACAGAAATCTGGCTCAGCGCGGTGTTGAAACGTTCTTGAGAGGCAAGTGCTTCGGCCGCGCGGGTGTCTCGTTCATCCGCAAGCGCGTTCAGCCGTTCAAGATAAAACGCCTGATCACGCTTCGCCTGCTCGCGGAAATTGCCAGCGCCGATGTTATCCATGATCAAAATTGAGGTGGCGATGATCGACCAAGCGACAACGGCAGTGCTGCCTACGATGCCAACCAATTGGGTCACGGGTTTGAGCAGAATGTAGCGGGTCTCATTGTCTGAACGCAAAAACAACCGCCGCTCTGGGAAGACGTTTTCAAGGCGGTGGTTCAAACGGTTCATCAAAGGTAGCGCCAAAAAACTTTTCCGTTTCTGTTTGTTACGTCACGATGGCTCTGCGACCTGTCTGCAAAGTACATCTTTCACAATGGTTTAAGGCGGTGGTTAATGGACCGCAAACAATTTTGGTCTCGGTCGAAGGTGCGTGGGGTTGGGGCGGCTCAAAACTGGCGGGTTCTTGCCGAATACTTTAGTCAGCATACAGATACTTAGCGCACTGCAGCACTTTCGCTGAGCGGCCAGTAAAAATCCGGTGGAATACCTGCCTCTGCACGCTTCTCTTCGTTGAAGGGGGGCTTTAACGCGCTGTGAAAGTATTTGCGCACAAGGCCGTGAAATGTTGGCGTCGGATCAAGGTTTTGGCGACCACACAGAAAGTGAAACCATTTGGAGCCGTAGCTGACGTGATGCACTTCTTCGGCGTAGATGACTTCCATCGCTTCAACGGCGGCGGTGTCTTTTGCCTGTTTGAACAGTTTGATCATACCAGGTGTGACGTCGAGACCGCGCGCCTCAAGCACCATCGGAACCACGGCGAGGCGGCCCAGAATGTCATCAGCTGTATCTTCGGCGGCGGACCACATACCGGCGTGCGCATTAAGACTTCCGTAGTGCGCGCCGTAATTGGCCAAACAATCACTCATGAGACCGAAATGTTTGCTCTCCTCATCGGCAGATTTCACCCAATCATCGTAAAAACCTATTGGGAAATCGACCCGTCCACCAAAACGCGCAATGATATCCCAGTGTAGATCAACGGCGTTAAGCTCGATGTGGGCAACGGCGTGCAACATGGCCACGCGGCCTTCGGGTGTGCCAGGTTTGCGGCGGGGCACATCACGCGGATCAAGCAGAGCGGGTTTTTGTGGGCGCGCGGGGCGCAAAGGTGGTGTCTCTGTGCCAATTTCAATGGGAGCGCCCGCTTCGCGTGAGGCAAACCACTCCGCCGCGTACTTGCGGGACAGGGCCGTTTTTTCCGCGCCATCTGCTGTTTGCAAAACATCTGTCGCCATTTGCGTGAGAGGGATCATGGGCGCTCCATTTATGTGGTTTTGGCCGTTTAGCGTGAGGGCTATGCGGCGTCTAGGGCGCGCGCGGCCTCAAGCACTGCTTCGACGTGTCCCGGCACTTTCACTTTCCGCCAGATTTGCGCGATTTTCCCATTGGGCCCAATCAAAAATGTTGCACGTTCAATCGCCATGTAGGTTTTGCCGTACATGCTTTTTTCGACCCAAACGCCATATGTCTCACACAAATCGCTTTCTTCGTCAGATACCAACACAACGCCAAGGCTGTGCTTTTCGCGAAACTTGTCATGCTTTTTCACGCTATCCTTTGATGCTCCGATGACCACCGTGTTCGCGGCTGTAAACTCATCGGCCATTTCGGTGAAGCCAATCGCTTCTTTTGTACACCCCGGCGTGTCATCGCGCGGATAAAAATAGAGCACGACAGCTTGGCCCGCATAATCAGCTAAAGATACTTGCTCACCGCCATCGCGGGGCAGGGTGAAAGCAGGTGCGGTGTCGCCGATGTTGAGTTCTTTTTGTGTCATGATTTCGGTCCTGTGTTTGTTTGTATTCGCGGGCACGGACGCTACGGATACCGCTTAGCCGCGTGCGATGCGTTTCTGGTCTTTTATTTTAGGTCATCAGCGGCGAATATAAAGACCACGTCACAGCGCAGCGGCCGTCTTTTCAATATGAACACTCCTTCCGATCCCGATTTGACCGACACTGCCGCCGTTGGTGCGTCCAAGCGGCGTGGTCCGTTCTTGGGAATTTTGCGTGGTATTGCCGCGATATCGTTCTTATTCGTCGTGGGTTTGGGGATCGCGGTTGGGGCCAATCTGGACCGCGCAATTACTGCGCCTGATTGGGTTCGCCAGGACGTCGAGGCCCAATTGTCCGAGATATTACCGCGCGCGAACGTCGCTGTACGTGGTCTTCAAGTGACACTTGATCGGCAGTTGCATACGCACATAACGCTTCAAGACATGGAGCTTACATCAGAGGACGGTGAGCGCCTTGCTGTGTTAGCGGATGTTCGTATTGATCTTTTGCGGCGGGCTTTAGCGCGGGGGAAGCTAGCGGCGAAACGTCTTGAGGTAAGCGGTTTGCGCGCACGGGTCAGCCGTAACCTCGACGGTCGCTTTAACCTTGATTTTGGTTCGCAAAGTGTCTCGGATGCCTCTTTCGGTGGCCTTATGCTTGATCTTACGACTGTGTTTGAACAGTCGGGGCTGACGACGCTTGATGCGATTGAGGCGACTTCCCTGAGTGTTCGATATGAGGACGGGATCAGCGGCCAAGTACTGACCGTGGATGGGGCACGCGTCCTGCTTGAGCAAGATCGGACAGGTGTTCGAATGCGTGCGGATGCCGCGGTGCTGACAGGGGGGGCGGACGTCACCACGCTTACTGCCACATATGATGTGCCAAGGCGCGTTACTGAGGCGGAAACAGAGGCACCTTTGCCACTTGGCACTGTCGGGTTGAGCTTGACTGACGCGCGGGCCAGCCTTGTTGCGGGACAGGTGCCAAGCCTCGCGTGGATCGGTGTTTTTGACGCGCCAATTTCAGGTGCGCTTCGCTTCGCAATTACGTCAAAAGGCGAGGCTGCGGATGTGTTTGGCACACTTGATTTGGGTGCAGGGGCGCTGGCGCCTGTGGCGGGTAGGGAACCTTTGCCCTTCAACTCAGCGCGGGCGTATTTTCAGTATGATGCCGCTGCTGAAAAGCTGACGTTTGATGAGGTGCGCGTTGCTAGTGATTTGGTCACGGCCGTCGCTTCTGGAACAGCGTATTTGCGGGATCAAACTAATGGTGTGCCCGAAACGCTTCTGGGACAATTTGCATTCTCTAAATTGCTAGTTGATCCGCCTGACGCGTTTGATGCGCCGATTGAAATTCGAGACGCGGGTATTGATTTCCGTATGGAAATTGATCCGTTTGCAGTTGATATTGGGCAACTTTACGGCAGGCCACAACCACTGGGTAATAATGCCGCTGTGGCACCAATGGTGCGAAGTGATGGGCGTGTTGCATCAAACATGGATGGTTGGTCTGTCACGCTTAACCTAGAAGGGGACCGAACGGATGTTGCTACGGCCTTTAGCCTTTGGCCATTGACGGCCTTTCGACCTACCCGCGATTGGTTGGTTAACAATCTTGATGGGGGCACGCTTGAAAATGGCCGCGCGGCAGTTCGAATTTTGCCAAACCAAAAGCCGATTGTGCAAGGCGGCTTTGATTTTTCAGATTCTACTGTTCACTATCTGCGGCCGATGGAGCCGATCAAGAATGGTGTCGGTGTGGCGAGTTTTGAAGGTGCTGCGTTTGCATTAGCGCTTAGCAGTGGTGCCGTTTTGGCGCCCCAAGGCGGGGCCATTAATGCGGGTGGCTCTACCTTGTGGGTCGGTCCGAAAGACGGCAGGGCTTTGCTTTCGCTGGACCTGAAATCAGACAGTTCAATAACTGCAGGGCTGGCCTTATTAAACCAAAAACCGCTGGAGATATTGAAGGATGGCGCTTTGCCTGTCACATTTGCGGATGGGCGCGCAGACGTAGATGTCAGGCTCGACGTCCCGCTTGTAAAAGACCGCAGCAGCGACCCGATCACCTTTGATGCTGAGGGTCTCCTGACTAGTGTTACCAGTGATACTCTTGTTGCGGGGCGTCGTCTTTCTGCAGATCAATTAAACATTAAAGTCTCCCCACAGAGTACTGAAATAAAAGGGCAGGCTAAGCTTGATGGTGTAAACTTCGGTGGAGTTTGGCAGCAACCCATTGGGCGGCCACAAGACGGTGTAGTCGCTTCCCAACCAATTTTGCGTGCTGTCATTGATCTTACGGGCGACGCGTTGGCGGAGTTCGGGATTGTACTGCCTGATGGGCTTTTTGTTGGGGCTACTAAAGCAGATATTGAAGTGGCGTTAGACGAAAACGGGGGCAGCTTTATGCTGCGCTCCGATTTGCGTGGGGCGAACCTCGCTATTCCTGAATTGGGCTGGCAAAAAGGCGCAGCTTCAACGGGCAGCTTGGTCGTTGATGGCAGGCTTGGAACAGCAGACACTCCCGCAATTGTGGACCGGTTTGAGTTGTCCGGTAGCGGACTTCGTGCAGCAGGGCAGATCACACTTGATAAAAGTGGCGCACTTTCGGTGGCATCGTTTTCAAGTGTTCAGGTAGGTGATTGGTTCGTAGGCGCAGTTGAGCTTGTCGGGCAAGGTGTTGGCCAGCCTCCAAAGGTTAATGTGACAGGAGGAAGGCTGGATTTACGCCGTGCTCGTCAGGCTGTTGAAAGCGGTGGTGTGGAAGGGGCGAGTGGTGGCGCGATGAACATTGCCCTTGACCGAGTGATCGTGAGTGACAGCCTTTCGTTTACAGACCTACGGGGCGAAATAGCTCCCCGTGGGGGACTTAATGGAAGCTTCAGAGCACGCGTGAATGGCGGCGCTGCAGTCACGGGAACTTTGGTGACGGTCGTCAATGGAACAGCTATTCGGCTGCG
This sequence comes from Thalassobium sp., assembly GCA_024640765.1. Classification (GTDB taxonomy): domain Bacteria; phylum Pseudomonadota; class Alphaproteobacteria; order Rhodobacterales; family Rhodobacteraceae; genus Nereida. Next base: position 283,969 of record JAHEEK010000004.1, on the reverse strand, counting down.
CAGTGATGATGCGGGCGGCGTCGGTGCTGCGGCGAAGTTAATAGGGACCGCTAAAGGCGGTGCGCTTGATCTGATATTGCAGCCAACGCCGAGGTCCGGGGTGTATGACGGCACGCTGCTGGTGACAAAAACGCGCATTTTGGAAGCGCCAACACTCGCAGGATTGTTGAACGCGATTTCGGTCGTTGGATTGCTGGATCAAATGGCGCAGGGCGGCATCTATTTTAGCAATGTTGAGGCATCATTTCAGCTCTCACCTGCAGGGCTCACGCTTTATTCTAGCGCAGCAACAGGTCCGTCGATTGGGCTGTCCATGGACGGTGTTTACCGCTTTTCCGATCGTGCAATTGATATGCAGGGCGTGGCATCGCCGCTCTATGTTTTGAATGGGATTGGTCAGGTCTTCACCAGAAGAGGCGAGGGGCTGTTGGGCTTCAATTTCGATTTGTCTGGCAACGCACCGAACCCCTCTGTGCAAGTCCAGCCATTGTCGATATTCACGCCTGGAATGTTTCGTGAGATCTTTCGCCGACCACCGCCGCAGCGTGAAAATGACTAAAGGATTGAGACAAATTGAAACTCTCTGATTTTGACTTTGATTTGCCGGACAATTTGATTGCAACACGTCCTGCGGTGCCTCGCACAAGCGCGCGGTTGTTGGTGGCCAGCGGCGCAAATTCAGGCGCCATTACGGATGCACAGGTCTCAGATTTGACCAAATGCCTGCGCAAAGGTGACCGCTTGGTTTTGAACAACACCAAGGTCATTCCGGCGCGTTTGACGGGGACACGGACGCGCGATGCTGGGCAGGGGCCGGTGAGTGCTAAGATTGAGGTTACATTGCTGACGCCACAGCCCGATGGTGGATGGTCGGCACTTATCAAACCTTTGCGCAAAGTAGCAGAAGGCGAAGTTATCCTATTTACCGATGATCTCACTGCGACACTTACCGCCAAGGCCGACGGTCAGGGGGTTTTGAAGTTTAACCTTACTGGTAATGACTTTGACGCAGCGCTGAACTCTGCCGGTGCCATGCCTTTACCACCTTATATTGAGGCAAAGCGGAAAGCTGACGCACAGGATAAGACGGATTACCAAACTGTGTTTGCGCGTCATACCGGCGCCGTTGCGGCCCCGACGGCCTCGCTTCACTTTGATAAACCTTTGTTGGAAGCGCTGGCCGCACAGGGTGTTACGTTTACCGAAGTAACGCTTCACGTGGGGGCGGGCACGTTCTTGCCTGTCAAAGTTGACGACATTTCAGAGCATAAGATGCACGCAGAGTGGGGCGAGATTACGAAAAGCGCCGCAGCCGAGATCAATCAGACCAAGGTAGAAGGCGGCCGCGTCATTCCCGTTGGGACCACAGCGCTTCGGTTGATCGAAAGTGCAGCAAAAAACGGTACTCTGGCGGAATGGCGGGGCGAGACTGACATTTTCATCACGCCGGGTTTTAAGTTTCAGATCACCGATGGTTTGATGACAAACTTCCACCTGCCGAAGTCGACGCTGATGATGCTTGTATCGGCCCTGATGGGACAAAAGCGGATCGTAGAAATCTACGACCACGCAGTGAGCACAGGATATCGGTTTTTCAGTTACGGTGACAGCTCGCTTTTATTGCCAAACGGCTGAAACGGGGCTGCTTGCATGCAACGAAGCTACTAAAACGACACTAAATGTCGATTTTGATTGTTGATTGTTGACGCGACTCAGATAGGGCGGGCCTCAAAGGCAGCACTGTGTAAAGAGAGGCGTCATGCTACAAGTTTTTAAAGGGTCGTGGGCACTTTTGCTCGGAATGATGCTGCTGATGGTGGGCAACGGCCTTCAGGGGACGCTTCTTGGTGTGCGCGGCGGGCTTGAGGGCTTTGGTACGTTCGAAATGTCCGTCGTGATGTCGTGCTATTTCGTTGGTTTTCTGGGCGGCTCCAAAATGGCGCCCGAAATGATCCGCCGTGTGGGGCACGTTCGGGTCTTTGCTGCGCTTGGAAGTTTTATCTCGGCCGTTTTGATCCTTTATCCGGCTTTTCCGCATCCTGTTGCGTGGGCGCTTGGCCGCATTGTGATCGGGTTTTGCTTTTCCGGCGTGTATGTGACGGCGGAAAGCTGGCTAAATAATTCTGCAGACAACGCGCACCGCGGCAAAGCGCTGTCGCTTTATATGATCGTGCAGATGTTTGGGATTGTGGCCGCGCAAGGTATTTTGCTGACTGGTGATCCGTCGGGCTTCGTTCTGTTCATCATTCCGTCTGTGTTGGTTTCCATTAGCTTTGCGCCAATTTTGCTGTCGGTTAGCCCGACGCCCGCATTTGAAACCACCAAACCTATGACTTTGCGCGAACTAACGCGTATTTCGCCGTTGGGCTGTGTCGGCATGTTCTTGATGGGGGGCGTGTTCTCGGCACAGTTCGGGATGGCCGCGGTTTACGGCACCGAGCGGGGTCTGACGGTTGCTGAAATTTCAATTTTTGTGACGGCGATTTATTTGGGGGCACTGTTGTTGCAGTACCCAATCGGCTGGCTTTCCGACCGGATGGACCGGCGGGTTTTGATCCTTGCTGTCTCTGTTTTGGGTGGTCTCGGCGGGTTTGCAGGCTTTCTTTATGACGATGTGTTTATCCTCTTGCTGGGGTCCGCTTTCATTATTGGGGGCATGTCGAACCCACTTTATGCGTTGCTGATTGCGTACACGAATGATTTTCTTGAGCACGCAGACATGGCCGCTGCGAGTGGTGGTTTGATCTTCATTAACGGTATTGGCGCCATCGCGGGGCCGCTGATCACGGGTTGGATGATGGGGCTGGTGGGGCCTGAAGGGTTTTTCTTGTTTGTGGCGGCTCTGTTGCTTGGGCTTGCGGCCTACGCAGGTTTCCGAATGACCCAACGCGCATCAACTTTCGATGTGGACGAAGCGACGCCGTACTCGCCCATTTTGGCCACGGCCAGCCCCGTGGCTGTTGAGGTCGCCCAAGAAATCTACATCGAAGCAGAGCTGGAAGAGGCGGAAAGTGCCGCAACGGAAACTCCTGCGGCCTAAATGCATCACTGTAGCGGGGATTAATTGAAAGATTGCGCAAAAGGGGGTTGCTCGGTTCTTTTATTACAGTAACGATTTGGTAACATGCATGCATAGGAGCAGCGTCATGACCTCACCAGAAACCGTTCTTTCTTTTTGGCTTGATGAAATCGGCGAAAAGGGCTGGTACGCGGGGGGAGAAGCACTTGATGCCAAAGTCCGCCTGAAATTCAAACCCGCTTGGGATGGAATGATGGCTGGCGGGATGTCTATGTGGCTGACCTACCCTAGTGGGGCGCTTGCCTACATTATCCTTGCGGATCAATTCTCCAGAAATATGTTTCGCGATACTGCCCAAGCATTTGCCAGTGACCGAATGGCCTTAGCCGCTGCAAAGGCTGCTTTGAACAAAGGCTGGGATATGAAAATCGATGAGCCAGCGCGCCAGTTTTTCTACCTGCCTTTGATGCATTCCGAAAACCTGTGCGATCAGGAGCGTTCTGTGCGCTTAATCATGACGCGGATGCCAGAGACTGGCGCAGATAATTTATTGCACGCCCGGGCGCACCGCGATGTTATCCGCCGCTTTGGTCGTTTCCCCTTCCGCAACGCAGCCCTTGATAGAGCTTACTCCGTTCACGAAGAAGCGTTTGAGGCTGAGGGCGGATATGGTGCGGCTGTCCGCGCAATTGCAGGATAATCAGGCGAATTCAGTGGTTTAAAGGCTCATTCACAATCCGCGTGAGAGTGTTGCGATTTCTGGCAAATAAATATAGTTTAGCGTTAAACTATATTTGCCGGAGACATTATTATGGCCGCGACGTCTTTTGATTTAATCGTAATTGGTGCTGGCCCGGGCGGGTATGTGGCCGCTATCCGTGGCGCGCAGCTTGGGCTGTCCGTCGCAGTTATTGAGCGCGAGCATCTGGGCGGCATTTGCCTTAACTGGGGGTGTATCCCGACGAAAGCGATGCTTCGCTCGTCCGAGGTTTTCCATTTGATGCACCGCGCCAAAGAGTTTGGGCTGTCTGCAGGCAATATTGATTATGATCTTGATGCGGTCGTAAAGCGCAGCCGCGGTGTTGCAGGGCAGTTGGCGGGTGGCGTTGGTCATCTACTGAAGAAAAATAAAGTAACTGTCATCATGGGCGAGGCGTCAGTCCCTGCGAAAGGCAAAGTGACGGTTAAGACTGACAAAGGTGTGCAAGACCTGACGGCCAAGAACATCATCATTGCGACGGGTGCGCGGGCGCGTGAATTGCCGGGTCTTGAGGGGGATGGTGATCTCGTTTGGACATACAAAACGGCGCTGACACCACCGCGCATGCCAAAGAAATTATTGGTCATCGGATCTGGCGCGATTGGGATCGAATTTGCGAGTTTTTATAACACACTTGGCGCGGACACGACTGTCGTAGAAGTGATGGACCGCGTATTGCCCGTTGAGGATGCCGAAATCAGCGCTTTTGCGAAGAAGCAATTCGAAAAGCAGGGGATGAAAATCCGTGAAAAAACCATGGTCAAACAACTTGATCGCGGCAAAGGAAAAGTTGTTGCCCATATTGAGAATGGTGGGAAAGTTACAACTGAAGAGTTCGATACGGTCATTTCTGCAGTCGGAATTGTTGGAAACGTGGAAGGCCTTGGCCTTGAGAAGTTGGGCGTAAAGATCGACCGCACGCATGTCGTTACGGATGAATTTTGCCGCACGGGTGTTGAGGGCGTCTTTGCGATTGGTGATATCGCAGGTGCCCCGTGGCTTGCGCACAAGGCCAGCCATGAAGGCGTTATGGTCGCGGAAATGATTGCGGGCAAAAAGGTTCACGCAATTAAGCCCGAAACAATTGCCGGATGTACCTATTGCCACCCGCAAGTCGCATCAGTTGGCTATTCCGAGGCCAAAGCAAAAGAGCTTGGTTATGATATCAACGTGGGACGTTTCCCGTTTATGGGCAACGGCAAAGCCATCGCACTTGGCGAACCAGAAGGCATGGTCAAAACCGTGTTTGATGCAAAAACGGGCGAGTTGCTGGGCGCACATATGATCGGTGCAGAAGTCACCGAGCTGATCCAAGGCTATGTGGTGGGCCGCAAGTTGGAGACAACAGAAGAGGACCTGATGGAAACAGTCTTCCCGCATCCAACGTTGTCCGAAATGATGCACGAAAGCGTGCTGGACGCCTATGGTCGTGCGATCCATTTCTAAAGTGTGACCCCTTCGTTTTAGACATCTGATGGGCGGTTGCAGTTTGCAGCCGCCCCTGTCATTTCAACGCCATGAAAACGAACATTGCGCGGGCAAGCGCCCCCTCTGAGCGAAGTGATTGGACGTTGGTAGCACTTGTGTTTGTCACAGGGCTTTTTGCAGCGGCGCAATTTGGCAAAATCTCTCTGACGCTTGCCCCATTGGCTGAACTCTACGGCACTGATGTTGCTGGCGTTTCGTTTTTTGTGTCTCTCGTTGGGTTTTTGGGCATCTTTTTGGGTGTGATAAGCGGGGCCGTTGTTGCGCGTGCCGGCCCGACGCGCGTGTTCATTTGGTCGGCAGGCATTGCCGCGATTATATCTATCCTTCAGGCGTTGTTGCCGCCGTTTGCGGGTATGATCGTGTTGCGACTGCTCGAAGGGCTTACCCATTTGGGCATCGTCGTCGCAGGTCCAACGCTGATGGCGGCGGTGACCAATGACCGTGATCGTCCAATCGCGATGAGCTTATGGGCCATGTTTTTTGGAGCATCTTTTGCGGCTGTAGCACTTGTTGTGCCGCCATTGATGCAGGCCGGTGGTGTGGGGCTGGTCTTTGCAGCACACGGTCTGGGTTTTGCGGTAATTTGTGTCGTGTTGATTTGGCGCTTGCCAGTTGTTTCCGCAACACCAGGTAAAATTGCGTTTTGGGGCACTCATGTGGCCATTTACAGCAGCCCGCCGGTCATGGCCCCTGCGCTGGCTTTCGGGGCGTATACGTTCATATATTTGGCGATCATCACATTTTTCCCTGTCACGCTTGAACGTCCTGAGTTGTTTCAGATTATCCCGCTGATTAGCCTTGTTGCCACATTCACCACAGGCTGGGTCGCCCGCCGCGTGGCCCCACATACTTTGGCGGCCGTAGGCTATGTTTGGATCATCTTGGCGGGGCTGGCGGTATGGTCGGGTGCAGGTTGGATGATTTATCTGCTGGCGTTCGGTTTGGGCATTGTGCCTGCTGCGTGTTTTGCGGCGATCCCGTCGTTGAACCCCTCTGCAAGTGACCGGTCAAGGGCCGCGGGGGCGTTGTCACAGATGGGAAATATCGGCACCACACTGGGTACGCCAGTGTTTGCCTTTACCATGCTAAGCGCAGGAATGTCGGGCCTGTGGATCGTCATTATGGGTGCCTGCGCGGTTGGTTTGGGCCTGATCTATTGGATGACCGCAAAGATTGTTGCCCCGCAGAACTGACGTTCACTTTTCGTTCGCATTTTTCCCTTGGCCGTTTTGACCACGCCACCTATGTACTACTACAGACTTAAGGGGGCGACATGCCAGAGCTGAAAAATATCGAAGTACGCGGCGCGCGTGAGCACAATCTCAAAAACATTGATGTTGATATTCCACGCGACCAATTGGTGGTAATTACGGGCCTCTCTGGCTCTGGTAAATCCAGCTTGGCGTTTGATACGATCTACGCGGAGGGACAGCGGCGTTACGTTGAAAGCCTTAGCGCCTATGCCCGTCAATTCCTTGATATGATGGAAAAACCTGACGTTGATCACATCTCAGGTCTAAGTCCCGCCATTTCGATTGAGCAGAAAACAACGTCTAAAAACCCACGCTCTACTGTTGGTACGGTGACCGAGATTTACGACTACATGCGGCTGTTGTTCGCCCGTGTCGGGACGCCGTATTCACCCGCGACGGGACTGCCCATTGAAGCACAGCAAGTCCAAGACATGGTCGACCGCGTCATGGCAATGGAAGAGGGCACCCGTGGTTATCTTCTGGCGCCGATCATCCGCGACCGAAAAGGCGAGTACCGCAAAGAATTTCTGGAACTGCGCAAGCAAGGCTTTCAGCGCGTCAAAGTAGACGGCACGTTTTATGAGCTTGATGAACCTCCGACGCTGGATAAAAAGTTCCGCCATGACATCGACGTGGTTGTTGACCGTATTGTGGTCCGCGAAGGGCTTGAGACGCGGCTTGCGGATAGTTTCCGAACCGCGCTTGATCTGGCGGACGGCATCACCATTCTTGAAACCGCCGTTGCCGAAGGGCAGGAGCCTGAGCGTTTTACGTTTTCTGAAAAATTCGCTTGTCCCGTTTCGGGCTTTACGATCCCTGAGATCGAGCCGCGTCTGTTTTCATTCAATGCGCCGTTTGGTGCGTGTCCTGCGTGTGATGGTTTGGGACACGAGCTCTTTTTTGACGAACGCTTAGTAGTCCCTGATGCGACGCTCAAAATTTATGACGGTGCGCTGGCGCCGTGGCGCAAAGGTAAATCACCGTATTTTCTTCAAACAATTGAGGCCATTGCCAAACATTACGAGTTTGACAAGAACACTCGCTGGAAAGACCTATCTGCCAAAGTGCAGCAGGTTTTCTTGCGCGGGTCTGGCGAGGAAGAGATTAGCTTTCGTTATGATGAAGGTGGCCGCGTTTACCAGGTTAGCCGCACGTTTGAAGGTGTGATCCCCAACATGGAGCGTCGCTACCGCGAGACAGACAGCTCTTGGGTCCGCGAAGAATTTGAGCGTTACCAGAACAATCGCCCGTGTGGCGCGTGTGGCGGATACCGTCTGCGTGAAGAGGCGCTAGCAGTCAAAACTGCAGGGCTGCACGTGGGGCAAGTCGTTCAGATGTCCATCCGTGAGGCCTTTGAATGGTGTCAAAGTGTGCCTTCTGAGTTGAGTAAACAGAAGAACGAGATTGCAAAAGCGATCTTGAAGGAGATCAGTGAGCGCCTTGGGTTCCTCAATAACGTTGGCCTTGAGTATCTGACGCTGTCGCGCAACGCGGGTACGCTTTCTGGCGGGGAAAGCCAGCGGATCCGTTTGGCCAGTCAGATTGGATCGGGCCTTACGGGGGTACTTTACGTGCTTGATGAGCCTTCTATCGGGCTTCACCAACGGGACAACGACCGGCTTTTGACGACCCTGAAAAACCTGCGTGATCAGGGTAATACAGTCATCGTCGTTGAGCACGACGAAGAAGCGATCCGCGAAGCGGACTATGTTTTTGACATTGGGCCCGGGGCTGGTGTCCACGGCGGACAAGTTGTTGCCAAAGGCACGCCAGCGCAGATTGCAAAGAACAAAAAATCTGTGACAGGTCAGTACCTTACGGGTGTGCGCGAAATTCCTTACAGCACGGATCGGCGCAAGGGGAACAAAAAGAAAATTACCGTTCGCAAGGCCACGGGCAACAACCTTAAAGACGTGACGGTTGATTTTCCGCTTGGTAAATTTGTCTGCGTTACGGGTGTGTCGGGGGGCGGTAAATCTACGCTGACGATTGAGACGCTGTTCAAGACGGCCTCCATGCAGCTAAATGGCGCGCGACAAACGCCGGCACCGTGTGAAACCATTCGTGGCCTCGAACACCTAGATAAGGTGATCGATATTGATCAACGGGCGATCGGGCGCACCCCGCGCAGTAACCCGGCCACCTATACAGGTGCTTTCACGCCAATCCGTGACTGGTTTGCTGGACTGCCCGAGGCCAAGGCGCGTGGCTATAAACCTGGGCGCTTCAGCTTCAACGTGAAGGGTGGACGCTGTGAGGCGTGCCAAGGTGACGGTGTCATCAAGATTGAAATGCATTTCTTACCTGACGTTTACGTGGAATGTGAGACGTGCCGTGGGGCCCGCTATAACCGCGAAACTCTTGAGATTGAGTTTAAGGGCCAGTCGATTGCGGATGTTTTGAACATGACAGTCGAAGATGCGCAGACGTTCTTTAAGGCGGTACCGTCAATTCGTGAGAAGATGGACGCGCTTATGCGGGTTGGTCTGGGCTACATCAAAGTCGGGCAGCAAGCGACGACCTTGTCGGGGGGGGAAGCGCAGCGCGTTAAGCTGTCTAAAGAGCTGGCAAAACGCTCCACGGGCCGCACGCTCTATATTCTTGATGAGCCTACAACGGGCCTGCACTTTGAAGATGTGCGCAAGCTGCTCGAGGTGCTTCATGAATTGGTCGAGGCGGGCAATACTGTCGTTGTGATCGAACATAACCTTGATGTCGTAAAGACGGCGGATTGGATCATCGACATTGGCCCCGAAGGTGGGGATGGTGGCGGCACCGTCGTTGCCACCGGTACGCCCGAGGATGTGGCGGAAGTCGACGCCTCGCACACGGGGCGCTACTTGAAGCCCATGTTGCAACCGCGTTCCGCACCCAGCTAACCCTCAAGATACCCAAGCGAGGCTGCTCCATAAACCGCTTGCGGATGTGGGGCAGCTTGGTGCAGTTTGAGGCACAATTGACGACAAGGCGGCCCCCATGCGCATCGGACTTTACCCCGGCACTTTCGATCCCATCACATTGGGCCATATGGACATTATCCGGCGCGCGGCGGCCCTTGTGGACAGGTTGGTTATTGGGGTTGCGATTAACCGTGATAAAGGACCTATGTTCAGCCTTGAGGAACGTGTCGCGATGGTCGAGGCGGAAACCTCACCCTTGGCGCAAGCCGCGGGCGTTGAGATTATTGCCCATCCTTTTGAGAACCTCTTGATTGATTGTGCCCACGATGTTGGAGCAGGTGTTATCATTCGCGGGCTACGCGCTGTTGCCGATTTTGAGTATGAATATCAAATGGTTGGGATGAACCGACAGCTTGATGACAGTATTGAGACTGTGTTTTTGATGGCCGAGGCACAGCACCAAGCCATCGCAAGCAAGCTTGTCAAAGAGATCGCGCGTCTTGGTGGGGACGTGAATAAATTCGTCACACCAACTGTTGCAGAGGCTCTGTCCAAAAAGCTGGCCTAGACCGCGTTTACTCAAAGAAAAAGCGCGCATCCAAAGTTGAACACGCGTCTTTTGCATTGATCTGATGCCGTGGTCTTAGAGGAACTTTCCCATCGCAACTGCTGTGTCGCTCATCCGGTTCGAGAAACCCCATTCGTTGTCATACCATGTCAGAATACGGACCATGTTGCCGTCCATCACTTTGGTTTGATCGGTCGCGAAAATTGAGGAATGTGGGTCGTGGTTGAAGTCCATGCTGACAAGCGGATCATCAGTTACGCCCAAAATACCTTTAAGCGGGCCCGAGGCCGCAGCCGCGCGGATTGCATCGTTCACTTCTTCAGCTGTCACATCGCGTGCTGCTTCAAATGTCAGATCCACAACCGATACGTTTGGCGTAGGGACGCGTATTGCAACACCGTCCAGCTTGCCTGCAAGCTCTGGTAACACAAGGCCAACTGCTTTGGCGGCACCTGTTGATGTAGGGATCATGGACATCGCCGCTGCGCGCGCGCGGTAGAGGTCCGAGTGCATCGTATCAAGCGTTGGTTGATCACCGGTGTAGCTGTGCACGGTTGTCATCATGCCTTTGACGATGCCGAAGCTGTCGTTCAGCACTTTTGCAACGGGGGACAGGCAGTTCGTGGTGCAGGACGCATTCGACACGATGATGTCATCTGCGGTCAATTCACCGTCGTTTACGCCGTAAACGATTGTTTTATCCGCATCTTTACCGGGGGCCGAGATCAAAACGCGGCTTGAGCCGTTTTCAAGGTGCGCTTGGCACGCTTCCTTTGACGTGAAGATGCCTGTGCATTCCATGACAACATCGACGTGTGCCCATGGCAAATCAGCGGGGTTACGCATTGCCGTTACGGCGATGGGGCCGCGGCCGACGTCAATGCTGGTGTCGGTTGTTGTGGCGGTCCCAGGGAAGCGGCCGTGAACACTGTCAAAACGCAGCAAATGCGCGTTTGTCGCAACAGGGCCGAGGTCATTGATGGCAACAACTTCGATGTCAGTGCGGCCAGACTCGACGATGGCACGCAACACGTTACGACCGATGCGACCAAATCCGTTGATGGCTACTTTGATTGTCATGGAACTCATTCCCTTACTGTTCGAATATCTGTTACCGCTAACAAAACGAGTTGAGACCAAAGGTCAAGGCTGAACCCCGTTTGTGATCAATTGTAAGCAAAGATTAGCGCCAAAAAGCGAGGTATTCGATAAGCTCGATACCTTTTTGCGCCATAAACACGGTCGCGGCAGTATCGTTACGCAACACATCCCACGTGATGGCGCCGATGATCAGAGCACCAAGAAGTATCGCCAGCCTGTTGGTCATTTGTCGTCTGCCACGTGCCGGCCGCCCTAAATTTTCAGGCGCTCCGGCATGCTGCAAATAAGCGGAAAGAAAGGAGGCACTGGTTAGTGAACCAGACGTCCCATCATGCCCGCCACATCGGCCATACGCACAGAGAACGCCCATTCGTTGTCATACCATGCCAGAACGCGCACAGTGCGGCCACCCACAACTTTGGTTTGGTCGGGCGCAAAAATGCATGAGTGGGGCGTGTGGTTAAAGTCGATCGAGACTTTTTGCTCCGCATCATAGGCCAGAACGGCGCTCATTTGTCCGGCTGCAGCGTCGGCCATGATGTCGTTGATCTCTTGCTCGGTAACGTCGCGGCCCGCTTCAAACGTCAGATCAACCGCTGATACGTTTGGCGTGGGAACGCGCATCGCTGTGCCGTCCAATTTACCCGCAAGCTCGGGTAGCACTTCGCCCAATGCTTTGGCGGCACCTGTGGATGTTGGGATCATTGCCATGGCGGCTGCGCGGGCGCGGTAAAGGTCTTTGTGGCGGCGGTCTAGCGTCGGTTGATCGCCTGTGTAGCTGTGAATGGTCGTCATCATGCCGCGCTCAATCCCAACAGTGTCATTCAGCACTTTTGCCAACGGAGCCAGGCAGTTGGTGGTGCATGACCCGTTTGAAATCATCCGCTCGTCCGCCTTTAGATCGCGGTGGTTCACACCGTATACGATGGTGCGATCTACATTTGTGCCGGGGGCGGACAACAGCACTTTCTTTGCGCCGCGCTCAAGGTGGATCGCGGACTGATGGCCATCGTTAAACTTGCCCGTGCATTCCATCAAAACGTCAACGCCGCTCCAATCCAGTTCTTCCGGGTTGTAGGTGCTTTGAACGTCAATCGGACCGCGGCCCAGATCAATGGAATTGGCGTCAGTGGTAATCGTGCCGTTGTAGCGTCCGTGAACGCTGTCATAACGCAGCAAGTGGGCGTTTGTCTCAATTGGGCCAGTAGCGTTGATTTTTACGACCTGCACATCGTTACGGCCCATCTCGTGGATGGCCGCCAAGGTGCACCGTCCGATACGTCCAAACCCGTTAATGCCTACTTTAACTGTCATGACTCGATCCTTTGGTTAGTGGCTCATCTTACCATGGGCTTAGGGGGTCTGGGGGCAGGGGCCAAGACAAAAGGCGTTTTGCATCAAAATGTTAGCGGTAAAGGTGGCTCGGCGGTGTCTGTTCGCGCTAACGGATTGCGCTAACGGATGCGGTCGTGTGTGAAGTTACGCACGGCGGCAGTAGATTTGGTATGCATTTGTATACGATTTGCGCTGTTCGATAGAATCACAAACGGCGACCCCATGATGAGGCCGCCGCAGTGTGTTGTGTAATCGAAAGCGTGAGACAGGCCGCGCTTATCGTCGTGTGATCAAAGAAGTGATTTTGCTTTGTCGGCCACGGCCTGTGCTGTGATGCCGAACTTTTCGTACAGCACTTCTGCAGGGGCTGAGGCGCCGAAGCCTTCCATGCCTACAAAGCCAGCTTTTGCTGCTTTGCCGCGCTCACCGCTCAGCCAGTGATCCCAACCGAATTGTACGCCTGCCTCAACGGCAACGCGCACGGGACCACCGGGCAGAACGCGCTTGCGGTAGCTTTCCTCTTGGGCTGCGAAAAGCTCCCAGCAGGGCATGGAAACAACGCGTGTGCCAATGCCCTCGGCTTGCAGAATATCCCGGGCTGCCATGGCGATCTCGACTTCTGAACCCGTTGCCATCAAGATCACTTGGCGTTTGCCTTCTGCATCAGCCAAAACATACGCCCCTTGGGATGTAAGGTTTTTGGTTTTGTGCTCGGTGCGCAGGGTTGGCAGGTTCTGACGGGTCAACGACAGGGTCGCTGGTGTTTTTTTGCTGCTCAGCGCAAGTTCCCACGCCTCAGCGGTTTCAACTGTGTCGCATGGGCGGAACACGTGCATGTTGGGCGTGGCGCGCAACATGGCAAGATGCTCGACCGGTTGGTGTGTTGGACCGTCTTCACCCAGGCCGATGCTGTCGTGGGTCATGACGTATGTCACTGGAATTCCCATCAAGGCAGACAAACGCATAGAGGGGCGCGCATAATCGGTGAAGCACATGAACGTCCCGCCGTAGGGGCGGATCCCTCCGTGTAGCGCCATGCCGTTCATTGCTGCGGCCATGCCGTGCTCGCGGATACCGTAATACACGTAGCGGCCTTTGCGGTTGTCCGTATCAAAAACGCCCAGATCGGCAGTTTTTGTGTTGTTTGAGCCAGTCAAATCAGCTGAGCCGCCGATTGTCTCGCTGCAGATCGGGTTGACGGCAGCAAGAACCATCTCGGACGATTTACGTGTCGCGACAATTGGGGCTGTTTCGCTGCTATTCTTCTTCAACGCCTTGATCGTGGCAGATAGTTTCTTGGGGGCGTCACCGGCAAAAGCGCGATTGAATTCGGCTTGCTTGCTGCCTGACAGCGTTGCGAAACGCTCTTGCCACGCGGTGAAGTCTGCGTTGCCGCGGCTGCCGATGGCTTCCCATGCGGCTTTGATATCTGCGGGCACTTCGAACGGACCTGTGGTCCAGCCATAACGTGCTTTGGCTTCTGCCATTGCAGCGGCGTCCGTAAGCGCGCCGTGTCCTTTGGATGTGTCTTGTGCAGCGTGGCCCAACGCGATGTGGGTTTTGCAAGCAATCATAGAGGGTTTGCCAGATTTCTTAGCAGCAACAATAGCCGCATCAATGGCAGCTGCGTCATGGCCGTCGATATCTTGGACGTGCCAGTCTGCAGATTTGAAGCGCATCACTTGATCTGTGCGGTCTGACAGCTCAACGGTGCCATCGATGGTGATGTTGTTGTTGTCCCAAAACACGATCAATTTGCTTAGCTCTTGGCGGCCAGCAAGGGCGATAGCTTCTTGGCTGATACCTTCCATCAAGCACCCGTCACCGGCGATAACATAGGTGTGGTGGTCGACAACTTTTTTGCCGTAATGTGCACGCAGGCTTTCTTCTGCCATGGCAAAACCGACAGAGTTTGCAATGCCTTGACCAAGCGGGCCGGTGGTTGTTTCAACGCCTTTGGCGTGGCCGAATTCAGGGTGACCAGCGGTGATAGCGCCCCACTGGCGGAAGTTTTTCACCTGCTCAAGGGTCATGTCCTCGTAGCCCGTTAGGTGCAACAGCGCATAGACCAGCATGGAACCGTGACCTGCCGACAAGATGAAGCGGTCACGATCGGACCAATCAGGGTTTTTTGCGTCAAACTTCAGGTGCTTTTCAAAAAGCACAGTTGCCACGTCCGCCATGCCAATGGGCATGCCTGTGTGACCGGAATTCGCTGCTGCAACACCGTCCAAAGCAAGCGCGCGGATCGCGGCGGCTTTCTTCCAGTGGTCAGGGTTCGCGCTGGCGAGCGTTGCAATGTCGATGGGCTCAAAGCTTGTATCAGGCACTGGGTGAATTCCTTTGAAGTGGCGTTGATAATGGCATTCCCGTTCCCGATAGGCCGCAGAGGGGTGAATATCAAGCACGCAGGCCCGCTTTGAGCGCAAAAACTGGCGAATTGCTTGCAATTTCGGTGATCCTAGCAAAGATATTGAGGCGATAAGAAAAACAAGGATGCGAGCAGATGAGCGACATCGAAGATCTTGACCGACGCCTAAAAGTGGCTCTTGAGCGTATTGATCGCGCGATTGAAAGTCGTACGCCAACGCAGTCTCAAGCTGAGCCTGTAACCGAGGCCGCCATTGATCAAGCGGCGCTTGATAATGCGATTGCGCAAGCCCGCGATGCAGAAGCGCAGGTAGCTGCACTTCAGTCTGCGGTAGATGCTGCGCAAGCGCAAAATGCGCAGTTGTCTGCACACGTTGCCCTACTTGAGGTGGGGCAAGCCGAACAGGTACCTCAGGCGACCCATCCTGACATGACCGCAGATGTGGCGCGGCTCAGCGCGGATGTGCAAGCGTTGCAAGCGGCGAACCAGCAGCTGCGTGATAACAACACCGCATTGCGGGCCGCTAATGAGCAGGGGCTGGCGGATGTAGAACTGATCAACCAATCCGCCGAAGCCGAGTTAACGGCCCTGCGCGTGGCGCGTGCCGCCGACCGTTCTGAGTTGGATATGATTTTGACCAACCTGCGCCCGATCATTGAGGAGACTGCATAATGGCTACAGTTGATATCACCGTTGGTGGCCGCACGTTCGAAGTGGCCTGTCAGGTTGGCGAAGAGAGCTATCTGCTGGCGGCGGCGGGCATGCTCGACGTTGAGGCGAATGTATTGACCGAACAGATTGGACGGCTGCCCGAGGCGCGGATGCTTTTGATGGCTGGCCTGATGTTGGCGGACAAAACCGCAGCCCTTGAGGATAAGACCAAAACCCAAGACGCCAAAATCGCTGAGTTGGAAGCAGAATTAGCTGAGTTCAAGGGCCGTCCGGCGCCTGAGCCCGAGCGGATTGAAGTGGCTGTCGTCCCGCCGTCCATCACAGACACCCTGCAAGAGCTTGCGGCCCGTGCTGAAAGCCTTGCCCAAAAAGCTGAGGAACGTGCGGCAGGCTAGGTCTGCTTCACCCGCCACTATAAACAAAGCCCGCCGCGAGGGATGTTCGCGGCGGGCTTTATTGTTTCATCGCCAGCGTTCGGAACTTGGCAAAATCAAATACTTACGCGTTTGCTTCGCGAATTTGATCGGCTTTGTCTTTGTCAAACGTCACAGCGTTTTCTGCAAAAAGCGTATCCAACTCACCCGATAGGGTCATTTCGGTGATAATATCGCAGCCACCGACAAACTCACCTTTGACGTAAAGTTGGGGAATCGTCGGCCAGTCGCTGAAGTCTTTGATGCCTTGGCGAATGTCTTCATCAGCCAGCACATTCACATCAGCGTACTCAACGCCCATGAAGTTCAGCACACCTGCAACCCGCGATGAAAACCCACATTGAGGCATCTCTTTGGTGCCTTTCATGTAAAGCACAACATCATTGGCCGCGTTGGTTTCGGAAATGCGTGTCTTTGCGTCGCTCATCGTAAATTACCTTTCAGAAGTAATGCTTTAGGCGGTGATCTTAATGTTATTCAGGTGCCCGAGTGGTCAGCGCCAGCGCGTGTAACTCACCGTGGCTGCCGTCCATCTTGCCTTTCAGAGCCGCGTAAACGGCGCGCTGTTGTTGGACGCGGTTTTTGCCTTTGAAACTGGCATCCACGACCTCGGCGGCGAAATGCTGGCCGTCATCCCCTTGAACGGTAATTGTCGCTTCGGGAAATTCGGCGCGGATCAGGCTTTCAATGTCAGTCGCTGTGATGGGCATGGTCGTGGTCCTTTTCGCTGGGGACAAGAGATAGGCAGGCCTGCGGCTCTATGCAAGTCATCGCGCCGCAGGACCATATCTGTGTATAGGCCGGTTTAGGCCACGGAAGCCGCGAAGCCGGTGCGGAAGACCTGTGACAGTTCCGCAAGAGATGCTTCTGATCCGCCCATTTTGACTGTGTCGCCCGTAAAACGGCCCACTGAGGTGATGGTGACGCCCGCTTGACCCGCTGCAATCATCAATGCTTCGGCTTTGTCGAATGAGGTCGCAATCAAATAGCGGGCCTGATCTTCACCAAACAGGGTTGGGGTGTCCGCACTGTCGAGAAGCACACCAACACCGGCGGTCTCGGCCATTTCAAATGCGGCGAGCGCGAGGCCACCGTCTGCAATGTCTGTGCAGGCATCGATCCATTCTGCGTTGGCGCGAATGAAGTCACCGTTGGCTTTTTCGGCGACCAGATCAACTGCGGGGGCGTCACCGTCCTCACGGTTGAAGACCTCAGCAAGTAGGGCGGATTGGCCCAAATGGCCCTCGGCTTCGCCTACTTGCAGCAACACGTGGCCTTCGCGCACGTCGCGGGCAATCAGTGCTGCTTCGTCGCGGATCAAGCCAACCGCGCCAATTGTGGGTGTTGGCAAAATAGCAGCGCCATCAGTCTCATTGTAAAGGCTAACGTTGCCGGAAACGATTGGCATATCTAGCACCTCAACGGCGGCAGAGATGCCCTGAATGGCGCCTACGAATTGGCCCATGATGCTGGGTTTCTCGGGGTTGCCGAAGTTCATGTTGTCAGTCGTTGCCAGCGGTGTCGCACCCACGGCTGTGAGGTTACGGTATGCTTCTGCAACAGCTTGTTTGCCACCCTCAACAGGGTTTGCGCGGACATAGCGGGGGGTCACGTCAGATGTGAAGGCCAACATTTTGCCTGTGCCATGTACCCGCACGATGCCAGCACCCGCGCCGGGGATGAGCACTGTGTCGCCCATCACCATGCTGTCATATTGCTCATATACCCATGATTTCGCGCCGTAATTTGGCGTTGAGATCAGCGCGCGCAGACCGTCGATCGGATCGATTTGCGGAACACCCTCGAGGGGGGCGGCAGCTGGTGTAGGTTCCCAAGGCCGGTCATATTCAGGGGCAGTTGATGCCAGTTTAGAAAGCGGCAGATCGGCTTTGATCTCGCCGTTGAGCATGATCAAGAAACGGTCTTCGACAATGGTTTCACCGACGATCGCAAAGTCGAGATCCCATTTATCAAAGACGGCTTTCGCCTCGGCCTCAAGCTCGGGTTTGAGCACCATCAACATGCGTTCTTGGCTCTCGGAGAGCATCATTTCATAGGCGGTCATGTGCTCTTCGCGCACGGGCACATCTTCAAGGTTCAGCTTGATGCCAAGGCCACCTTTGTCGCCCATTTCCACGGCAGAGCAGGTCAGGCCCGCAGCGCCCATATCCTGGATCGAGATCACAGCGCCCGTGGCCATCAATTCAAGCGTTGCTTCCATCAAACGTTTTTCGGTGAACGGGTCACCAACCTGAACGGTGGGGCGTTTTTCTTCGATATTTTCGTCAAACTCGGCGGAGGCCATTGTTGCGCCGCCCACACCGTCACGGCCTGTTTTCGCACCCAAATAGACCACAGGCATGCCAAGGCCCGAAGCGGCCGAGTAAAAGATTTTGTCTGCATCTGCGAGGCCTGCGGCAAATGCATTTACCAAGCAATTGCCGTTGTAGGCTGCATGAAAGCGGACTTCGCCACCGACAGTCGGAACGCCAAAACAGTTGCCATAGCCGCCGACGCCCGCAACGACACCGTTAACCAGTTGCGGTGTTTTAGGGTGGCTTGGCTCACCAAATGAGAGCGAATTCATCGCAGCAATCGGACGGGCACCCATTGTGAAGACGTCGCGCAAGATACCACCCACGCCAGTAGCAGCCCCTTGATAGGGTTCAATGTAGCTGGGGTGGTTGTGAGATTCCATTTTGAAAACAACGGCTTGACCGTCGCCAATATCGACAACACCTGCGTTCTCACCGGGACCGCAGATCACTTGTGGGCCGGTAGTGGGCAGCGTGCGAAGCCATTTCTTGGAGGACTTATACGAGCAGTGCTCGTTCCACATAGCTGAAAAAATACCCAGTTCAGTGAACGTTGGAGCACGGCCAATGATCTCAAGAATGCTGTCGTATTCGTCGGGGGAAAGCCCGTGTGCAGCGATCAGATCAGGCGTGAGTGCGGGTTCGGTCATGGCGCAAAAAGTCCCCTATGTGGCGTTGGGTATCTCTTAGAGCAGCTTTGAGAAAAGGGGAAGGGGCCACGCCTTTGGTTCTGGTTTGTGTTTTAGAAGGCGGGATCATGCCGCATGAGTGGCAGAACGGGCGTGAGGGGCGTGTGATCTGGGCCTTCGCGTAGCAGGCTTTCAACAGGCAGATCATTGGCGAAGATGATGTGATGCCGCTCAAACAGTAGATTGTAATAGAGCGCCGTTTGCCGTCCGCGCATCGCCCTGATGCCTTTGCGGTTGGTCAGTTTGGTCGCGGGCACCAGTGAGCCATCGATGACAATACGGTGTTGCGGTGATGTGATAAGGTCTGTGCTGGGTGCGTTGCCGAATGTATTTGCGCGGATCAGGATGGGTTCGCGGGATCATCGGGGCTGTGAAAATGTAGCCTCTCCGAGGTGAGCCGCAGCAGCGGTTGCGGGCCAGCATCGTGGGTCGCGATCAGCTGCCCTTTGGTGAGTGTTTGAACGGGATGCAGACCATCGGGGGTACGGATCAACGTATCTGCGGCAGGACAAAGCGGGGTGGCGGAAAAACGGAAATTGGCGCTGCTTAGGGTGCTGGCATCAACATTAACAAGGACGAGGCAGTCGGTGTTGTCATACGTGAAGACCGCGTCCAACCCCCATTGGCTCAGCCGGCTTTGTACATCCGAAAACGACAACATTTCTGCCATAAAAAAGGCGATTATATCAGGCTCGATATAATCGAAGTCGTCAATCTGGTCAATGCCGTGCCCGTCGCGAATGATGAAAACATCATGTGTGGATAGGTTGCCGGCAACCATGCGATCGTCGCCCGGTCCGCCTTCGATCGTATCTTGTTGGGCGCCCCCATAAATTGTGTCGTTGCCGCGCCCGCCGAGCAGAATATCATCGCCGTCGCCGCCATAAATGGTGTCATCACCGCGCCCACCGGTGATGTAGTCGTGATCACTGCCGCCAGAAAGTGTATCGTGACCGTCTTCGCCTCGGATCGTGTCGCGGCCGCTGCCACCATCAATGCTGTCGTTGCCGTCGCCACCATAAATGAGGTCATTCTGACCACCGCCTGACACGGTGTCATTGCCACGCCCTGCAGAAATAGTGTCGTGGCCTGCACCGCCATCGAGTGTGGCGTCACCATCGCCACCGGATATATGATCATCCCCTTCGCCGCCGTGAACGCTATCGTTGCCCAGCCCGCCGCTTAGGGTATCGTTTCCGAAATCCCCCCATAGATAATCATCGCCGTCGTCACCGCGAATGTTGTCGTTACCACCGTTACCACCAAGAGCGTCGTTACCACGACCACCGGAAATGCTGTCATCTCCGCCGCCAACTTCAATCCAGTCATGGCCATCGCCACCTGAAATAGAGGTATTACCGTTCCCGGATACGATAATATTGTCTGATCCGTTAGTGCCGGTGATTGTGGCAATATAGCTACTCATAGGCGCGCGATTAACTCATTCGTGAGGTGGGTCAGCCAGCGTGGGTAAAGCGTGCGGGTAAACGGGGGGGTTACCAATTAAAATTGAAGTAATAATTAGTTCCAAGCTAAGACTAAAGTAACCATATGCCCGTGTGCCGGTGTGTAGGCGCCGCTGGCATTTGCCCAGATGCGTTAGTCACGTGGGCGAGGGGCAAAAAAAAGCCGGGCTCGCAAATTGCGGGGGCCCGGCGAAGTCCAACAGGGAGGTAGTTAAACAATCATTTAACTATGCCGCCCAATTAGGGACTGTTTTCCATTGTCGCAAGAGCAAAGTGGTTAAAATTTGCGCAATGCTGCTATGCGCTTTCTGCATGGCTAGCGTATCATCGAAGCGTCTTAAAACTGCCCCATTTAGCGCATCACTGGTGCAGCGGCTTTTTGGCGATCAAGGGCGATCTGTTTTTGAACAAAATCGCGGAATGCGGCGATGCGTTTAGAATGGCGTAATTCTTCCGGAAAAGCTAAATAAACAGGGACTTCCGTTGATTGAACGTCTGGCAAAACGCGCACCAAATCGGGCGTGTCTACTTGGACGTAATCTGGCAGTACACCAATCCCAAGGTTGTTCAAAACGCCCTGCAGCACGCCAAAGTAGTTGTTCACAGTCAGCAAGCTGGTGATATCTTGGGTCATTAATTCAGCTGCAAGCCGCTGTCCCGCGCCTACTTGGATGGAATCAGGCGACTGACAAATTAACCTATGATCCCCGAGGGATTTCCGATCTTGCGGCGCGCCGTGTTGCTCAACATAGCTTTTGCTGGCGAATAAAACCATTCGCACAGTCATCAGCTTTTTGCGGATTAGGTCCGCTTGCGATGGCTCTTTCATCCGGATCGCGACATCCGCCTCACGCATAGGAAGGTCCAGCACGCGCTCTTCCAGCATCAGGTCAATCTTGAGGTCAGGAAAGTCCTCGTAAAGGGCGGGCAGGCGAGGGGCCAGCCACAGACTGCCGAACCCCAAAGTGGTGGTGACGCGCAGCTCGCCGAACACTTCTTCTTCGCTGTCACGAATACGGGCTGATGCCGTATCAAGACGCTTGTTCATGGCCTGTGTCGCATCGAAAAGCAGCTCGCCTTGTTCTGTCAAAATGAGACCACGGGCGTGTCTGTGAAACAGCGTTGTATTTAGTGATTCCTCAAGCGCGCGAACTTGGCGGCTTACGGCCGATTGAGACAGGTGAAGTGTGTCTCCCGCGTGTGTCAGGCTGCCCGCATCAGCGACCGCATGAAAAATACGTAATTTATCCCAGTCCATCGCAGGCCCCGCGCCGTAGGTGTTTTGCCACTCTGCACAGAGCGGTATTTGGAGTTAAAATAGGGACTTAGCGGCCTACATGCAACGCAAGCTTGGCTTGGGTGTCTCAATAATCGGAAATATGGGTGATTACGCTACGGCATGATCAAGAATTGAGCGGCTTGATGTAAAATGCTGCGCGCAGTAACCAATTCATGTGTGCGTTGCTAAACGTACTCTTGAACGGATCAGACCATGGTATCTTCACGCCTCCCACGCCGGCTGTCTCGCGATCATGAAGTCGCTCGTGAAATTACTTATGCCCACTCTGCGGCGTCTCGCGGCGGTAAGTTTCTTGTTCGTGCCACTGAAAATTTTACGGGCCGATTGGGCTTGATCCAGCGCGCCCGCGGATACGACGCAGACGTGGCTGCGGGAGGGGATTTCTGGGAAATTCTTGCGGGACGCTACGGGGTAAACCTTGATGTGCGCGAGGGCAGCTTGGACGCCATTCCGCAATCAGGGCCGTTGATCGTGGTTGCAAACCATCCCTTCGGTATTTTGGACGGGATGATGATGGGCTACATCCTGTCGCGCGTGCGGCGCGGGGATTTCCGGATTTTGGCGAACTCGGTGTTTCACAAGGCCGAAGATATCCAGCGCATCGTGCTGCCGATCAGTTTTGATCAAACCAAAGAAGCTATGCGCATCAACCTTGAGACGCGAAAACACAGCCTTGAGTATTTAGCGCAGGGCGGTGCCGTTGGCGTTTTCCCGGGCGGTACCGTGAGCACATCAGCACGGCCTTTTGGCCGGCCGCTTGATCCTGCATGGCGCAGCTTTACGGCTAAAATGGTGGCAAAATCTGGTGCCACAGTCCTGCCGATTTACTTTGAAGGGACCAACAGCCGGCTCTTTCAAGTCGCTAGTCACCTTCACCCAAATCTCAGAATGGCGCTTTTGATTAATGAGTTCCGGCGGCGCGTTGATAGTGCCGTTGGCGTGCGTATCGGTGCGCCATTGCCCCAGAGTGAGCTGGATGCCCGCGCCAAAGACCCCCGCGCCATGATGGGATATCTTCGGGCGCAGACATACGCCCTTGGGGATCCATCGGTTGGTGAGACTTTGGGGTATGAGTTTGAAAATAATCACAAAACAGCAGAGCAATTACTTGAACGGCGTGTATACTAATCCGGTACGATGCAAGTCGTGTGAATGGATTAGGCCGCGTGGAGGGTGCGCATGGCAGTAGGTGTATTTGATAGTGGATTAGGCGGATTAACCGTGCTGCAAGCCTTGGAAGAGCGCTTGCCAGGTGTGCCGTTTATCTATCTCGGTGACAACAAACACGCGCCGTACGGGGTGCGCGATGCAGATGATGTTTACCGCTTAACGCGCGAGGCCGTTTATGAGTTGTGGTCGCGGGGCTGCAATCTTGTGATCCTTGCGTGCAACACCGCGTCGGCTGCGGCGCTACGCCGGATGCAGGAAGAGGGCGTGCCACAGGGCAAACGTGTGCTTGGTGTGTTTGTACCTTTGATTGAGGCAATGACCGAACGGGGCTGGGGCGATAACTCGCCGCCGCGCGAAGTTGATGTGAAACACGTGGCGCTTTTCGCGACCCCCGCAACAGTTAGAAGTCGCGCGTTTCAGCGCGAGCTGGCATTTCGTGCGATCGGCGTTGATGTTGAGGCGCAGGCCTGTGGCGGCGTGGTGGACGCGATTGAAGACGGTGATTTGATCTTGGCCGAAGCTTTGGTGCGCAGTCACGTGGACGCACTTCAACGCAAAATGCCAAGCCCTGATGCAGCTATTCTGGGGTGTACGCATTATCCCTTGTTAGAAGATATCTTTGCCAAGGCTTTGGGCGGCAATGTCAAAGTGTTCAGCCAACCGCGCGTGGTGGCTGATAGCCTTGCTGATTATCTTGAGCGCCGCCCTGATATGATTGGTGATGCAAAAGCTCGCAGCTTTTTGACCACGGGTGACCCGGCAACCGTATCAAACCGCGCAACCCAATTTATGAAGCGCGGCATCACCTTTGAGGCGCTCTAGCGCGGATTTGACAGTTGTGATTGAAACGCTGGCTGCTTTGCGCTTAAAGGGCGCCAAGGTGATTTAGAAAGGCTCATCATGGGCAAGAACGTCGTGATCCTCGGGGCATCTGGGTATACGGGTGCGGAATTGGTGCGCTTGATTGCAGGTCACCCTGACATCAATATCGTTGGTCTGTCGGCCGAACGTAAAGCCGGTCAGCAAATGGGCGATGTCTTTCCTCATCTGCGCCATACGGATCTGCCGCAGCTTGTTAAAATCGATGAGTTGTCGTTTGAAAACGTTGATCTGGTCTTTTGCGCGCTGCCACATGCGACGTCACAGGCTGTGATCCGTGCGCTGCCTGATGCCGTGAAAGTCGTTGATTTATCCGCAGATTTCCGTCTACGTGATGAGGCTGAGTATACAAAATGGTATGGTCTGCCCCACGACGCGCCCGATCTGCAAAAGATCGCTGTGTACGGCCTAACCGAATTTTACCGCGATGATATTGCGAAAGCCCGTTTGGTTGCGGGCACGGGCTGTAATGCGGCAACGGGTCAATTTGCGCTGCGTCCATTGATTGCAGCGGGCGTGATTGGGTTGGACGATATTGTCATAGATATGAAAGTGGGCGTGTCAGGCGCGGGCCGTGCGTTGAAGGAAAATTTGCTGCACGCAGAGCTGTCCGAAGGCGTTCATGCGTATGGAGTGGGCGGTGTGCACCGCCACTTGGCTGAGTTCGATCAGGAGTTTTCAGCGGTTGCAGGCCGCAAGGTTGAGGTGCAGTTCACTCCACACCTCGCGCCGTTCAACCGCGGTATTCTGGCGACTTGCTACGTCAGTGGCGATGCCGCCGCGATCCATGAGACGTTCGTTTCACAATATGTAGACGAGCCGTTTATTGAAGTGTTGCCGATTGGCGAACACCCGTCTGTCCGTCACGTGCGGGGCTCTAACTTTTGCCACCTTGGGGTTGTTGCAGACCGTAAAGGAGGGCGCGCGATTGTGATTGCCGCTCTCGATAACTTGACAAAAGGTAGCAGTGGCCAAGCATTGCAGAACGCCAACCTAATGTTAGGTTTACCAGAGACAGAGGGTCTTATGATGGCCCCTGTCTTTCCGTGATTTTCCTTAGGTAGCGCAATGAAAAGCCTGAAAAAACAACGCCGTATCCAGATTATTGCACTCGCCACGAGTGCGCTTGCGGTGTCGTTCGGCTTGATCTGGTACGCGAGCCAAGATGCGTTTCAATTCTTTCGCGCACCATCCGAGGTGATTGCCGCACCACCACCCGCAAACGAAGTGTTTCGCATTGGTGGGCTGGTGTCAGAGGGGTCGTTGAAGCGTGGTGAGGGGGCTGCAATCTCGTTCAGCGTGACAGATGGCGGGGCAACTGTGCCCGTCGTCTATACTGGTATTTTGCCCGATCTTTTTGGTGAAGGCGAAGGCATGGTCGGCACCGGAAGCTATGTGAACGGTCAATTTGTAGCGACTGAAATTTTGGCCCGTCACGACGAAACTTACATGCCGGCCGAAGTGATTGATGCGCTGAAAGAGCAGGGCGTCTATGTTGAGCCGGAAGCATAATCACATTAATTCAAAAGCTTGCGGTGCAAAGTTGAAGCCTTAAGGGAACGTTGCGACCGCAACCTTTCTGTCTTGTTAACCGCCGTCCCTCATTTTGATTATCCGTTACGAAACGTGAACGATGGTTAAGGTGAGGCAGGTTAATGCAATCAATACATGAGATAGCGTCTGATATTGTGGCCCGCGAGGGCGGCTTTGTGAACGATCCCGATGATCCGGGAGGTGCTACCAAATACGGGGTGACGATCCACACGATGCGGCGTCTGGGGCTGGCTTTAGACGGTGACGGCGATGTGGATGTTTCTGATGTGCGCAAACTCAGCCGTGACAGCGCAACACAGATTTTCATTGATCACTACTTTCACCGCTCAAAAATTGCACAGTTACCGCAGGTGTTGCAGGCGTCTGTTTTCGACATGAACGTCAATGCAGGTGCGAACTCTGTTAAGATTTTGCAGCGCCTTGTCCGCCGTCTCGGGTTTCGCATTGGCGTTGACGGTCAGATTGGCCCGCAGACTATTTCGGCCGTGCTTTAAGCGACCCAAAGCGCGCCGGATCATATTGGCGACGCCTATGGTATTGAGCGGCGCAACTATTACTACGCGTTGGGTGATCGGCGAAAGTGCTCGCGCAAATATGCCTGTCGTCAGGATGGGGGCAAAGGCGGCTGGATCGTGCGCGCAGAGGAATTCATCGCCTCAAAATACCATGTAACGGACGCTGAACATCGTGCGCGGGTGGCGTCATGGGGCTGATTGAACGGGTGTTTGAGGCGATATTCGGGGGCGGCAGAAATGTTGTCCGCGAGACGGCTCAGGTGTTTTGGGAAAACCGCGAAGCGAGGGCAATCCGCGCGGCGCAACGCCAAGCCGACGCCCTTGATCAATATACCGCCGAGTTCAGCGTGCCGCGCAAAGGCAGGTTCGACCGTGTGATGGATGGGCTGAACCGCTTGCCACGCCCCGCATTGGCGCTTGGCACGCTGGGGCTGTTTGTAGCAGCGATGGTTGATCCGGTGTGGTTTGCCAGCAGAATGCAGGGAATTGCCCTTGTGCCTGAACCGCTTTGGTGGCTGTTGGGTGCCATCGTCAGTTTTTATTTTGGCGCCCATCATCAAGTGAAAAGTCAGGAGTTTCAACGCTCTATCCAAGCTACCACCGCGCAGGTCCCGCATGTTATTGAGAACTTGACCGCATTAAATGAGGTCGCACGACAAAATTCTGCGGCCAACGAAGATGCCCCCGTTTCTGTCGCGGTTGGCGGGATTGGGACAGGGACGCCCAAACGATTTGGCCCTGACAGTTTTGAGGATAACGCGGCACTACGCGATTGGGCCAGACAGCGCGGCAAACCCAATGATTCGTGAATTTCTTACGTAAATCAGCCGTCTGACGCGGCCGTGTTGTCGCAGCCCATTGGCGAGGGGGCTGCGGCAGACTATACCAAGGTTATGATTACAGAACTTGGACATTTCGCCCTGATTTTGGCCCTGATGGTGGCTGTTTTTCAGATGATCGTGCCGATGATTGGTGCACAAAAAAATTGGGCTGGCTGGATGGCAACGGGTACCCCCGCCGCGACTGTTCAATTTGGCCTGACGCTGGCCAGTTTTGCCGCACTTACTTACGCGTTCGTGCTCTCGGATTTTAGTCTCAGAGTGGTCACGCTCAACAGTCACACGGCCAAGCCGATGCTCTACAAAGTGTCGGGCGTGTGGGGGAACCACGAAGGGTCTATGCTGTTGTGGATTTTGATCCTGACGCTCTTTGGTGCGATGGCGGGCTGGTTTGGCCAAGGGTTGCCGCCACGGCTGAAAGCCCGTGTCCTGTCGGTGCAATCAGCCATCGCTGTTGCATTCTTTATATTCCTTATTTTTACGTCTAACCCCTTTGAACGTTTGGCGTTTCCGCCCCTTAACGGGCAAGATTTGAACCCGCTTTTGCAGGACCCGGGGCTCGCGTTTCACCCGCCATTTTTATATGTTGGCTACGTTGGGCTAAGCATGGCGTTTAGCTTTGCTGTTGCTGCACTGATTGAGGGAAAAGTCGATGCGGCATGGGGCCGGTGGGTCCGCCCTTGGACTTTGACAGCGTGGGTTTTTCTGACCGTCGGCATCGCGTTAGGCTCATGGTGGGCCTATTACGAGCTTGGCTGGGGTGGTTTTTGGTTCTGGGATCCAGTCGAAAACGCCAGCTTCATGCCGTGGCTTATCGCGGCGGCACTGCTGCATTCCGCCATTGTCGTTGAAAAACGCGAAGCGCTGAAGAGCTGGACCATTCTGCTCGCTATTCTTGCCTTCGGGTTCAGCTTAATTGGCGCATTCATCGTCCGTTCTGGCGTTCTGACTTCTGTCCATGCGTTTGCCACAGACCCTGAACGCGGTGTTTACCTGTTGCTGATCACGGGCATCTTCATGGGTGGCGCGTTGGTGCTTTATGCCCTGCGCGCAGAGCGGATGGAGGCCAAGGGTGTCTTTTCTGTCGTTAGCCGTGAAAGCGCATTGGTTGCCAATAATATTTTGTTGGCGGTTGCATGTTTCGTCGTCTTTATCGGCACCATCTGGCCCCTCGTGGCTGAGATGTTCTTTGACCGCAAACTCAGCGTTGGTCCCCCGTTTTTTGATGCAGCCTTCACGCCATTCATGGTCGCTTTGTCGGTGATCTTGCCTGTCGGTGCGCTGATGTCGTGGAAGCGGGCCAAGCTAAAGCGGATCACTGTTTCGTTGATGCCTGTTTTGGTGGTGTCGGTGGCCTTGGGGGGATTGGCATTTGCGATCCAAACTGGCGGTTCTGCTTTGGGGCCAATTGGTGTGATCCTGGGCGCATGGCTCGTCTTGGGGGCTGCGTTTGAAATTTGGCAGAGGGCGGGCAAGGCCAATAAGATTGCGCGCCTCAAAGGGTTGCCACGCGCCGATTGGGGCAAGGCCGTTGCCCACGCGGGCATGGGAATTACCACGTTCGGAATCGCCGCGATGCTTGCTTGGCAGATCGAGGATATCCGTATTGCACAGATCGGTGACCGTTTTGAAGTTGGCCAACATCAGGTTGAGCTGATCGACGTGCGTGAAGTTGAGGGACCGAACTACATCTCAACCATGGCCGAGATGAAGCTGTACCGCGGTGGCCGTGAAGTGGCGCATTTGTTCCCTGAAAAACGTGTCTATCCGGTGGCCAATATGCCCACAACTGAGGCGGCAATCTCAAACGGTATCTTGCGTGACCTCTACGTTGTGATTGGTGATCCTCAGAATGATGGGGGATGGGCGGTGCGCACGTATATTAAGCCGTTTGCCAACTGGATTTGGGCGGGTGCAATCATCATGGCGCTTGGTGGTACGTTGTCGCTGACGGATCGGCGGATGCGTGTTGCGGGTGGTCAGCGGTCAAAGGCGGTTACATCATGACAGCAGTTGCTTCACGCCTATGCGGATTAGTTGGGCTGATCGCTTTGATGGCCATGCCTGCGTTTGCCGTACAGCCCGACGAGGTCTTGGATGATCCTGCGCTTGAGGCGCGCGCACGGATTATCAGTAAAGAACTGCGCTGCCCTGTGTGCCAGAACGAAAGCATCGACGAATCCCATGCGGAAGTGGCGCGTGACCTACGCCTGCTGGTCCGTGAACGTGTCTCGGCGGGCGATAGCAACGACCAGGCGCTTTCGTTCATTGTTGCGCGGTACGGCGAGTTTGTTTTGCTCAACCCGCCTGCAAAAGGCTCAACCCTGATTTTGTGGCTTGCAGGACCTGCGATGCTTTTGATCGGCGGCATTGGGGCCGCGGCCTATTTGCGCGGGCGCGCAGCACCTGTACCTGCGGATGAGCTAAGCGCGGATGAAACAAAACGCCTCACTGAGCTGCTGAATAAATAGGCTGGCACAAAAGCGGTGTCGTGACGTTCTTGCGCATAGTGCTCAGTTCTTCTGGCAACTCCGGCGCATGGCCCTATTTTGCCTTCTAACGAATGGATTAATGAGGATGCTCCCATGATGTATGACGCGCTGGAATATGAGCTAAAAGACGGTGTTGCGACGCTCACTTTGAACCGCCCAAAGGTGAAGAACGCTTTGAACGGTCAGATGCGTGCCGAGATCACCCATGCTGTGAAAAAAGCAGGCACCGAGGCCCGTGTTGTGGTCCTGACAGGGGCGGGGGATGCGTTTTGTTCGGGCCAGGATTTGGGCGACGGTGGTTCAGCCGCCCAGCTTGATCTTGAGCGCACCTTGCGCGACGAATACGTACCGATGCTGCGCACGATTATTGAGTGTCCTGTTCCGACAATTGCGGCTGTAAACGGTGCGGCAGCGGGCGCAGGTGCAAATCTGGCGTTGGTTACGGATGTGGTGATTGCGTCGCAAAAGGCTGTTTTTGTTCAAGCGTTTACGCGCATTGGGCTTATCCCTGACGCGGGTGGTACATACTATCTGCCTCGCCAAATGGGGATGGCCAAAGCCATGGGAGCCGCACTTTTTGGTGAAAGTATTTCTGCACAGCAAGCCAGTGATTTTGGTATGATCTGGGAAGCCGTGTCCGATGCCGAATTTGACGCCCATTGGCGTGCACGTGCCGCGCATTTGGCCAAAGGTCCGACAGTTGCCTACGAGCATGTGAAATCTGCGCTTCGGGCAAGTTTTGGCAATGACCTTGAGACGCAATTGGGCCTTGAGGCATCGCTTCAGGGGGCTTGTGGTGAAACGCGTGATTTCAAAGAAGGCGTGCTGTCTTTCCTTGAAAAGCGTCCTGCAAAGTTCGAAGGCCGTTAGCGATCAGACAGGCCGCGCAAGTACGACTGGCGCGCTGTAACTAACCAACTGGATACAGTTCTCAAAGGGCTGTGCGTTTTCGTCAAACTCAGGTCCAAGCTGCACCTCCGCCACTTTAAAATCATCGGCAAATACAGTCACGACTGTACCTGTTTGGGTAACGCTCACCGCAGGGTCGGGAGTGCCGGGTTGCGTAGCAATCATCAAAACATCGTCGTTTGAAAAATCAGTGACGCGCGTGCCTGTCTCGCCTGTGCTGCCATCATCGCTACTTGGCTCCAGCAGCAAGATAAACTCATCCGCGTCACCGCCACCTGTGCCGATATCATTTCGCGCCAAAAACAGCGTGTCAGTGCCAGCCCCGCCGGTCAGCTTGTCTTCCACACCGTCATCACGGAAATTGCCGCCCCAAGTGGGTGTTTCACCTTCCGGACGGGTGATTAGCGGTGGTCCGGATTGCAGCGCTGAAAGGTTGTCCGTCTCAAGAGTATCATTGTTAAAAATGGCGCCACCCCAAAGTGCATCCGTTCCGCCGCCGCCATTAAGAACGTCGGCATTTACGCCGCCAATCAACACATCGTCGCCGGTCTCACCGAGCAGCAGGTCAGAACCGCTATCCCCAAAAAGTGTGTCGTCATTGTTGCCGCCCCGCAGAGTATCTGCTCCGGGACCACCGGCTAGAATGTCGTCGTTTACATTGCCGTTTAGGGCGTCGTCACCTGCGCCGCCGTCAAACAGATCGTTCCCAGAGCTCCCAAAAAGCGTGTCGTCCCCGCCGCGCCCGTCGATCTTATCATCACCTAAATTGCCAAAAATCGTCTCGCCACGAAAGCTGCCTTCAAAGTCGTCAGACTGATCGCCAAGACGAATTGTGTCGCTTGTCGTTTGAGGGGGCTCATCGGTGGTCTCATCCTCAGACCTGTCGCCCGTGTCATCGTCACCACGCAGCGCATCAAGCGACTGATCAAGAAGCGCCACATCAAGGGCAAGAGGGATAAGAAGCAAAAGAGCAAGGGCCAACATGGCAGGGAACCTGAGAACAAAATACCGCACAGGATATGCAATCGGTCCTCTAATGCAAGTTCGTCCGATAAAATGACTGCGGACTGTCTTCGCTTTGGTCAAAAATACTCAAATAAAAACGCCACCGAAGGATGTTCCTCGGTGGTGTTTTTTGTGTCTACTTGCCAGAAAGCCTAGCGTTTTTCGATGTCCACGTAATCGCGCAGGGTTTCGCCTTGGTAAAGTTGGCGAGGGCGACCGATCTTGAGCGCTGGATCGCTGATCTGCTCTTTCCACTGTGAAATCCAACCAACAGTCCGGGCCAGTGCGAAGATCGGCGTGAACATGGATGTGGGGAAGCCCATCGCTTCAAGAATAATGCCTGAATAGAAATCCACGTTCGGGAACAGTTTCTTGTCTGCAAAATACGGATCGGCCAACGCTTGTTTTTCAAGCTCTTTGGCGACCTGAAGGATCGGGTTGTTCTCTACACCAAGCAGATCAAGAACTTCATCCGCAGATTGTTTCAAAACTTTCGCGCGGGGGTCAAAGTTTTTGTAAACGCGGTGACCAAAGCCCATCAGGCGGAAGGGATCGTCTTTGTCTTTCGCGCGGGCGATGAATTCAGGAATGCGGTCAACACTGCCGATTTCTTTAAGCATTTCGAGGCATGCTTGGTTCGCACCACCGTGGGCAGGGCCCCAAAGACAGGCAATACCGGCGGCGATACAGGCAAACGGGTTAGCGCCAGAAGATGATGCCAAACGCACAGTCGATGTTGATGCGTTTTGCTCATGGTCTGCGTGTAGCGTGAAAATACGGTCCATCGCGCGGCTCAGGATCGGGTTCACTTCGTAATCTTCTGCAGGCACCGCAAAGCACATACGTAGGAAGTTCGACGCGTAATCCAGATCATTGCGCGGATACACGAATGGCTGACCGACAGTATACTTGAACGCCATCGCTGCGATTGTTGGCATTTTGGCGATCAAACGGATCGTTGCCACTTCGCGCTGGTGCGGGTCAGTGATGTCGGTACTGTCGTGGTAGAACGCAGACATTGCCCCCACGACGCCGGTCATGATGGCCATCGGGTGCGCGTCACGGCGGAAACCACGGAAGAAGTTGATCATCTGTTCGTGCAGCATGGTGTGGTTTGTCACCATGCTCTCAAACGATTCCAACTCGGCCGCGGAGGGAAGCTCGCCGTATAGCAGGACATAGCACACTTCGAGGTAGTGTGAGTTTTCCGCAAGCTGATCAATAGGATAGCCGCGGTGCAGCAGCTCGCCCTTGGCGCCATCAATGAATGTGATGGTGCTGTCGCACGCCGCAGTTGAAGTAAAGCCGGGGTCGTAGGTGAACACGTCGCCTTGGGCGTAAAGCTTGCGGATATCGAGCACGTCAGGACCCGCAGTAGGCGAGTAAATCGGCAGTTCGATTGTTTTGTCGCCAATAGTAAGCGTCGCGTTCTTTGTCGTTTCGGCCATATGTTCCCTCATTATCCAGCAGCGGCGCAGTGCGCCATTTTCGTATGTTGAGCGGGCTTCGTTACAGATTTGTAAACGGCTCCGTCTATTATTGTGTTGCGTCACCCAAGCGCGCGAGAGTTTCCTCGTGGCCCAAAACCAGCATCATATCAAAGACCGATGGTGTGGCTGCACGTCCGGCAAGGGCGGCACGCAGCGGCGCTGCAAGCTTGCCAAAACCTATGTCGTGCGATGCCGCAAGCGCGTTGGCCACGGCCTCCAGTTGGTCACGCTCCCAGCTAGCAGCTTGCAACTGCGGCGTCAATTCTTTCAGTATACCAATGGATACCGTATCAAGCGCTTTGGCCGCTTTCTCTTCTATATCCAAGGGGCGCGCGCTAAGCGCAAAGTGCGCTTTTTCAATAAGTTGCGGGAAGGTCTTGGCACGTTCTTTAAGGCAATACATCGCCCGCTCAAATGCAGTTGACTGCGCGTCAGTAAGCGCGGGAAGCGCTGCTGCGGCCAAAAATGCCTCTGCTTCTTGCCGCAATGCGGCGTCATCGCCCATAGCGATCTGCGCGCCACAGATTGATTCCAGTTTCTTAAAGTCCAACCGTGCAGGGCTTTTGCCAATACCACCAAGGTCGAACCACTCGCGCGCTTGAGCGTCTGTGAAGACTTCATCATCGCCGTGGCTCCACCCCAAACGGGCGAGATAGTTGCGCATACCCGCGGCCGGATAGCCCATGACCTGATATTCCTCAACGCCAAGTGCGCCGTGGCGTTTGGACAGCTTTTTACCGTCGGGCCCGTGGATCAGGGGGATGTGCGCATATGTCGGTACCGGCCAGCCCATGGCGTTATAAATCATCATCTGACGCGCCGCGTTATTAAGGTGATCATCCCCGCGAATAACGTGCGTCACGCCCATATCATGGTCATCCACAACCACTGCTAACATGTAGACGGGCGTGCCATCACTGCGCAGCAAGATCATGTCATCAAGCTGGTCGTTACGAATGCTGACGTCGCCTTGGACCTCATCGTGGATTACTGTGGCGCCATCTTGAGGGGCCTTGATACGGACCACAAAGGGCGCATCGGGGTGCTGATCCGCAGGGGCGTCACGCCACGGGCTACGGTACAGCGTGCTTTTGCCTTCAGCACGGGCCGCATCACGGAACGCGGAAATTTCATCTTGGGTCGCAAAGCATTTATAGGCCTTACCTTCGGCCAGGAGGGTGTTGGCGACTTCTGCATGTCTGTCGGCGCGCTCAAACTGGCTGATGACATCGCCGTCGTGGTCTAGGCCAAGCCACACCATCCCTTGCAAGATCGCTGCAGTCGCTTCGGGGGTTGAACGGGCGCGGTCAGTGTCTTCGATCCGCAGCAAGAATTTGCCCCCACGGCCGCGCGCGTAAAGCCAGTTAAACAGCGCAGTCCGCGCGCCACCAATGTGCAGATAACCAGTGGGTGATGGGGCGAAACGGGTCACGACGGTCATGTGGAATTAACCTCTGAGCAAGAGAATAGGGGAGTAGTTGCGCATCGGTCTAATCTGGCGGGAAGGCGGTGACAAGTGGCGGCAGCGGCCCTTCTGGTCGAAGCATTCGCAGTTGAGCGTGAACGGGTCTTTTTGTGGGTGACCGTGGCCTTTGCGTGCGGCATTGGTGCGTATTTTAGCCTGCTTTTCGAGTCGGACTTTATGGTGCTTGGTCTAGTGGTGGCTAGTGCTGTATTGCTGGCTGTTGCAGCGTTTCTGACCCCCAGATTTGCACCACTTTTTGTGCTGACTGTTGTCATTTTATCTGGCTTTTTGACTGCCGCGACGCGCTCGCATTTTGTGGCGGGGCCCGTGCTTGAGTGGCGCAGTTACGGCAGTGTGCAAGGTAGAATTATCAGTATGGATAAGAGCACTGCCGATGCTAAGCGGCTGACACTGGACCGCGTTGTGATAGCGCGACTGCCCCCGCAGGACACACCACGCCGTGTTCGGGTCGGTCTGCATGGTGACGCAGCTGAGCAGGGCGCGGAACATGGCGCGTTAGAGATTGGTCAGACAGTTCTGCTGACCGCAAATATGTCGCCACCCAATGGTCCTGTTGAGCCCGAGGGTTTTGATTTTCGCCGCCACGCGTGGTTTTTGAAGTTGGGTGGTTTTGGCTATACCCGCACCGAAGTGCTGACTTTGTCGCCTGCTGAACGAAGCGAAATGGCGCTATTTACGTCCGCGTTACGGCAGAAAATTCCCCAAGCGGTGCAGCGGGATATGGCGCCGGAGCTTGGTGCTTTTGCAACTGCGGTGACTACTGGCGATCGTTCCGCGATGCCCCAAGA
Organism: Thalassobium sp.; assembly: GCA_024640765.1. Lineage (GTDB taxonomy): Bacteria > Pseudomonadota > Alphaproteobacteria > Rhodobacterales > Rhodobacteraceae > Nereida. Next base: position 249,171 of record JAHEEK010000004.1, on the reverse strand, counting down.
GGTTCTGCAAAATCTTCGCCGCACAAATTTGGCGCATCTTTTGGCAATTTTTGGCCTGCATATGGGGTTACTAACGGGTTTTGTGTTCGCGTTGGTGCGCGGTGGGCTTGCGTTGATCCCAAGCCTTGTGCTGCGTCTGCCGACAAAGAAAATCGCGGCAGTTGTCGCAATCGCGGCGGGAGCGGTTTATCTCGCAATTTCTGGTGGTTCGGTCGCAACAGAACGGGCGTTTGTTATGGCGTTGGTGATGTTGTTGGCGGTCGTTTTGGACCAGCGCGTCCTAAGCCTTCGGTCCGTTGCCACAGCCGCGCTGATCGTGTTGCTGCTGCGCCCCGAAGCATTAGTTGGGCCGGGGTTTCAGATTTCGTTCGCGGCGACCATCGCGCTTGTGGTGGCGTTTCGGGTGCTAAAAGACCGCCCGACTGCATGGCTCGAACGGCGGTCGCGCTTGGTGAAATCCGTGGCGGGGGTGGTGATAACCTCTGCGGTTGCGGGCTTGGCCACAGCGCCGGTGGCGGCTGCGCATTTTAATTAATTTGTCCACGTGGGCCTGTTTGCCAACGTGATCGCAGTCCCGGTGATGGGTGCCGTTGTGATCCCCGGTGCGGTGTTAAGCGCCCTTTTGGCTCCGATCGGGTTGGGGTGGATCGGGCTTAAGGTGATGTTGGTTGGCTGTTGGTGGATCCTGCAAGTCGCTGCGTTTTTTGCCTCACTGAACGGTGCTGTATCTGGCGTACCGTCACCGCCGTTGGCGGTCTTGCCGCTGATTGGCTTTGGTGGGGTGGTCGCCGTGCTTTGGGTAGGGCGTGGGAAATGGGCAGGGGTGTTCGTAGTGTGCTGCGCGTTGTTTGGATGGGGCAAGTCAGAGCTACCGGATGTGTTAATCGCGAGTTCCGGTGGTTTAGTGGGTATTATGCACGACGGGACACGGCGGTTAAGCCGTGAGAAGGGGGAAGGGTTTGCCGCTCAAAACTGGCTCGAAAACGATGGGGTATTGTCATTTAATCGTGGTGAGTTGGCGGATAACTTGCCTAATAGTGTAATCATCAATTTAGTTGGAAAACACAACTCGGCCTGCTGAGGGATTGTGATCTTGAGGATGTTTATGTTGTGAAAGTGCAAGCGCCTGAAAGCAGTGAATGCGCGATTTGGGGACAAGACATGCTGCGCATGACTGGTAGTGTCGCAATTTATGCAGATCAAGCGGGGAACCTTAGTACAGCCAGTTTGCAAAGTGGAGCTGTAAGCTTGCGCATTCAAACCGCAAACGGGATCTCTGGCAATCTACCTTGGAGCGCGCACGACCCAACAGCGCTAGCGAATGTACACGCTCAAATTGAGGCCGATCTACGTGGCAAGAACCTTTGGCGAACTGATCAGTAGCTGCGGATCAACCCGACTAAACGCCCCTGAATTTTCACCTGATCAGCGGGCAAAATGCGTGTTTCATACGCAGGGTTTGCCGCTTCCAGCCCAATTGATGCGCCGTTTTTGCGCAGGCGCTTTAGGGTTGCTTCCTGATCTTCGACCAAGGCCACAACGATGTCTCCATCGTCTGCTGTAGATGTCTCGCGGATCACAACCACGTCACCGTCGTTAATGCCCGCGTCGATCATTGAATCGCCTTTAATTTCAAGCGCATAGTGATGACCGTTTCCCGACAGCATTGTTCCGGGCACAGCCACGTTGTGCGAGGCATGTTGGATCGCTTCAATCGGCACACCGGCTGCAATTTTACCCATTACAGGCAATTCAACTGCTTGAATTTGCACAGATTGCGCCTGTCGTGGCATCTGATCTGGTCGGTCACCATCAATAACTTTGGGTGTGAAGCCGGTAGTAGGGGCGCCGCCCATGCTTTCGGGCAGTTTCACAATTTCTAACGCACGGGCTTTATGGGCCAAGCGACGGATAAAGCCGCGCTCTTCAAGAGCCGTGATCAAGCGGTGAATCCCCGACTTTGATCGCAAATCCAGCGCTTCTTTCATCTCATCAAAACTGGGGGGGACGCCGTCTTTTTGAACACGTGCTTGAATGAACTCAAGTAAATCCAACTGTTTTTTAGTCAGCATAATGCACCCCCGTAAGCGTTTTGTTTACAGATGTTCTATCGATGTTCCTGTTTTGTGTCAATCTTTAGATCAAAATGATCTCAACGGGCGCACCAACGGCTATCTCGGGTGCGTGTGGCGCGCGTTTGATCAGGCAATTCGCGACGTGAAGGACTTTAAGTAAACTGCTGTCTTGGCGATCAAATACTTTGACGGTGCCGTCACGGTAACGCCCACGCATATAGTGTTCGCGCGGACCATTTGCCGGAATGATTTTGTTGGTTGGCGCCGTGATTGTTTTGCGTGCAGTGGCAGGCAGGCCCAGCATCTGATCAATCATTGGCTTAAGAAATATCTCACCGCAAACCATGGCTGACACGGGGTTTCCAGGCAGACCCAGCATCGCAGTGCCGTTTATTTTACCGGCCATAAGTGGTTTACCCGGGCGCATAGCGACTTTGTAAAACGCACATTCAAGTCCCATATCAGCGGCCACGACGCCCACCAAATCATGATCCCCAACAGAGGCACCGCCAACAGTCACGATCAGGTCGGCACCGCGCGCCAAATCAAACGACTGGCGCAAGGACGCCTCATTATCGCGCGCGATTGGCAACATACGGGCGGTTGCGCCAGCGGCTTCCAACATCGCCGCAAGGCCAAAGGTGTTCGACGCGATGATTTGGTCATCGTTCGGTGCTTCACCGGGCATGACCAACTCGTCACCCGTGGCCAACAATGCCACAGCGGGTCTGCGGCTCACGGTTACCTCGGCGATATTCATTGAGGCCAAAAGCGCAACGTCAGCGGGTGTCAGCCGTTTGGGGGCTTTGACAACGCGGCCCTGTTTGAAATCACCACCAGCGGGGCGGATATGTGTGGCTGCCTCAAGAGAGGTGCCAAGTGTGATGCTGCTGTCGCCCCCAGTTACATCTTCCTGAATAACGACGCGCGTTGCGCCGTGGGGTAACGGCGCGCCGGTGAAAATACGTACTGCCTGACCTTGCTGAACGACACCTTCAAAGCGGTGCCCTGCGGCGGCTTCGCCGATAACGCGCAAGGTGTTGCCCGCAACATGATCGGCGTCTTGAATGGCGTAACCGTCCATGGCGGAGCTGGAAAAAGGCGGCTGAGCGCGCTCAGCCGTGACAGCTTCGCGCAGGACGCGGCCCGATGCGTGACGTAGTGGGACCACTTCGGTCTTAAGTGGCGTGCCAAGGGCAAGCACCGCCTCAAGTGCTTGGGCAACGGTGATCACGGCGCGGTAAACCTGCCGGACTTGCCGCCGTCTTTCAGCGTGACGCGGACCGCGCCAATTTCCATGTCTTTTTGAACGGCCTTCAGCATATCGTAGGCGGTAAGCCCCGCAACGCTGACGGCGGTTAGCGCTTCCATTTCGACGCCGGTTTGCCCTTTGGTTTTGACCTCGGCGGTGATGCGCAAGCCGGGTAGGGACGCATCAGCTACCAAATCGACAGCAACTTTTGTGATGGGAAGCGGGTGACACAGTGGTATCAGGGCCGCGGTTTGTTTTGCGCCCATGATGCCCGCAAGACGTGCGACAGAAATCACATCGCCTTTTTTGACCCGCCCTTCGTTCGCAATTTCAAGGGTTTGGGGTGACATCTTAATGTAGCCTTCGGCCACGGCGATGCGCGATGTTTCAGCTTTGTCCGACACATCGACCATCTGCGCGCGGCCTTCGGTGTCAAAATGTGTAAGCTTCGCTTCGGTCATGACGACACTGGTGGAGCGGGATTGCCGATCAGCGCGTTGGTGGCAGCGGCCACATCCGCTTGGCGCATCAGGCTTTCACCAATCAAGAAAGCACGCGCGCCATAGCTTGCCATATCGGCCAACTCGGTGGGGGTGTTCAGGCCACTTTCACACACGATCGTGCGGTCTGCTGGCACCATCTTTGACAAGGTGCGCGTTGTATCAAGAGTGGTCTCAAATGTTTTGAGGTTGCGGTTGTTGATGCCCATCAGGGGAGATTTAAGCAGGCACGCGCGCTCAAGCTCTTCGGCGTCGTGGACCTCAAGCAAAACTGACATGCCCCATTCGGTCGCGGCGGCCTCAAGCTCGGCCGCTTGGGCGTCTGATACGGAGGCAAGGATGATCAAGATGCAGTCCGCGTGAAGCGCGCGCGCCTCCACAACTTGGAACGGATCATACATGAAGTCTTTGCGCAACGCGGGCAAGGTGACCGCACCGCGTGCGGCTGTCAGGAACGCGTCAGCGCCCTGAAAGCTGGGCCCGTCGGTCAGCACAGAAAGACAGGTCGCGCCGCCGGCTTCATAAGCTTGGGCCAAGGCGGGCGGGTTGAAATCTTCGCGGATCAACCCTTTTGAAGGGGAGGCCTTTTTGATCTCGGCTATCAGCCCGTAACCGGTTTTGGTGGCAGCAATCACATCACCTGCAAAGTCACGCGGTGCAGGCGCGTCTTTGGCCAGCGCTGTTACGGTTTCAAGGGTGGTTTCGGCTTTGCGCACGGCCACTTCTTCAAGTTTGTAGGCTTTGATTTTATCCAGAATGGTCGTGCTCATGCGGCCTCCGACGTGAGCTTTGCAAGCTCGGTAAGTTTTGATTTTGCAGCACCGCTATCGATGCTTTCGCGGGCCATTTCGACGCCAGTTTTCAGACTGTCAGTTTTGTCCGCCACGATCAGCGCCGCGGCAGAGTTCAACAAAACCGCATCGCGGTACGCAGACGACTGTCCATCAAGAAGCGCGCGGAACGCTGCGCCGTTTTCTTCTGGTGTGCCGCCCAAAATTTCAGCAAATCGGTGCACGGGCAGACCTGCGTCTTCGGGGTGCACTTCGCGAGAGGTGATCTTGCCGTTCTCCAGGGCAGCCACAGCTGTGGTGCCACAGATAGTCAACTCATCTGTCCCGTCCGAGCCATGCACAAGCCACGCTTTTTCACTACCGAGCTGCAGCAGTGTTTCTGCCATCGGCATGATCAAATCGGGGGCGAACGCACCGGTCAGTTGCCGTTTAACACCTGCGGGGTTTGTCAGCGGGCCCAAGATGTTGAAGATCGTTTTGCACCCAAGTTGCTGACGTGCGGGCATGACGTGTTTAATCGCGGGATGATGCATTGGTGCCATCATAAAGCCGATGCCGATTTGCGCGATGGCCCGTTCTACTACGTCCGCTCTGACCATGACGTTGATGCCCATTTGCCCAAGTGCATCTGCCGCACCGGACAGTGATGACAAGTTGCGATTGCCGTGTTTGGCCACGGGCACCCCTGCGCCTGCAACAACAAAAGCCGTGGCCGTTGAAATGTTGAGCGTGCCCATGCCGTCACCACCGGTCCCCACGATATCCATCGCGCCGGCGGGGGCTTTGACCGCGTTACATTTGGCGCGCATGACCGCCGCACCGGCGGCGTATTCCGAAACAGCTTCGCCGCGGGCGCGCATGGCCATCAACAGCCCGCCGATTTGCGCGTCTGTCGCTTGTCCCTCAAATAACAACTCAAACGCCGCTTCCGCCTGTGTACGGCTAAGCGGGCCTTCGGAGGCCCCAAAAATCAGGGGTTTCATCTGGTCGCTCATGGGTGTGTTCCCTCGGCGGTAAGTGTTTTGTCACTGCTTGGCAGCAGGTCAGTGAAGTTCTTGAGCAACGTCATACCATGCTCAGATCGGATCGATTCCGGATGAAACTGCACCCCGTGGATTGGCAATTGGCGGTGTTGTAGCCCCATGATCGTACCGTCTTCAAGGGAAGCAGTCACCTCAAGCGCATCGGGCAGGCTTGGTACATCAACCACAAGCGAGTGATACCGCGTCGCCAGAAAATTCTGTGGCAGTCCTGCAAAGAGGCCTTTGTTCTTGTGTTGGATGGTGCCCATTTTGCCGTGCACAATCTCTGAGTGGCGCACAACCTTGCCGCCGAACGCCTCACCAATGGTTTGATGCCCAAGGCAGACACCCAAAAGCGGCAATTGCGCGGCGGCGGCGGCCTCTGTCAGCGCAAGACAAATGCCTGCTTGGGCCGGATCACACGGCCCGGGCGAGAGTAAAATCCCCTCGGCGCCCATGCCCATCGCCTCATCAACAGTGATCGCATCATTGCGCACGACCTTCACATCCACCCCAAGACCGCCCACATAATGAACAAGGTTGTAAGTGAAACTGTCGTAGTTATCGATCAAGAGCAGCATCGCTGCGCCTCCGTGGGGCAAAAGGTTGAGCACCGAAAAGGGGTTTCGCGGCGCCTGGCTGTGAGGTTATAGATGGTCAGGGAATAAGACTGAGGTCAAGACGGGCGAGGGCGGAATGCGCCGGTTTGGGCAAGAAATGAGAGGATCTTGAGACGTGGCACGCGGATTATTGGCAGGAACCTTTTGGGGCACGGCGATTGGCGCAGCGGGCTTGCTTGGTGCGCATATTGCGTTTCCGGTTGCCACAACGCCTCCGACAGCAGTGTCAACTGACGCGCCCGCACCTGTGGATTCTGCGCCAGTTGTGGGTGATGTGGCCCCAACTGTGCTGCCGCCTGTTCTTGATACGCCAAGCGATGCAGCCCCAACAGTGAATGTCCCCGAGGCTCAAGTGGCGGCACCAGATGCAGACACGCAGACCGCAGCGCGCCCTGTGATCGGGGGACAAAGTGGTGGCGTCGAAGGCCCCGCTGCGGCAGCGCCCCTTGGTGTTGAAGTGCAGGTTGAGGCACCCGTTCTGCCCGCGCCACAAGCAGCTGCACCGACTGCGCCAAGCGACGAGGATGGTTCCGCGCCGATTGCAGTGGACACCCAAAGCAGTGCTGCGCCAGCGGATGAAGCTCCGGTTGAGGCACCCGAAGTCGATGAAACACCTGCGCCCAAGACAAATGAAGAGCCTGAAAACGGTGATATGCCCAGCGACAAACCTGAGGTGGGCTTTGAAAGCTCTGGTGGCACAGTCGGTGATCTGGCCGAAGGTGTGAAAGTGAACCGCTCTGCCGAGCAAGACACCGCCCCTGAGGATGATGTTGCAGCCAGCGCCTTGCCCCAAGTTACCCCAACGGGCCGCGCGATTGTCGATTTTGCAGCCCCTGCTGACGTTGATCCCACCAAACCCTTGATGGCACTGGTTTTGCTGGACGATGGCACCTCAACGCTTGATTTGCTGGGTATCAACAGCTTTCCATTTCCCGTATCGTTCGGGGTGAAAGCAACGGCGCCCACGGCAACTGCACGCGCCGCTCTCTACCGCAGCGCGGATCTCGAAGTGCTGTCATTGGTTGATGTTTTGCCCACGGCCACGCCCGCAGATTTGGAAGTGGCCTTTGAAGCGGTGTCAAAAGCTGTCCCCGAAGCCGTTGGTGTTTTTGAGACAAGCGACGGTGTCTTGCAGCGCGCTGAGGATTTGCGCGACCAAGTGACAGATATTGCGGCGGGCAAAGGCTGGGGCGTGATGACCTATCAAACGGGTCTAAACAGTTTTGGCCGCGTTGCGGCGCAAAAGGATGTTCCCACGGCACAGGTCTTTCGCGATCTTGATCCTGACGGGCAAGATGGTGCTGTGATCCGCCGTTTCCTTGACCAAGCGGCGTTCAAGGCGGCCCAAGAAGGTGCGATTGTTTTGGTTGCCCGCGCGCGCCCCGAGACTGTTGAGGCGATTTTGCAATGGGGTCAGGGACAACGCGCATCACGTGTCTCACTGGTGCCTGTCTCCGTAGTGCTGCAAGCCCGGTAAAGACAGCAGGGCTGAGTGTGTCCCTAGCTGTTGCCAGACCCAAACCGTGCCGCGTTGGCGGCCGCTTTGCGGATCGCGTTCGATTTGTGAACGGTCTCTTGATATTCAAATTCGGGGTCAGAGTCGTAGACCACGCCGCCACCCGCTTGGATATAGAGCTTTTGATCTTTGATGACAGCTGTGCGCAGGGCGATACACATGTCCATATCGCCACCCGCTGAGAAATACCCCAAACCGCCGCCGTAGATGCCGCGCTTTTCGGGCTCTAACTCGTCGATGATTTCCATCGCCCGTACTTTCGGCGCGCCGGATACAGTCCCCGCTGGCATACCTGCAAAAAACGCCGATAGCGCGTCATGTTCAGGGGCCAGTTTGCCCACAACGTTCGACACGATATGCATTACGTGGGAATAGCGCTCGACGATAAATTCCTCGGTGGGGCGCACTGTGCCAATCTGGCTGACGCGGCCCACGTCGTTGCGGCCCAGATCGAGCAACATCAGGTGCTCTGCCAACTCTTTTTGGTCTGCCAAAAGATCATCTTCGTTTGCCTGATCTTCGGCTGGTGTTGCGCCGCGCGGACGGGTGCCCGCAATGGGGCGGATGGTAACTTCATCGTCAAAGACGCGCACCAAAATTTCGGGCGAGGCGCCGACAATTTGAAAATCACCGTGGTTGAAAAAGAACATAAACGGCGATGGGTTGGTGCGGCGCAAACTGCGATAAAGCGCAAAGGGCGGCTCTTTGAAGTCTTGGGTCCAACGCTGTGAAGGCACGCATTGGAAGATGTCGCCCGCACGGATGTAATCCTTGGCGGTTTCGACGGCGGCCTTGTAATCGTCTTTGGCAAAGTTCGACACGGCATTTGCCGGTGGGGGTTGGTCACGCATTTGACGGGTGTCTGCGGGCAAGGCGCGGTCCAGATCGCGCAGCGCGTCTTGGACACGTTCAGCTGCTTGGGCGTAAGCTGCGCGGGCGGACAAACCGCTTGAGACCCACGCAGGGGACACCAAGATGACTTCGCCTTTCACCCCGTCGAGCACCGCTACAACAGACGGGCGAAGCATGATCGCGTCGGGCACGTTCAACGGATCGGGGTTGATGTTTGGCAGGTTCTCAACCAGCCGGATCATGTCATAGCCAAGATATCCAAAAAGCCCCGCACAAGCCGCAGGCAAATCATCAGGGAGGTCAATCTTTGAGGCAGCAATCAGTACGCGCAAAGATGTCAGCGGATCATCAACCTCTGCCACAAAAGCGTCGTCATCAAAGCGGGCCTCGCGGTTGATCGCAGCCTTTTGATCCGTGCAGCGCCAGATCAGATCAGGCTTCATACCAATGATCGAATATCGTCCGCGCACTTCACCGCCAGTGACGGATTCCAACATAAAGCTGTTGGTTTGCGCCCCCCCAAGTTTCAGCATCAACGACACGGGCGTATCAAGATCAGCCGCAAGGCGCGTGTAGACCAATTGGTTTTTGCCGGCCTCAAACTGTGCCGCAAAATCATCATAGCTTGGGGTCAGGGTCATGATGGTGTCCTTTGCGCATATCTAAAGCGCACGGTGTTAAATGGAGGGCGGGGCCGCGCGGGCGCGCAGCCACCGATGTTTTGGGCCCGCTTTAGTTGAAGCCTGCATGGATCGCGTTGATTGCACCTTGGTCCAGCTGCACGCGGGCATCTGCTTGTACAGCAGCCGTAAACGCATCCAGCACGTCTTGGCTGATATCTTGGCGTGCTGCGGCTTCAACGGCGTCGCGCACGGCCGTGATCTCGGGGTTGTCCGCATCGGGGCCGTTCACCGCATCAAGGCGCACGATATAAGTGACGCTTTCGCCTTCAATCGTGCGCACATCACCGATGGCCATTTCGAAAGCGGTCTGCACCAATTCGGGTGCCGCGCCGGGGATGGTGTCACTGCGCGTCAGGTCCTGTTCGATGACCTCATCAAGACCAAGATCAGGCAGGGCAGTTCCCGCGCGCAGGCTATCTGCTGCGGCGTCTGCTTTTGCTGCACGGGCCGCGGTGCGCTGTGCCTCTTGCCACGCAAGGGTCGCTTGTTGTTGAACATCGCTTAGCGGTTGCAGCGTGGGCGGGATGACTTCGTCGAGGCGCAGCGCAAAGATACCGCCATCCTCAAGCTCGGCAATCTCTGGGAAGTCTTCGGCACCAACAATACGCGCGGCCTGACGGAACTCGTCATAGGCGGCAATGTCTTGCTCTGCGTCCGGTGTCCAGTCGATCGTCCCCAGGGTCAGATCGCTTTCAGAGGCCAGACCCTCAAGCGTGGCGCCAGAGGCCAATTCCTCGTCAAAGCCACGGGCTTGGTCCTGAATTTGGCGCGCTGCACGGTTGGCCAGAATGTCGCTGGCAAGATCGTCACGGGCCTCAGCAAAGGGTGTTTCTTGGGCGGTTAAAATAGCGTTCACACGGAAGATTGCTGGCCCAAGATCGGTCTCGACCACTGCGGTGACGCCCGTATCATCAAGGGCAAAAACTGCTTCTGCCGCACCGTTCAAATCATCTTGGGCGACAGGACCCAGATCAATATCCTCAAGGGTAAGTCCGCGATCAAGCACCAGTGTTTCAAAGCCACTTGGATCAACCGCAAGCTGCGCAGCGGCGGCTTCGGCGGTGTCTTGATCTTCAAATACCAGTCGCTCAACCAAGCGGCGTTCGGGCTGGACGTATTGATCGATGCGCTCTTCATAAAGTTCGCGCAGGGTCGCGTCATCAATCTCGATCGTATCGGCCAACATGGCGGGTGTGACCCACACATACGTTAGCCGCTTTGCCTCTGGGGTGGTGAATGTGGCGGGGTTGGCCTCATAAAACGTCTGAAGCTCGGGCGGCGTGGGCACGGCCAGAGGCGTCTCAAGATCGGTCTCTGCCACAGTTCCCCACGTGACATTACGGCGCTCCGCAAGGTAGGAGAACATCAAATCCACATAGGCTTTAGAGGGCGCCGTATCGGTGGTGATGGCGGCTTGCAGCAGATTGCGCGCCGCCTCACTGCGAATGTCGGCTTCAAACTCGGCCTCGCTCAGGCCCGCGCGCTCAAGGGTAAAGGCATAGGCTTCGCGGTCAAATTGGCCATCGAGGCCGCGGAACGTCTGCACTGCGCGCACTTGCTCGGCCACCTCCGCATCGCCCACAGACAGGCCAAGGCGCGTGGTTTCATTATCAAGGGCGGTCTGCGCGATAACGCGTTGCAACACGGATCGGTTGATGCCGAACTGCTGCGCCTGAGCGAAGGTAATGTTCTGACCAAACTGCGCGCCAAGGCTGCGTAACTCTTGATCCAGCGCGCGGGCATAATCGTTTGCATCAATGGTCGTATCGCCGACTTTGCCGATGCTTGAGGTGTTCGTGCCAAAGCCGCCAGTGCCAAAGCCAATCAGCGAAACCCCCAACAAACCGAGCAGGGCAGTGCCCAGAAATTTCGATGCTTTTTTCTTCTCGGCCATAACGCGCGCGCCTCAATGTTTAGGGTGGCAGGGCTGGTAAACGCCCGCCGCAGTGATGTTCAAAAGATGTCTATGCGCGAAGGGGCAGACCTTCAAGGGCGCTGAGCCGTGCAAAAAGGGCGGCAATGCCGCTTGCGTCAATATTGGCAAAAGCGATGCGCATTTCTTGCGCGCCAGCGGGGTCGTCACTGGGCCGGAACATGGTGCCGGGCAGGGCAAGGATTTGGGCGTTATGGACCAGCCACTTGGCCAACTCATCAGAGGGCATCGCATAAGGGTGTCGCAGATAGGCAAAATACGCGCCGTTGCCCAATAGCGACCATCCTTTGGCCTCAAGCGCGGGCATGTTTTGCGCAATTGCTGCGCTGCGGTTCAAGATTTCCTGCCGCTCCCCCGCAAGCCAGTCGCCAAGGTTTTGAAGGCCCCAAAGGGCTGCTTTTTGACCAAGTTGGTTGGGACAAATAGCAACTGTGTCGAGGAATTTTTCCGCTTCGGCCAAAAACGCAGGTGACGCCATCATGGCACCCACGCGGTGACCGGTCAGACGGTACGCTTTGGAAAAGCTGTAAAGTTGGATAAGCGTCTCATCCCAATCAGGCAGCCCGACAAGGGTGTGGGGCGCCCCATCGCGGCTGTCAAAGTCGCGGTAGGTCTCGTCAATGAGCAATTTCAGCCCGTGCGCTTTGGCCAGATCATAAAATGCGCGCACAGTTTCACTGCTATATTCGGTGCCCGCAGGATTATTGGGGGTTACCAGCACGATGGCCTTTGTGCGCGGCCCGATTAGGGCTTTGGCTGTTGCGACATCCGGCGTCAACTCAGCGCCCGTATCAAGTGGCACCGTTGTGACGCCCGCCATATCAAGCCACATTTTATGATTGAAATACCAAGGGGTTGGCAGCAGAACTTCATCCCCTTCGGCGCAAATTGCCGAAATCGTTGCTGAGAACGCCTGATTGCACCCCGATGTGATGGCAACCTGCGCCGGTGACACTGTGCCCGTAAAGTGACGCGCCCATCGGCTGGCAAGTTCGGTGCGTAGCGCATCGTTGCCCAACACCGCCCCATAAAGATGCGTGTCGTCTTCTTCCATCATTGCCGCCATCGCCGCACGCATTTCGGCGGGTGGCGGGTTGATGGGAGCAGCTTGTGAGACGTTGATCAGGGGCTGTTCGCTGAAATCAGCAGTCTCAAGCCAACGGCGGGCCTCCATAACGGGGGGCGCAAAAGTGGTTTGTGTGCGAGACTGTGACATCAGTTAAGCTCCTGAAAGAAGGGCAGTTTTAGATTAGACGCCGCGGTAGGGCTCCACGTATTGTAGGGCCATATCCCACGGGAAAAAGATCCACGTATCTTGGGAAACACCTGTGATGAAAGTATCGACTTGGGACTCGCCTTTTGGTTTGGCGTAGACAGTTGCGAAATGCGCATTGGGGTACATTTCACGGACCAGTTCAAGGGTTTTGCCGCTGTCGACCAGATCATCGATAATCAAAATGCCCGTGCCATCACCCATCATATCAGCGTCTGGACGTTTGAGCACAGAAGCCTCGGATTGGTCTTGGTGCGAGTAGGATTTGACGCTGATCGTATCAACGGTCCGGACGTCCAATTCGCGCGCAACGATCATCGCTGGGGCCATGCCGCCACGGGTGATCGCCACAATGGCGCGCCAGTTTCCATCGTCCGGGCCTTTGCCATCAAGACGCCACGCCAATGCGCGGCTGTCACGGTGGATTTGGTCCCATGAAATGTGAAACCCTTTTTCGTGCGGCAAACGATCAGTCATATGGTGGTCCTTTCGGCGGAATTAAGTGAAGGCGACCTTAAGGCCCAGCAGGGCAAGGATGCCCTCAAAACCGCGGTCGATAATGTGTTTGAGGCGGAGGTATCCGCGGCGAATGTGCTCAATAGAAAACAACCGCGCCACAATCGTGCAGCAGGCAAACTCGTTGATCAAAATAGCGCCAAGCAGGGCCAGCACCCAAAGCGGGGAGGCGTCTGTTGGAATGGTGCCCACGAAAACCGCACCAAAGAAAACGGCGGGTTTGGGATTAGCTAGTTGTGTCGCAACCCCGCGCCAAAATGCAGCAAGCGGGGTGGGCGTTTTGATATTTTCGGGGGTCTCCACGTCCGCATCTGCGTGGCGCCACATTTGCAGCGCGAGCCACATCAGAAACAGACCTCCGGCCAGTTTAAAGCCCCACATCAGGCCCGGCGCTGCGCGAAACAAAACCGCAAGACCAAAAAGGGCCGCAATAGCCCAAAACAAAGCCCCAACAGCGATGCCAGCGGCCAAAAAGACAGACGTCCGCATCCCGTCGCGCAGCCCGACACGGGCCGCCACCAAAATAGCGGGGCCCGGTGAGGCCGCCGCGACAAGATGCAGAAAATACGCCGTCATAAAGGCCGCAATCATGGGCGCGCCGTTATTCTTTGGACATATCGGGGGCGTCGACGGCTTTCATGCCGACCACGTGATACCCTGCGTCGACGTGCAGGTTTTCGCCGGTGACGCCACTGCCCAGATCAGACAGCAGATATAGCGCGGATTTCCCCACGTCTTCGGTGGTCACATTGCGGCGTAGGGGCGAGTTATACTCGTTCCACTTCATAATATAGCGGAAATCACCGATTCCAGAGGCCGCCAGCGTTTTGATCGGACCTGCAGAGATGGCGTTGACGCGGATGCCGTCTTTGCCGAGGTCTTCGGCCAAGTATTTCACGGACGCTTCAAGGGCCGCTTTGGCAACACCCATGACGTTGTAATGTGGCATCACTTTTTCAGCGCCGTAGTACGTCAGCGTCAGGCATGAGCCACCAGGGTTCATGATCTTTTCGGCGCGCTGCACGACGGCTGTGAACGAGTAAACGGAGATATCCATGGACATTGCAAAGTTGCCGCGCGTCGTATCAACATACCGGCCGCGCAATTCGTTTTTATCAGAAAAACCAATAGCATGTACGACGAAATCAATTTTGCCCCACGCTTTTTCAATCTCGGCAAAAAGCGCGTCAATTGAGGCTTCATCGCCCACATCGCACGGGATCACCATGTCAGAGCCAAGCTGTGCCGCAAGTGGGCCCACACGTTTAAGCAGTGCGTCACCTTGATATGAGAAAGCAAGCTCGGCGCCCGCATCGGCGCATGCTTTTGCAATGCCCCACGCAATAGATTTATCGTTGGCCAGGCCCATGATGAGACCGCGTTTGCCGGCCATGAGTTGGTTTGACATTGTTTTCCCCTTGGGTAGTGCTGGCGCTTGACCGCCTCTGTGTGAGGTTTACGTCAGCCCTAAGCGAGCGGCAAGGCTCCGTGCTGTGTTATCTTGGGCAATTGCCGGTTCAACGGGCAACGGCAGGAGCCCAAATGCACAAAACGGTGCAAGCGTGATGCAGACAACAGACACTAACCACCTTTTTGAGGACGTATTCTTACAATGACCGGACGCAGTGGAATTTTCGCGGGTGATGACCCGTTCGAGCTGGCAAAATCATGGATGGCCGAGGCCGAGCAAAGCGAGATCAATGATCCTAACGCCATAGCACTTTCGACAGTAGACGCAGACGGGATGCCGAATGCGCGCATGGTGCTGCTAAAAGATGTCGAGGACGCGGCATTTGTTTTCTACACCAATTATACGTCGAAAAAGGCGCAGGAAATCGATGGGGCTGAAAAGGCCGCGTTTGTGATGCACTGGAAGTCTTTGCGACGCCAAATTCGTGTACGCGGTCATGTGGCCAAAGAAGATGGGCCGCAAGCGGATGAATATTATAACTCCCGCTCTCTCAAAAGCCGCCTTGGGGCGTGGGCCTCGGATCAATCTAAACCATTGGCGTCACGGGCAAGCCTTATGGCGGAAGTCGCAAAAGTGACGGCCAAGATGGGTGCAAACCCCACGCGGCCACCGTTCTGGGGGGGGTACCGGATTACGCCAGTTGAGATTGAGTTCTGGGCCGATGGGGAGTTTCGCTTGCACAACCGGTTCCGCTGGACCCGTTCAACACCGGATGAGCCATGGGATGTAGTGCGTTTGAATCCTTAGACTTTTACGCATTCAAACCAAAGATAGCACAGCGTTCCTAAAGAGGCCGTCGGTATTCCGCAGATAAATTGCACCGACGGCCCGTAACCTGCAGCACAATAATCAGTAGTGTAATTACGGATGGAGCGTCCCCAACGCGGGATGGTTATGTGCAAAATGCAAGAACAGCAGAATATTGAGAACGTAGACGTCGAAGAAGAAATCGTATGGGGCGTCGTTAAATGGTTTGACCCGGTTAAGGGTTTTGGATTTGTTGTTGCTGACGACGGTGGTCCCGACATTTTGTTACACGCAAATGTTTTGCGCAATTTCGGCCAGGGCTCCATCGCGGAGGGCACAGAAATTGAGATCGCAATTCAACACACAGATCGCGGCGTGCAGGCGGTTGAGGTCCTTGAGATCACACCACCAGAAGACGACGGCACCAGCACACTGGGCGAGTTTGTCCACGTCAGCCCCGAAGAGCTACAAAAGATCGAGCTGGAGCCGTCCCGCGTTAAGTGGTTCGACAAAACCAAAGGTTTCGGCTTTGCGAATGTGTTTGGCTTTGATGAAGACATCTTTGTGCATGTTGAAGTACTGCGCCGTTCCGGTCTGGCGGATCTGCAAAGCGGCGAAGCCGTTGGCATCCGTGTCATCGACGGTGAGCGCGGTAAAATGGCAGCGCAAGTTTGCACATGGGATTTTGCTGTCGAGCGTCAGTAATTCCATCTTTCGAACGATTTTAAAAAAGCACGTAGCGATGGCCGCTGCGTGCTTTTCTGTTGTGCTGCCGTTTGGCGCACAGGCTGCGTGTTCCGACAACCAAATCAAATTGCGCGGCACATGGGGCAAGGCCGTGTTTGACGTTGAAGTCGTGGCTGATCCCGCTGCGCGTGCCCAAGGGTTGATGTTTCGCGAAACCATGCCGCGTGGGGCAGGGATGCTATTCGTGTACGAGCGCCCACAAACCGTTGCGTTCTGGATGAAGAATACGTTGATCCCCCTTGATATGATCTTTGCCAGTGAAGACGGGGTGGTGCGCAAAGTGCATTCCAACGCGATTCCCGGTGACCTAACACCGATCCCCGGGGGCGATAACATCATGTATGTGCTCGAAATTAACGGCGGATTGTCCGAGATTTACGGGATCAATGCGGGTTCTGAGATGCGGCATGAAATTTTTGACAAAGAAGTTGCATCTTGGCCCTGTTAGGGGCTTTTCATTTGCGCAAAGGCGGATTAAACGCAGCAGCAGTCGGGGCGTAGCGCAGCCTGGTAGCGCGACGGTTTTGGGTACCGTAGGTCGCAAGTTCGAATCTTGCCGTCCCGACCACTTCACAACATTAGTCATTGAGCCAGTGCCCCCAAAGGTAGTCTGTATCGCTGTCACACATTTAGTCATGTGCTGAGAAGGGCGGCTGTCTTCTGCGCCATTCCCTAC
The DNA here is from genome assembly GCA_024640765.1 of Thalassobium sp. GTDB lineage: Bacteria > Pseudomonadota > Alphaproteobacteria > Rhodobacterales > Rhodobacteraceae > Nereida. The sequence continues at coordinate 232,497 of JAHEEK010000004.1, read as the reverse complement.
AAATCGTAGTGGTGTTAGATTCGGAGTGGTTTATTGAATGTGTGCTACATTTAGTGGCAAAGACCTTACCCCTTTCCACATTTACTATCATCTCCCGTATAATTGATACTTTTGATACTGATCGGCTTGGCTAATTTTCCTCTTCAGGAAAATAATTTTAGCGATCCATTAACCCAAGTACGCTGGCCGTAAATTCTGCCAGCCTGTGGAAAAGCGTCTGGATAAAGTCTGCAGATTTCTTAAAGAGCCGCGATAAAACTGCTGGAATCAAAGGAAAAATTCTGTTGTTCATGTTGCGGGCGAAATCACAGTTATCCACAGCCTTCACGCACATGAATCACATGATTGTGTCTGGCCCATACTAGGCCCCTTACCGTCAATACCATTTTGAGACTTTGATTAATAAAAAAACCGTTGACCACCTAGGTGGAACTACGTCAGATTGTGCAGGCTGACATGATGGCCACTACATATAGTGGCGCGCAGGTTGGTGGGGACAGGTTCAAAAGACCACAACAAATATAGGATGTGCGCGGCGCCACTTGCCAAGTCGCACTCCGTCAGAGCTGCGGGTAATCGAGGCACTGAGCAGAAAATTTGTCCCTATCATCATCAGCCAAGACGCGCCGCTGCGTGTTTTGCAGTTAAACATTTTACAGGGACAGGGCTCCGAGATATGAAAATCGACCGCACATTTACCGCCGCCGGCAAAGATGCATACGCTGAACTAGACTTTATCAAAACAGTTTCGGAAATCCGGAACCCCGATGGCACGATTGTGTTTCAACTCGAAGATCTGGAAGTGCCCTCCAGCTGGAGCCAAGTTGCCAGCGACGTGATTGCCCAGAAGTATTTCCGCAAAGCGGGCGTGCCGTCCAAAGTTGAAAAAGTGGCTGAGCAGGATGTCCCTGAATTCCTTTGGAAGTCCAAGCCAGCAAAAGGCGCGACCTTCGGCGGTGAAACATCAGCGAAGCAAGTTTTTGACCGTCTAGCGGGTGCGTGGACATACTGGGGTTGGAAAGGTGGGTATTTTACCACTGAAGCCGACGCCCGCGCGTATTTCGACGAGATGCGCTACATGCTGGCGACACAGCGCGCCGCGCCGAATAGCCCGCAGTGGTTTAACACGGGCTTGCACTGGGCGTACGGCATCGACGGTCCTGCCCAAGGCCACCACTATGTAGACCACAAGACTGGCAAGCTGACCAAATCCACCAGCAGCTATGAGCACCCACAGCCACACGCGTGCTTTATCCAATCTATTGCGGATGATCTGGTAAACGAAGGCGGCATCATGGACCTTTGGGTGCGTGAAGCGCGTTTGTTCAAATACGGCTCTGGCACTGGCACAAACTTCTCAAGCCTGCGTGCCTCGGGTGAGGGGCTCTCTGGCGGTGGTAAATCATCCGGTCTGATGGGCTTTTTGAAAATTGGTGACCGCGCCGCCGGTGCGATCAAATCTGGTGGCACAACACGGCGCGCGGCCAAAATGGTTATCGTCGATGCGGACCACCCTGATATTGAAGAATTCATCGAGTGGAAGGTACTTGAAGAGCAAAAAGTAGCGTCCATCGTTGCTGGATCAAAGATGCACGAGCAAAAGCTCAACGCGATTTTTGCGGCGATCAAAGCGTGGGGCGGTGCGCAGGAGGATGCCTATGATCCAAAGGTTAACCCACAGCTGAAAGAAGCGGTAAAGTCAGCCAAGAAAGTTGCGATCCCCGAGACGTACATCAAGCGCGTTCTGGATTACGCAAAACAAGGCCACACCTCAATTGAGTTCCCCACTTATGACACGGATTGGGACTCTGAAGCCTATAACTCTGTCTCCGGTCAGAACTCGAACAACTCGATCCGCGTAACTGATGCATTCCTGAAGGCCGTTGAAGCAGATGGCACATGGGATTTGATCAACCGCACAGACGGCAAAGTGTTCAAGACCGTCCAAGCCCGCGATTTGTGGGAAAAAGTGGGCCACGCGGCTTGGGCCTGTGCCGATCCGGGCATCCAGTACCACGACACAGTCAACGCGTGGCACACTTGCCCAGAAGACGGTGAAATTCGCGGCTCCAACCCGTGTTCAGAGTACATGTTCCTTGATGACACGGCTTGTAACCTTGCATCCATGAACCTGCTGACGTTCCTCAAAGACGGTGTGTTCCAGTCAGAAGACTACATGCACGCGTGCCGTCTGTGGACAGTCACCCTTGAGGTGTCTGTAATGATGGCGCAGTTCCCGTCCAAAGAGATTGCGCAACGCTCATATGATTTCCGCACACTTGGTCTGGGCTATGCAAACATCGGCGGTTTGCTGATGAACATGGGCTACTCTTACGACAGCGATGAAGGCCGCGCGCTTTGCGGTGCGCTGACTGCAATCATGACCGGTGTCAGCTATGCCACATCTGCGGAAATGGCCGGTGAGTTGGGTCCGTTCCCAGGGTACAAAAAGAACGCAGACCACATGCTGCGCGTCATCCGTAACCACCGCACAGCAGCCTACGGCAAGACAGACGGCTATGAGAACCTTGAAATCAAGCCAGTTGAATTGGACCATGCGTCTTGCCCAGACAAAAGCTTGATCGAACTGGCGCAATCCGCATGGGACGAAGCACTGAGCCTTGGCGAAGCCCACGGTTACCGCAATGCGCAAGCCACAGTTGTTGCGCCAACAGGTACAATCGGCTTGGTCATGGACTGTGACACCACTGGCATTGAGCCCGACTTCGCACTGGTGAAATTCAAGAAGCTTGCGGGTGGTGGTTACTTCAAGATCATCAACCGCTCTGTACCAGCAGCCCTTGAAAAGCTTGGCTACGGCAGCGCGCAGATCGAAGAGATCGTCAGCTACGCCGTTGGGCACGCCTCACTGGGCAATGCGCCGGGCATCAACCACACCGCCCTGATCGGTCATGGATTTGGCCAGGCTGAACTTGAGAAAGTGGAAGCTGCGTTGGCATCAGCGTTCGACATCCGCTTTGTGTTCAACCAGTGGACCTTGGGCGCAGAATTCTGCACCAATGTTTTGGGCATCCCGCAAGACAAGCTGGCTGATCCAACCTTTGATCTGTTGACACACTTGGGCTTTACCAAAGCGGACATCAACGCAGCTAACGACCATGTTTGCGGCACGATGACCCTTGAAGGTGCGCCACACTTGAAGCAAGAGCACTACGAGATCTTCGATTGTGCCAACCCATGCGGCAAGAAAGGCGAGCGTTTCCTGAGCGTTGATAGCCACATCACTATGATGGCCGCAGCGCAGTCGTTCATCTCTGGCGCGATCAGCAAGACGATCAACATGCCAAACGATGCAACGATCGAGGACTGTCAGAAAGCCTACGAGCTGTCTTGGTCCTTGGGTGTGAAAGCGAACGCACTTTACCGTGACGGCTCAAAACTCAGCCAGCCGCTTGCTGCGGCCTTGGTCGAGGATGATGATGAGGCGGCTGATGTGCTTGAAAACGGCTCCACCATGGAGAAAGCACAAGTCATTGCCGAAAAAATCATCGAGAAGGTTGTGATCAAAGAGGTCATCAAATCGCACCGCGAAAAGATGCCACAGCGCCGCAAGGGCTATACCCAAAAAGCTAACGTGGGCGGGCACAAAGTGTACCTGCGCACCGGTGAGTATGCCGATGGCAACCTTGGTGAAATCTTCATCGATATGCACAAAGAGGGTGCGGGCTTCCGCGCCATGATGAACAACTTCGCCATCGCGGTGTCTGTTGGTCTGCAATACGGCGTGCCGCTCGAGGAGTTCGTTGATGCGTTCACCTTCACCAAGTTTGAGCCCGCTGGCATGGTCCAAGGCAACGACAGCATCAAGAACGCTACATCCGTGCTGGATTACATCTTCCGCGAATTGGCTGTGTCCTATCTTGACCGTACCGATCTTGCCCATGTGAAGCCTGAAGGCGCCACATTTGATGATATCGGCCGCGGTGAGCAAGAGGGCGTGAGCAACGTCAAAGAAGTGTCTGACACTGCTGCGACGCGTACCCTTGAGGCGCTTAAGACAATCAGCTCAACAGGCTATCTGCGCAAGCGTTTGCCCCAAGAGTTGACTGTGCTGCAGGGTGGCCAAATGGGCATGACCGAGATAGCGTCAGTGGCGCCAGTGACCCCTGTAGTCGCTGATGGCGCCACCGGCGTTGCCGTAGCCGAAGCGGCTGTCGCAGGTGGCGGTGTACAGATGGACGCCCGTGCTAAAGCGAAGATGCAAGGCTACGAGGGTGAGGCCTGCGGTGAGTGCGGAAACTACACGCTGGTGCGCAACGGCACCTGCATGAAGTGCAACACTTGCGGCGGCACATCCGGCTGTAGCTAAAGAGATGTGGCGGCCCCCTGCGCGAGCAGGCGAGGGCCGTCCATGACGATCAGGCCGCAGGCATAAAACAACGTAAGAGCGGTAAATTATACGAGCCTGATTGAACAAACTGGGGCGCCTTTGGGCGCCCCATTTTTGTTCGGTGTGTTGGTTTGGGTAAACAGAAGGAAACACTGTTTTTGCAGGCGTTCATCCGGTGGGGCGCTGCCCCACACCCCGGGATATTTTTCAACAAAAGAACCTGTGCTGAAACTAAAAAGCTCCTCGCGCTTGTTCAGTGTGAGGAGCTTTAGCTCTGACCTGTAACTTATTGGAAATTATTGTTTACTCCGGGCCGCGTGAAAGGGCTGCCACGCCCGTGCGGGCCATTTCAATCAGGCCGATGGGGCGCATCAGATCGGCAAATGCGTCGATTTTCCCGACGTCGCCGGTGATTTCAAAAACGAAACTATCAAGGGTGCTGTCCACCACGTTGGCGCGGAAAATCTCGGCCAGACGCAGTGCTTCGATACGCTTGTCGCCGGTACCCGTGACTTTGAAAAGGGCCAGCTCACGTTCAACGGCGGGGCCTTCGACGGTAAGATCGTGCACGTCGTACACAGCCACAATCCGGCCCACTTGCGCTTTGATTTGTTCAATCATCTGCGGGGTGCCGGTTGTTACGATCGTGATGCGCGACAGCTGCTTTTCGTGATCCACTTCCGCGACGGTCAGGCTTTCGATGTTGTAGCCGCGCCCTGAGAAAAGTCCGATGACGCGGGCCAAAACCCCCGCTTCATTGGCGACCAATACCGCAAGGGTGTGGCGTTCTTCTACGTCAGAGAAGGTTGGGCGAAGGTTGTAGGCGCTGTGGCTCGATGCGCCTTTCTTGAGTTTTAGTGCAGCCATTGGGTGTCTCAGTTCATGTATGTTTTGTGTGGGCCTGACGCTTCCGTTTTGAGGGGGTGCATCAGGCCAATAAGAGCGAAGGGTAGTGCGGGTGTTAGACCAGCACGCTGCCTTTTGCATCGATCGCACCTTTGGTGCTGGCGTCGCCCAAAAGCATCTCGTTGTGTGCCTTGCCCGATGGGATCATGGGGAAGCAGTTCTCGTGCTTTTCTACGAGGCAATCGAAAATGACCGGACCGTCGTAGGTGATCATTTCCATAATGGCGTCGTCCAGCTCCGCAGCATCTTCACACAAAATACCCTTGGCACCAAAAGCTTCCGCCAGCTTTACAAAGTCGGGCAGGGCTTCTGACCAGCTTTGTGAATAACGCTCGCCGTGCAGCAATTCTTGCCACTGGCGCACCATGCCGAGCCGTTCGTTGTTCAAAATGAATTGCTTGACGGGTAAGTTGAATTGCACCGCTGTGCCCATCTCTTGCATGTTCATCATCCATGAGGCTTCACCCGCCACGTTAATGACCAGCGCGTCACGGTGAGCGGCTTGCACACCGATTGAGGCAGGGGTGCCGTAGCCCATTGTACCCAAACCACCGGACGTCATCCACCGGTTGGGGTCTTCAAACCCCAGGTACTGCGCCGCCCACATCTGGTGCTGGCCGACTTCGGTTGTGATGTAGCGGTCGTATTTCTGGGTCAGAGCTTCAAGGCGCTCAAGAGCGTATTGCGGCTTGATAACTTTGCCTTCTTGCTTGAACGAAAGACAGCGGACGGCGCGCCAGTCTTCAATCTGGCTCCACCATTTAGTGAGCGCTTCTTTGTTTGTCTGGCGACCCTTTGATTTCCAAACGTTCAGCAGGTCCTCAAGCACATGGGCCACATCACCAAGGATCGGCATTTCCACATGGATGACTTTGTTGATCGATGAGGCGTCGATATCAATGTGCGCCTTTTTTGAGCCGGGCGAGAACGCATCGAGGCGGCCCGTGATCCGGTCATCAAAACGTGCGCCGATATTGATCATCAAATCGCAATCATGCATCGCCATGTTGGCTTCATAGAGCCCGTGCATGCCCAACATGCCCAGCCAGTTGTCACCGGACGCAGGGTAACAGCCCAGTCCCATTAGGGTTGAGGTGATGGGGAAGTTTGTTGCCGCCACCAACTCGCGCAAAAGCTGTGATGCCGCGGGGCCAGAGTTAATGACGCCGCCACCCGAATAGATGATCGGGCGCTTGGCCTTGGCCATCGCGTCGGCCAATTCCTCAATGGTGGCCATGTCGCCTTTTACTTGGGGCTGGTAGTACGACTTGGTGGGGGCGGCAGACTGATACTTGCCTTTGGCGAATTGGACGTCTTTGGGAATGTCTACAAGCACAGGGCCCGGACGGCCGGATGTGGCAACGTGGAACGCCTCGTGGATTGTGCCAGCAAGCTCATCGGTGTCTTTCACAAGCCAGTTGTGTTTGGTGCACGGGCGCGTGATGCCAACGGTGTCCGCCTCCTGAAATGCGTCAGAACCGATCATGAATGTGGGCACCTGACCGGACAGAACGATCATTGGGATGCTGTCCAAAAGCGCATCTGTAAGGCCTGTCACCGCGTTTGTGGCACCTGGACCAGAGGTCACCAAAACAACACCAGGTTTACCTGTCGCGCGGGCATAGCCTTCGGCGGCGTGGGTAGCGCCTTGCTCGTGGCGGACCAAAATGTGGTTGATGTCGCTTTGCTGAAAAATCTCGTCATAGATCGGCAGCACCGCGCCACCGGGGTAGCCGAAAATCGTGTCGACGCCTTGTTCTTTGAGGGCTTGGATAACAATTTGGGCGCCTGTCATGGGTGCGGGCATCTTGGTCTCTCCGGTTTTCAACGTTTGCGCGGCTGGTTCCGCGTCAAATCAATAGCTAGCTCATTTTAGATTCAGAAAAGAAAAGGTGACATAAAAAAACCCCCGATTGTGTCGGGGGCGCATGGTTTCAAAACTGGATGATCTTACGATCCCATGCGCATCTTTCGGCAAATCACGACGACATCTTTCATAGCCCGCCCTTTCTTAACAATTGCCACGGATATTATGGCGGGCATTCGGGGGCGTCAACAGCTGCACAGCAGTTTTTTGGCTGTTTTGGATAATTAAATATCGATTTGAGTGATGAATTTTGAAACTATCGAAAAGTATGGGGGGTATTTTTTGGCATTTTTATTGGATGATGGCCTACAAATTAGCCCCTGTGCCCTGCAAAGCCCCGTGCTCAAGCGCGTAGCGGGTCAGCCCTGCGGTAGATGAAATACCCAGTTTGCGTTTGATATTTTTGCGGTGCGTTTCAACTGTGCGCACAGAAATATCCAGCACAGCTGCTACGTCTTTGTTGGATTTCCCGCTGGCAAGTTGCAACAAAATAGTTTGCTCGCGCTCGGTCAGGATTTCGCGCCGGCCCGCAACCGCTGGTTCAGGCGAGCCCTTCGCGCCCGTGCACAAATACCGCCCACCAGACAGCACCACATCGATGGCAGTTTTGATTTCTTCGGTGGGGACGTCCTTCAGCAGGTAGCCATGCGCGCCATAACTCAGCGCGGTTGAAATATATTCGGGCGTGTCGTGCATCGACAGGATCAGGATGTGGGTATCGGGGTGTTGCTCAAGGATAATCTCGGTCGCGGATAGCCCGCCCATGTTGGGCATGTTCAGGTCCATCAACACCACGTCCGGCTGCAAAGTGTCTACTCGCGCGATGGCTTCTTGTCCGGATGAAAGGGTCGCGACCACTTCAAGATCGTCATAAGTCTCAAGGATCGATTGCACCCCTTGGGCAACCATCGGGTGATCATCGACAATCATAACGCGGGTGAGCGGCGGTGTTTGGGTCATTGGGTAATCTTCGCTGGTGCTTCGGGACTTAGAAGGTGGGCAAGCGGCACAGTCGCCTCGATGGTGGTGCCAGAGGCGGTGGACGCGATGTTCAGCGTGCCGTCAAGTTGCTCGATCCGTTCGGCCATATTACGCAGACCAAGCCCCAAGCTGTTGCGACCGCGCCCTGATTTCAGGCCAACGCCGTTGTCCTTTACCATCAACGTCGCCCCTTGGCGGTGACCGGCCAGGCTCATCACCATTTTCGAGGCATCGGCGTGCCGCTCAATGTTGGTCAGGGCTTCTTGGGCAATGCGGTAAAGCGCAATCTTGCTGTCGGGATCAAGGCGGTTGCGAAAGACGACTGTTTCAAACGTGCATTCGATGCCCGTACGCGCCTCAAAGTCATCGGTCAGCGATTGCAGGGCAGGGCCAAGCCCCAAGTCGTCCAAGATGCCCGGCCGCAAATCACGGCTGATACGGCGGACCTCACCAATGGCGGTGTTCAGCCCGTCAATCCCTGCACCAAGGCTGTCACCGGCGGCGGCATCGCCTTTGTTGAAACGTCTGCGCGCAAGCTCAAGTGAATAGCGTACGCCCACCAAGATCTGACTGATGCCGTCGTGCAACTCGCGGGCGACGCGGCCACGTTCTTCTTCTTGGGTGTCGAAAATTCGTTCCGTCAGGGCCTTTAGCTTGGTATCGGCCAAGCGCCGCTCTCGGATGTTCAGCACCATGCCAGAAGCAAAAACCGCCAAAAGCGCGCCAAGCGTGATGAATACAATATACTGGAACGTTCGATCGATGCGGTTCTCTACATCTGCGCGCGCCGCGGCCACGGTGCTTTGGATGTCATCGACAAAAATGGCGGTGCCGATGGCCCGCTGCCAATCTTGCAGACCCAGCACATAGCTGATCGCGGGTTCTTTGGTGCGCCGATCATGTTGATCGGTGGTCTGATCCTGTTCGTGAACATTGGCCTTGTTGGCAGCCAGTCCAGAATCGTGGACAGCTACACTGACGCGGGCAGTACCGCAGACCTTCGCACGTCTGTTGGCCCTGAGTGTGCCGCGGCCATGATTGATCTGCACGGTCAGGCCAAATGGGACGAAGCGGTCGCACAACAGCAAGCCATCGACGACGCGGGCGGCGTGCAAGAAAGCCGTCAGCTGACACCGGAAGAGCGTGAGGCGCTGATCCTTGAAAAGATCGAAGCCGCTGCGCCAATCGGCACAGGTTTGGCTGTTTCAATGATGTTGCTGGGTCTGGTCCTGACCACTGCACGCGGGGTTGCACCATCGGCTGGACGCTTGCCTCTGATCGCAGGAACACTCGGCGCATTGGGCGTGCCCTTTGTTGACGTCGCTCTTTTGGGGCCCACCACATCTGCGGGTGCGCGGCTGTTGCTGATCGCATTGCCTCTGGGCCTTGCCCTTTGGGGATGTGCGGGGGCGCTGAAGATGCTGGCTAAGAACGAGTTGCTGCGCGTTGTCTTCCCGCCGCTGGTGTTGATCATTGCTGTGCTTGGCTCAATCTTGGGCGGTATCACCAACCCGACACCTGCTGCGGCACTTGGTGCGGGCGGGGCGATCATGTTGGCCGCGTATCGCCGCCTCGCGGATGAGGGGCGTTCGGGCAAGATGATCTTGATGACCACCTTTGCGATCATCGTGTTGATCCTTGTGGGCGTGAACTTTGATCTGCGCTTGGGCACAGGCGACACCAGTGTCGAAACCGTCTTTGCGTTCATCATCGCAAAGGCTGCATATCTATTCGCGATGTTCGGCATCCTGTTTGCCTGTTGGGTACTGTTTGCGGGCGGGGTCCTTAGCCCCGTGGTGCGCGAAACCGCCAAGGTAACTTCGATGGTGTTCACCATTTTGATCGGCTCACAGCTGCTTAACCTCGTGGTGATCTCATTCGGTGGCGAGCACTATATCCAACAGTTCTTACGCTCGTTCGACAACGAATGGACGGTGTTCTTGTTGGTTATGTTGGTGCTGTTTATCTTGGGCTTTGTTCTTGATTTCCTTGAGATCATCTACATCGTCATCCCGATTGTGGGGCCGGTCATCTACGGCGGAACGATGGATCCGAAATGGGTAACAATCATGATCGCTGTGAACTTGCAGACCTCGTTTCTGACACCCCCGTTTGGCTTTGCGCTGTTCTACCTGCGCGGCGTGGCCCCGAAGGAAGTCACCACTGGCCAAATCTACCAAGGTGTATTGCCCTTCGTGTTGATCCAAGTGTCAGGGCTGGCGCTTTTGGCGGCGTTCCCAGGCGTGGTGACAATCGTGCCGAACCTGATTGGCAACTGATTAAATCAGATCTGAAAAAGACAACGGCCCTGCAGGAAACTGTGGGGCCGTTTTCATTTGGTTGAGAGGACGATGGGCGATCAGGCAGCCTTAATCAGCCGTTTTCATACCGCAGACTATACTTTTGAAGACAGCGTATCAGGCAGCGAGATATTCGCGACTTGTTCGGTGATCGGATCAATGGACAGCGGGTGCGTCTCTTGCTCAAAATCGGCCACGTTGTTCATGGTTTCCCAAGCGCCACCACGGTAGACCTCAAGGCCTGAAAACTTCGCCTTATAATCCATCTTGGGCGATCCAGGCACCCAATACCCAAGGTAGACATATGGCAGGCCTGTCTCCCGCGCGATCTCGATATGATCAAGGATGATGTGCATCCCGGGCGAGCTTGGCGCGGCATCAGGCGCAAAAAACGAATAAACCATGCTCAGCCCGTCATCGAGCAGATCTGTCAGGCAAACAGCGGTCAAAACCTCGTCGTGGGTGTATTCTATTACGCGGCTGCGCACGGGCGTTTCTTCGACCATGGCGGCGAACTCGAAAATGTCCATATCAGCCATGCCGCCATCTGCATGCCGCGTATCCAGATACGCGCGAAACAGGGCAAATTGTTCTTCGGTGGCCCAAGGGCTTGTCACGCGGCGGCGCATGTCTTTGTTGCGGCTCATCACGCGCTTTTGGCTTTTGCTCGGCTTAAAATCAGCAATTTTGATGCGGGCGGACAAACACGCGGTACAATCAGCACACGACGGCCGGTAAAGCACATTTTGCGAGCGACGAAAGCCTTGCTTGGACAGCCCGTCATTCAGCTTTTCTGCGCTTTCACCCTGCAATGCGGTAAACAGTTTACGCTCCATCCGACCCTCAAGGTAAGGGCAGGGCTGCGGTGCGGTCACATAAAACTGTGGTGCAATTGGCAGTGTGTGGCGCATTGATAATCCAATTCTTGAATACGGAAACCCTAGCAAGCGAAAACAGTCTCGCCAACCCCTGTCTGCGTGGTGCGTTAACGCGAATGTGCAGAGTGGTTAATGGCCACGGTCCCCAGCAGATGGTCAGTCGCTCGTTGGCGCTTTTCGCTGATCAACATCAAGATGATCGAGATCAACTGCAACACCGGCACCCCGAATGAGATGACATATCCCAATGTGTGCAAAAACGCGGTTCCTGCATCAAATTTGGCGCCCTTGGCGGTGCGAAACTCAATTGCCACCACCCCCATGCCCACAGTGGCCGACCGGCGCGCCAACGTGACAACGCGGTAGATAAAGCTGACGGAAAAGAAGACTGCAAAGAAGATGAAAAAGCCGACCCCAAGCGTAAGAAGGCAAAGCGCGATCGATATGGCCGCGATGATAAGCGTATCAATCCCCCACGCCAGTAAGCGTTTCAGCGGTACATCGACGTAGAACTCTGCTTGATCGACGGGATCGGGAAGGGCGCTGTGCATAGGCGAATATCCGTGTGGTTTCACTTGTTATGTGCAATTATGTGGTGGTTTGGGCCCATTCGATCAAGGGCATTCGCTCTTTTTGATCAATTGTTGTCCTTGACCAATCACGGCGCGCGTATCACGTTGTTTTATATGAAGTTTACAGATGCCATCACCCGCATGCCGCGTGCCTTTGACCCTGAGCGCGGGGCCGAACGCGCTGTTCTGTTCGATGGCCAGTTGGCGGATGTGGTTGCCGGTGCCGCAGGATGTAGCCCGTACCTTAGCGGGCTGATCAGCAAGCATCACGAGTGGCTACAGGACGCTTTTGCAGACCCTGAAGGGGCCCTGCGCGCCGAATTAGCGGCAGTGGCGGGCTATGCCTCAAACGTGCCCCTGAGCGAGCTAAGCCCGTCTTTGCGCCGGTCAAAAGGACGGATTGCCTTGCTTACGGCACTTGCGGATCTGGCCGGTGTCTGGCACTTGGAAAGTGTCACAACCGCGTTGACCCACCTTGCGGACGCGGCACTTCAAACGGCCCTTGATGCAGAGTTCGCGGCCCGTTTCAAAAGGGGGCATCTGCCGTGGTTGACCGAGGATGATCTTGCCACAAACGGTGGCTTGGTTGTGCTCGCCATGGGTAAGATGGGCGCGTTTGAGTTGAATTACTCAAGCGATATTGATCTGATTTGCCTCTTTGATGACAGCCGCTATGCCCGTGATGATGTGGCCGATGTGCGCCACGCATTTGTGCAGATTATTCGTGCGGTAACCAAAACGATAAGCGCTCAAACCCGCGATGGTTATGTCTTTCGAACGGACCTGCGGTTGCGCCCTGATGCGGCGGTGACGCCCGTGTGCATGTCGATGTCTGCAGCCGAGCTTTATTACGAGGCTGAGGGGCGCACATGGGAGCGCGCGGCCCATGTAAAGGCGCGTGTTTGCGCGGGCGATCACAAAGCCGGGGAGGCTTATCTTGAGCGGCTTCGACCTTTCGTTTGGCGCAAGCACCTGGACTTTGCAGCGATCCAAGACGCCCATGATATGCGCCTCAAGATTTGGGCACACAAGGGGTTGGCAGGGGTTATTTCATTGCCCGAGCATAATGTGAAACTGGGCCGTGGCGGTATTCGCGAGATTGAGTTTTTCACCCAAACGCAGCAGTTGATTGCAGGCGGGCGCGATCCTGATTTGCGTGTGCGTGGTACCTGCGAAGGGCTTGATGCTATTTCCTCAAAAGGTTGGGTTAGCAATGAGTTGGCGGGCGATCTTAAAGTAAAATATCGCGCTCTTCGGGATGTTGAGCACCGCTTGCAAATGATTGCCGACGCGCAAACCCACGTGTTGCCCCGCGATGAAGAAGGCTTCAGCCGGCTTGCCGCCATGATGGGCGAGGACGTGGCACCGCTAAAGCAACGATTGCAGGACTTATTTGAGAGCGTTCACAGCCGTACAGAGGCGTTCTTTGCGCCAGAAGCGCCTGCTGAAGATGGTTCTATCGCAAGTCTCAATATGACCGAGCATGAAAGCGACACACCTACAGTTCCGAACGATTTTGGCCAAGAAACGATTGCCCGTTGGCCCAGCTACCCCGCCATGCGATCTGCCCGCGCTACAGAAATTTTTAACCGCCTGCGCCCGTCTATTGTGGCTAAATTAGCCCAAGCGGCACGCCCCGAAGAAGCGCTTGCGCATTTCGATGGGTTCTTGCGCGGCTTGCCTGCAGGTGTGCAGGTATTTTCCCTTTTTGAGGCCAACGCCCCGCTGGTGGATTTGCTTCTTGAGATTTGCGCGACATCACCCGCGCTTGCGGCCTATCTGGGTCGTAATTCCAACGTGCTCGACGCGGTCATTGCGGGTGATTTCTTTGCGCCGTTCCCAAGTGATGCGCAGTTAAGAGGCATAATTTCCGATGCTCTAGCGGCTTGTGGGGATTATGAGGCGTTGCTGGATACGGCGCGACGGATTAAGAAAGAATGGCACTTTCGGATCGGCGTGCATCATCTGCGCGGTGTGATTGATGCGCAAACTGCAGGTGCGCAATACGCGTCCCTTGCCAAGGCTTTGGTTGGCGCCCTCTGGCCGCGGGTCACGGCGGAGTTTGCATCAAAGCATGGCGCGCCGATGGGGCGCGGAGCGGTTCCAATTGCGATGGGGTCTCTGGCCGCGGGTCAGTTAAACGCGGGCTCTGATCTGGATTTGATTTTGATTTATGATGCGGACGCTGATGCTATGTCTGACGGTGCAAGGCCGTTGCAGACGCGAACATATTTTGCCCGCCTTACCCAAGCGCTGATTACGGCGTTGACGGCGCAATTGCCGGAAGGGCGGTTTTATGAGGTGGACATGCGGCTGCGCCCTTCGGGGCGGCAAGGGCCTGTGGCAAGTGGTTGGGCCTCTTATGCAAGCTACCAGAAAGAAGAAGCGTGGACGTGGGAGCATCTTGCCCTGACGCGCGCGCAGGCGCTTGGTGACGGGGCGTTGGCACAGGACTGGAACGCTTTGCGCGATGATATTTTGCGGGACACGCAAAAAGACGTGCTGGGTGATACAAGCGATATGCGGGCGCGGTTGGCGGGGGCTAAACCGGCGAGTGATCCGTGGGACGTCAAGAACGGTGCGGGCGGCGTGCAAGATATTGAGCTGTTCGCCCAAGCCAGTGCGCTGAAAGTGGGGCTTGATGAGGTACCTCGCGATACGTCGGCGCAATTGGCGACAACAGTCGCAAACGGATGGCTGAATGACGCGGACGCACGCGCCATCACCGCAGCTTACAAGACCCTATGGGCCGTGAAAGCGATGCAGGCCGAGTTGAGCCTTGGGCCATTTGATGCAGCAAAAGTCGGGACGGGCGCGGTTGGCGTTCTAAATGGTATTTTGGGTGCTGGCTCCGAGGACGAGGCGCTGGCAAAAGTGACTGAGGCGCGGCAAACGGCGCGTGCATGTATTGAACAGATTATGCCCCTTGGGGGCGCAAAAGATGGGGCAGGCGGTGATGATTGACTTCAAGTTTTTGGACCCACGCGGATTGATCCAAGAAAGCTATAAAATTGATGGGATCAGCGCGCCTGAGTGCCGTTCGATTTTTCTGGACTGGGCGCTTGGGCTGCCCGCGGGTGTCGCGATGCAAGATTATATCAAGCCGCTTATTAACCACTACGGGCAATCAAACGGGGATCATCCGATGACACAAACGCTGCGCGAAGGCCTTGAAACAGCCCCCGCCACAGGACGGCGCGGCGGGCGTGCCGCGCGTGTAGCTGAATAAACAGCTAAGTGATTACCGCTTAAGTGCTGCGGCTTCGCGCGCCAGCTCTTCAATCGCAGCCCAGTCTTTTGCGGCGATCAGATCGGCAGGGCAGACCCAGCTTCCGCCAACGCAAAGCGTGTTTGACAGCCCAAGGTACGTTGGTGCGTTTTCGGGTGTTACGCCACCAGTTGGGCAAAATGAGACCTGTGGCAAAGGCGCGCCAATTGCTTTGAGTGCGGGAGCACCGCCATTTGCCTCGGCCGGGAAGAATTTCTGAACCGAATAGCCAATTTCGAGCAGCGCCATAGCCTCGGACGCGGTGGATGCGCCGGGCAACAGCGGCAGCGCTGAGATTGCGCAGGCCTCAAGCAATTTTGGCGTTGCACCAGGCGAGACACCGAACTGCGCGCCGGCTTCTTTAGCGGCTTCTACGTCTGTGGGCGTCAAAAGGGTTCCGGCGCCAACGGTGCCACCTTCAACTTTGGCCATCTCGCGGATCGCGTCGAGGGCTGCGGGGGTTCGCAACGTCACTTCGAGTGCGGGCAATCCGCCGGCCACAAGTGCTTCGGCCAAAGGACGTGCGATTGAGGCGTCGTGGATGACGAGCACGGGCACAACCGGTGCCAGTTCACAAATTGCGCGGGTGTGGTGGCTGGCGTCGAGTGGGCTCATCATGGTGGTATCCTCTTCGGGGTATTTGGTGCCGGAAAGTGACGTGGGTGCCTCCGGCGGGGATATTTTTAAACAAAAGAATTGAAACAGTAAATCAACTTAAGCTTTGTATTCGGGAGCGGCAGTACAGGCGGGGACGCCGATGGCTGTAACAAGAGAAGGCCCCACGGGACTTTTGCGCGCGTGCGTATCTGTCTCGGGGGCTGATCTTCTTTTGTTCATAAATATCCAATCCCGCGTTTACACAACAACGCCGGCGCCAAAACTAGCAGGGCCTACGTTGGCGCGAAATACCTCAAACATTTCGCGGCCAACGCCGAATGTGTTGCTCTCAAGGTCTGGTGTGGCTGCTGCGCGCGCGTCAACGCCTTCGGTCAGCACATCCAAAGTGCCGTTTTGCGCATCGACCCGAACGATATCGCCGTCTTGCAGCTTTGACAAAAGACCGCCGTGAAGCGCTTCGGGTGCTACGTGGATCGCTGATGGAACTTTGCCTGATGCGCCAGACATCCGGCCATCTGTAACAAGCGCCACTTTAAGGCCACGGTCCTGCAACACTGCCAGAGTAGGGGTGAGCGAGTGTAACTCGGGCATGCCGTTTGCCGCGGGGCCTTGGAAGCGCACAACGACGATGGTATCTGATGTGAACTCGCCCTTTTGGAAGGCCGTTTTTACGTCATGCTGGTCTTCGAAAACACGGATGGGCGCTTCGACAATCTGACGTTCGGGTGCGACGGCGCTGACTTTCATCATGCCGTGCCCAAGGTTTCCACGCAGCTGTTTTACGCCGCCTTCAGGTTGGAATGGGTTTGAGACAGGGCGGAGAATTTTTTCATTTTCGCTTTGCGCAGAGCCTTCGCGGTACTCAAGTTTGCCGTCCTGCAACACAGGCTCTTGTGTGTAGCGCGACAATCCTTTGCCGACAATCGTATCCACATCGTCGTGCAGCAGGCCAGCGTTCAACAACTCACCGATCATGTAGCCCAGCCCACCTGCAGCGTGGAAATGGTTCACGTCCGCGAGGCCGTTGGGGTATACTTTTGCCATCAATGGCACCAACGCCGAGATATCGGCAAAGTCCTCAAGCGTAAGTTCAACGCCTGCCGCGCGCGCCATTGCAGGCAGGTGCAGCACAAGGTTTGTTGAGCCCCCCGTCGCCATCAGCCCGACGATGCCATTCACAAACGCCTTTTCCGAGAGCACATCGCAGGCAGGGGTATAATAATCGCCCAGTCCTGTGATGCCGAGGGCCGTTTTCGTAGCATGTTCCGTAAGGGCTGCGCGAAGTGGGGTGTTGGGGTTCACGAAAGATGCGCCGGGCAGGTGCAGCCCCATGAATTCCATCAACATTTGGTTGGAATTCGCCGTTCCATAAAATGTGCAAGTGCCGGGGCCGTGGTAGCTTGCCATTTCGGCGGCCATCAACTGGCTCCGGTCAATGTCGCCGGTTGCGAACTGTTGGCGCACGCGGGCTTTTTCGTCGTTAGGCAAGCCACTGGTCATCGGACCTGCTGGCACAAACACCGACGGGATATAGCCGAATGTACCGGCAGCAATGATAAGACCTGGCACGATTTTATCACACACACCCAAATATATCGCCGCGTCATAAGTGTTGTGTGACAGGCCAACGCCTGCGGCCAATGCGATCACATCGCGCGAAAACAGCGACAACTCCATGCCCACTTGGCCTTGGGTCACGCCGTCACACATGGCCGGAACGCCGCCCGCAACTTGGGCAGTGCCGCCGTGGGTGGCTGCGGCCGCTTTGATCAGATCAGGGAATTCTTTGAACGGCTGGTGGGCCGAAAGCATGTCATTGTAGGCGGTAATGATGCCAATGTTGGGGGACTGCTCATCAAGCAGGCGGTCCTTTGCATCGCCCATCGCTGCATAGGCATGGGCTTGGTTGCCACAGCTAAGGTGGCCGCGTTTGGGGCCAATGTCTGCGGCTTTGCGCATACGCTCAAGATATTTCCCGCGGCGCTTTTCTGATCGGGCAATGATGCGGTCTGTCACGGCTTTGAGGGTTGGGTTTAGCGACATGTGGCAGGCTCCATCGGCTTTGACGTCTGATATTTACCCGCGTTCTAGCGATGTTTGCGCTAACAAGTCCAGCAGTTTCAGTATGTGGGACACAGTTTGCCGCAGTTTGCTATGATGCTTGGCCAATTCAATCGTGTGCTTTAAGGGAGGCATTATGACACAAACCACCACAGATGTGCCCGCTTCACCCATCGATCTTCCCGTAGTTCGACTGAAACCAAAATCCGACGCCCGTGCCATCAGGTTTGGCGCGCCTTGGGTCTATGCAGAGGATTTGGTGACGGATCGGCGCACCAAAGCCTTAGGCGCTGGTAGCTTGGCCATTTTGGAAGACGCAGACCGCAAGCCATTGGGCCTTGTGGGGGTCACACCCGACAGCCAGATCATTGCGCGCATGCTTGACCGCGATGTTACTACGACGATTGATCAGGCGTGGTTTGAGGCGCGGTTGCAGACGGCGTTCGAGCACCGTGAGCGGATGTTCGATGCGCCATTCTACAGGTTGATCCACGCAGAGGCTGATGGGCTGCCCGGTGTTATCATTGACCGGTTTGGCGATGTTGCAGTGGTGCAACCTAACGCCGCTTGGGCCGATGCGCGGATTGCGCAGCTGTCAGCCGCGCTGCAATCGGTGACGGGCGTGAGCTGTGTGATCAAAAACGCCTCGGGCCGTGCGCGCGGGCTGGAAGGGCTTGATGACGTGTCCGAGGTTCTTGCAGGCACAGCGCCGGACAGGCCATTGGAAGTGCCGATGAACGGTGCCATTTATCTGGCGGACGTTATGGGTGGTCAAAAAACTGGTCTGTTCTTTGACCAACGGCCAAACCACGCGGTAACGGCGCGGCTGTCGAAAGACGCACGGGTGTTGGACGTGTTTTCCCATGTTGGTGGCTTTGGGCTTGCGGCGCTGGCGGCGGGTGCGCAAAGCGCCACGTGCGTTGACGGTGCACAGCCCGCGCTTGATCTGGCCCAAGGCGGTGCGGATGCCATGGGCATGGGCGACAAGCTCAGCACGCGCAAAGGGGATGCATTTGCCGTTCTTGAGGCGCTAAACGAAGAAGGTGCTAAGTTCGACGTGGTGGTCTGTGATCCACCTGCATTTGCGCCGTCGAAAAAATCGCTCGATCGTGGACTGCGCGCCTATGAGCGGGTGGCAAAACTGGCGGCACCACTTGTGGCCGAGGGCGGATATCTTGTGCTGTGCTCATGCTCGCACGCAGCGGATGTGCATAAATTTGCGCGCTCATCGGCGCGGGGTATCGGGCGGGCAGGGCGCCGTGCCCAGCACATTCACGCAGGGTTTGCAGGACCAGATCATCCGTTGATGCCACAGCTTTCGGAAAGCGGATACTTGAAGGCGCTGTTTTATCGGTTGCTGCCGTGAAAGCGCTAATCGACGCCTGCGTTCTTTATCCAACCGTGATGCGCGAGGTGGTCATTGGTGCCGCCCGCACGGGGCTGTTTGAGCCGCAGTGGTCTGAACGGCTGTTGGAAGAATGGGCCCGCGCTGCGGCGCGCCATGGGGCAAGTGACGAGGTCGCTGCGCGGTCTGAGGCGGTGATGCTCAATGCGCATTTCACACGCGCCCAAATACGGCCCAAAGACGGTGATTTGGCGCGGCTTTGGCTGCCTGACCAGAATGATATTCATGTGTTGGCTGCGGCCATCGCAGGCTCGTCCGATGTGATCATTACCAACAACGCCAAAGATTTCCCGCGCAATATTCTGGCCGAAGAAGGCGTTTCGCGCGCAGACCCCGATCAATTCTTGTTGGGGCTGTGGCATGCCAACCCTGAGGTCATGGCCGACGTCGTTGAAGGGGTGCGCTCCCAAGCAGACAAGCTGTCAGGCAGTACATGGACCACGCGGGGGCTGTTGAAAAAAGCGCGTCTGCCGCGGTTGGGCAAAGCGCTTCAGTCCTAAGAGGTCTGCTGACTTACTAGGCGTTACTTTTGCACCGCATCCCATTTGGCGACATTGGCCTCAATTGCTTTGATCCGTTCTTCAGTTTTAGGGTGGCTAAGCAACCACGCAGGGCTGCCGCCGCGTGCGCCCGTTAGTTTTTCAAGCTTGGTGAAAAGCGTCTTTTGCGGTTCAACCCCGATGCCGGATTTGTGCAGCAACGCTGAGGCATATGCGTCCGCCTCATATTCATCGGTTCGTGAAAGCCGTGCCGCGATCAGCGATGTCAGCATCCCCGCAATCCACGGGCCGACACCCGGAATAAAGCGCCCCAAAACCATAGCCAGTGCTGTGCGCAGCGCATTTTGGCCTGAAAAATCAATCATTCGGCGGCGCGAATGACCCAACGCGACGTGTCCCAATTCATGGGCGATGACTGATGCCATTTCCGCGCCTGTGACCTCACCGGCCTGAAATTTCTGATAAAACCCACGTGTGATGAAAATACGCCCGTCAGGTGCGGCCAGTCCGTTGACGGGCTCGATCTCGTAGATGTGCACGCGGATGCGCGGGATATCGAGCGCCTTGGCCATGGCCGCGGTGTGGGTTGTCAAAATGGGATCAGCAAGCTCGGTGTTGTTGCGATCAAGCTCGCGGGCCGTGCGCCACGCAGAAAAGCGCACCATGACATAGCCATAGGCAAGCGCCAAAAGGATGGGGGCAAATTTCAACATGCCCTTTATATGGGGCAGTGTGGGCGGGCTTGCCAGTGTTTGGTGCAAACTTCTGTGCGTAAATAAAAAGCGCCCTCGCTGAAGATGGCGAACCCAAAGGCTGGCCTTTCAACAAGGGCGCGGTAACGGCGATACTTTTTGCGACGGCGCAGCAGCTTTAACCACACGCGCCGTCTGGGGGGACGTTAGAACCGCCGTGGATCAAACAGGTGCTCACCTACTTTTGCTTCGTCGGCCGAGACTGTCAGCACAAATGCTTGGGCCGGGTCCGCTTTCTTGGCGTTTGCTTCGCGCAAAATATGCGTCGGCTGTGCTGTGTTGTTATCGGCTTTGGCTTGCACGATTTGCATCAAAACAGCCTTTGGATAAACGCCTGGCTCAACGCCTGCGGAACGCGCAAGCTGATCTGCGCTGGCGACGGTCGTAGCGCCAAGGGACGCGCCCAATCCAAGCACCAGTGCAAGAGCTGCGTTTTTGAATGAGTGACCATTAAGAAGGGTCTGTGAACGTGTCATCGTGAGGTCCTCCTTTTACATTTGTTGGGCCAACTCCGACCCTGTCAGGTGACAAGCGGGGTGGTCTTCCGTGTGAACCTGCATCAGCATATGGGCTGCAAAATGCGTGCTGTCACCCTGCGCCACGGCCTTGTGATCCGTGCACGGCTGCACATCACAGTTTTGTGTGGGAAATGGCTGTAACGCGCGTTGATTGTTACCAAAAAGTTGATTGTTACCAAAAAAAGGCCGCGAAGGCTTAGCCAAGCAGCTTCATACCGCGCGTCAGCCCATCGGGGGTCATTGGCACCATTTGGTTTTCGAATATCTCGCGGATCATCCCGATGGATTGGGTGTAATCCCAATAGGCCTCGGGCACAGGGTTGATCCAAAGGTGATCGGCCCATTGCGCGCGCGCACGGTTGAGCCATGTGTGACCGGCCTCATCGTTCCAATATTCATTCGCGCTGCCGATGTAGGCGATTTCATAGGGGGACATGCTGGCATCGCCGACGAAGATGCATTTGTAGTCGGGTCCATATGTGCGCAATATTTCCGCCGTTGGAATTTTATCGTCCCACCGGCGTGCGTTGTCGCGCCACACGCTTTCGTAAAGGCAGTTGTGGAAGTAAAAATGTTCAAGCTGTTTGAATTCCGATTTTGCGGCACTGAACAGCTCTTCTACCACTTTGATATGGGCGTCCATTGATCCGCCAACATCAAAGAAAAGCAATACTTTTACGGCATTGCGCCGCTCGGGGCGGGTTTTGACATCAAGGTAGCCGGCATTGGCCGTGGCGTTGACAGTTCCGTCCAGATCAAACTCTTCACTTGCGCCATCACGCGCCCATCGTCTTAACCGTTTGAGGGCGACTTTGATATTACGGGTGCCCAATTCGACACTGTCGTCGAGGTTGCGAAACGTGCGCTTGTCCCAAACTTTGACCGCACGTTGGTGGCGACTTTCGTTTTGCCCGATGCGCACACCTTCGGGGTTGTAGCCATGCGCACCAAAAGGCGAGGTGCCCGCAGTGCCGATCCACTTGCTGCCCCCTTGGTGGCGGCCTTTTTGTTCCTCAAGGCGCTTTTTCAGCGTGTCCATCAACGCCTCAAACCCGCCAAGTGCGTCAATCTCTGCGCGCTCTTCGGGGCTAAGGTGTTTTTCGGCCATCTTGCGCAGCCATTCGTCAGGGATATCAACTGCGTTGAGCACGTCTTGGGCACTGATCTCATCAAGGCCGGAAAAGCTGGCTGCAAAGGCACGGTCGAACTTGTCCAAATGCCGCTCGTCTTTGACCAAGGTAAGCCGCGCCAGATAGTAAAACCCGTCCGCATCATATGTGGCAAGACCCGCTGCCATACCGTCTAGAAACGCCAAAAACTCGCGCAGGGTCGCAGGGACCCCGTGACGTCTTAGGTTTTCGAAAAACGGCAGAAACATCAGCGCGCGGCGAGCGTTCCGCCCACGGTCATGATGATAAATGCAATGACGCCCCACACGAAAAAGTAGTGCACCATGTCTTTGCGCGCACCGCCGCGCAGTTTGGCAATGATCGCGCCAAATATGCCGCCAACGATGAATGCCAAAAGCATAAGAAGGGGGAATGAGATCATAGGGAATTATCCTCCGCTGCGCCAAATCTGTGGAGAGAGCGAGGCGATCTCTTTGAGGCGCGCGCTCACTTCTTTCTCTGTGCCAAACCCGTAGCGCGCCCACCCCAAACTGTCCACCCTGACAAGCTGTGCCGCCGATGCGCGGCCTTGTTGGCTAAGACCTTCAGCCTTTAGCATCATGAGTGTCGCCAAAAGTGCCGCATTTTCAGAGGTTTGTGCGGCGTTTAAGTGACGATCAACCCACGCCACGGCGGCTTCGCCGTCCCCTTGGGTGAGCGAAAACGCGGCCATGTGGACGCCAACATGGGCGCGTTGTAGTGCCGCATCAGGAAGGGTGGCATAGATCGCATCCGCTTGGCGGAAGTGGCTGAATGCGCGGGCATTGTCACTGCCCATATGCAGCCTGCCTTTGATGAAATGGCCCAATGCACTGCGGGCATCGGTCCAACCTTCTGCCTGGGCAATGCGCATGGCCTCATTGATGGACTTGATACGCGCAGGCACGCTGCAGCGCCGTGGTGACAGCGTCGCTCCATTTGCGCGGCGTTGATGTGCGTTGGCTGTTGCCAATGCCTTGCCCGCGCGGGTTGAGGCGGGCCAGAATAGCCGGCAGTCTTGCGCGCACTTGGGCGGGGCTCATGCCGCTGCGCAATTCGGGCGCATAGGTCGCACGCAGGATCAGCATGTCAAAACCGGTCAAAACCGTATGAAAGTTGTCATCATTAAAAGTGCTGTCTGAAAGGCGGTAAAGGTCATTCAGCGGGCCAAAACCTTGTGCCACTTCTTCGTGTAGACAGTCGCGCATTTCTTGGGAGCTGGTACCTGATGGCAAAAAAACCGCAATGTTTGAACGGGTCTGTAGTTGCGTCCAATCAAGGGCGTCACTGCGGTGCGCTTTTTTTAGGCATCCCACGTTGCAACGCCCGGCACCACAAAACACGCAGCATTGGGCACAAGGCTTTTCAACTGGCGGGCAGGGATGATTTCGATGTTGATCTGCGCGTTGTCTGCGTCAGTGCGGCTAATCGGGATGCCAGCCTCATTACGCAGGCGGCGCAGCAATGTCTCAAGATCACGGGTGATGGTGGCGGGCAGATCGTCGCCGGACAGGCGTACCTCAATAGGACCCTCAAACCGTGTGAAAAACGGTACAGTGCGGCCACTTTCAAGCCGGAACGTCAGGTCCATGAAATCACGCGTAATCTCACGGTTTGACCGAACGGGGCGGCGCGGGCGCGGCGTGGCAAAGACCTTAACCGCAGGCACATCGACGGCCGCGCGGCTGGTGACTGAATTTGTATTGGTCGGGGCACAAGAACTAAGGGCAAATAAGCCCGCAAACACAATTGACCGCATTCAGGTAACGCCCCGCAACATAACAACTACGATGGGCGAGATGGTTTTGGATTGCGGCAATTCTGGGGTGCGCGCGCGATCATGGCGCGGCATTTGTGCAAAGCTGTCGGCTTTTTTGGGCGGGCCCGCATGTGACGCTCTGCGCCGTGTTAAATAAAAGGGTCACACCGCGCACGATGCTTACCGCCGCCCTGTTTGGCTGCGCGCCATAAACGCGAGCCGTTCGAACAAATGCACGTCTTGCTCGTTTTTCAAAAGCGCGCCGTGAAGTTTTGGCAGCGCATTGGCGCCCTCGCGTTTCAAGTCTTGCGCCGTCAGATCTTCGGCCAAGAGCAGCTTCAGCCAATCCAGCACTTCAGAGGTTGATGGCTTTTTTTTAAGCCCGTCCGTCTCGCGGATTTCATAGAACTGCGTAAGAGCCGCGTTCAGCAAATCACCTTTGATGGCAGGATGATGCACCGCAATGATTTGTTTCAGCGTCTCGGGATCTGGAAAGCTGATGTAGTGGAAAAAACAGCGGCGCAAAAACGCGTCTGGCAGCTCTTTTTCGTTGTTTGATGTGATGATGACGATGGGCCGGTGCGTGGCCTGAACGGTTTGGCCGGTCTCATAGACGTGGAACGCCATTTTATCGAGCTCTTGCAGCAGATCATTGGGGAATTCGATGTCTGCTTTGTCGATCTCATCAATCAACAGCACCACCCGTTCGGGGGCGTCAAAGGCCTCCCAAAGCTTGCCTTTACGAATGTAATTGCTGACATCGTTTACTTTTGGATCACCTAACTGGCTATCGCGCAGACGGCTAACCGCATCGTATTCATAAAGCCCTCGTTGCGCACGGGTGGAGGATTTGATGTTCCACTCGATGATCGGTGTTTTCAGCGCGCGCGCAACTTGTAGGGCTAGCTCCGTTTTACCGGTGCCTGGTTCGCCTTTAACCAAAAGGGGACGCTGCAATGTGACTGCCGCATTTACCGCAACAGTCAGGTCGTCCGTGGCTACATAGCCATCGGTGCCTGTAAATTTCATATCTGCCTCATGTATCGCGCGATTTTCGCGTCGTTGTGGATAACTTATCAGTTTAGTTCATTCAGGCAACAAAAAGGTTGCACAAACATTCAGATATTAACTTGTTATCAAGGGCTGTGATGCAGTTTTTGGCCGAATTCGACCTTGGCAGGCGGGGGCGTTTGCGCTAAGGGGGCACGTGAACCGCTGGCCTTTACATATATCAGGGTCGCGGCATGATTACTGAGGGAAGCTTTACTATGAAAGCAGAGACCTTTCTGCCAGACGACTATCGTCCCGCCGAGGACGAGCCTTTCATGAATGACCGCCAGCTCGAGTATTTCCGCCGCAAGTTGCTTGCGTGGAAGCACGATCTGCAATCTGACACACGCGACACCATCGAAGGTTTGCAAGATGGCACGCGCAATATTCCCGATGTAGCCGACCGTGCGTCCGAGGAAACAGACCGCGCGCTTGAGCTGCGTACACGTGACCGTCAGCGCAAACTGGTCTCAAAAATTGACGCTGCTTTGCGCCGTATCGATGAGGACGAGTTTGGGTATTGCTCTGTTACTGGTGAGCCGATCAGCCTCAAGCGCCTTGATGCGCGTCCGATCGCAACCATGAGCCTTGAGGCGCAGGAGCGTCATGAGCGCCGCGAAAAAGTACACCGCGACGATTAAGGCAAAGCGCCGCCTGATCGGTAATTTATAATGAAAAGGCATCACCGGTAGTTCGGGGGAGCCTTTTTCTTTTGCCGCTTTGCACCTGGACGAAGCGCGGGCTATGACGGGGTGATGAAAAGTGAACTTCACCACATGCAGATCGATGTCGTTGGCGGCGGCGTAGCGGGGCTTGCCACAGCGCGCGCTGCGGCGATGCGCGGGGCAAACGTGCGCGTGTTTGAGCAAGCGCCCGAGATCCGCGAACTGGGTGCGGGTTTGCAGCTAAGCCCAAATGGGATGCGCGTGATTGATGCGCTTGGGCTTGGCGAGGCCCTTCGCGACACATCCCTTGAGGGACGCGGGGTTGTTTTGCGCAACCAGCGCGGCAAACAAGTGCTGCGCATGGATTTCACCAACGTCGATGGCACGTTTTTGATGGCCCGTCGCGCGGACCTGATTGCGGCTTTATCACATGATTTGGACAGCTTAGGGATTGATCTTAATCTGAACGCACGAATTGAGGCGAGCAGTGCGCGTCATACAGAGCGGGCACTAACAGTTGCGGCTGACGGCGCGTGTTCGGGTCTGCGGGCGGGTCTTGGCGGTGATGCCCCGCCGTTTTTCACGGGCCAAGTGGCGTGGCGCGCGATCATTGATGCACATCCCGACGAGCCCGCCGAGGCGCAGGTTTTCATGGGCGCTGGCCGGCATTTGGTGAGTTACCCGTTGAAAGGCGGGCGGCGCAACATCGTGGCTGTGCAAGAGCGCAGCACGTGGGCCGCAGATAGTTGGAGCACCCCTGATGACCCAGAGGCGCTTCGTGCGGCGTTTGCAGACTTCGGCGGCCCCGTGCCAGAATGGCTGTCTCAAGTTGAGAAGGTGCATATCTGGGGGTTGTTTCGGCGGCTTGTCGCGCGGAAATGGTATGGTTCTGTCAATGGTGCATCTGCGGTTCTGGTCGGGGACGCGGCCCATCCAACGTTGCCGTTTTTGGCCCAAGGCGCGAACCTCGCGCTGGAAGACGCGTGGTGTTTGCCGGCGGCGTTGGCGCAATCTCTATCGGGGGATCAATCCGGCGCAGCAGTGCTGCGCGGTTTGCAATTGTTCCAAGACATCCGCCGTGCACGGGTCGTGCGTACAATTGAGGCGGCAAATGCTAACGCGCGAAACTATCACATAAAAAACAAAGCGCTACAGGCCGTAGCTCATGCAGTTTTGCGAGGTGGTTCAGCCATTGTGCCATCTTCTGCCGTCCGAAAGTTCAATTGGCTCTATGGCTATGACGTGACAGCGGCATTTTAGCCGCTCTGCCAAAAGTACTGTCTAGATGTCCAGCTCGACCCATATAGGCACGTGGTCCGAGGGCTTTTCGCGGCCGCGCACATCGGCGTCTACCTGACAATCTGTCAGCAGGTCAGCGGCTTGGGGCGACAGCAAAAAGTGGTCAATCCGGATGCCGTCATTGCGGTTGTAGGCGCCCGCTTGATAATCCCAAAACGTGTATTGTTCGGGGGCCGCGTTGCGCGCACGAAACGCCTCTGTCAGGCCAAGGGCGCACAATTCGCGAAATTTAGTACGGCTTTCAAGACGGTAAAGCGCATCATCCGCCCACGCCGCAGGGTTAGCGCAATCTTCGGGTTGCGGGATAATGTTGTAATCACCGGCCATCAAAAACGGCATATCTTGGCGTAACATGTTCTTTGCATGGGCAATCTGGCGGTCCATCCACGCAAGTTTATAGTCGTATTTCGGCCCAGGCACCGGATTCCCGTTGGGCAGGTACAGCCCGCAGATACGGATCGCCTGCTTGCCAACAACAGTCGCTTCAATCCACCTTGCTTGCTCGTCGGTCTCGTCGCCGGGTAGGCCGCGTTGGATGTCCTCAAGCGGTAATTTTGACAAGATCGCCACGCCATTGAACGACTTTTGACCGTGGGTTTCCACGATGTAGCCGAGGTCTTCAATTGGCTCGCGGGGGAATGCCTCATCCACGGATTTGATCTCTTGCAACACGGCCACATCGGGCTGCGCCTCGGATAGCCAATCAAGAAGGGCGGGCACGCGGGCTTTGATCCCGTTGATGTTGAAGCTTGCGATTTTCATGGGGCACTTGTGCCACGGGCCACGGCGGGCGGAAAGCGCTTTTTGCGACTTTGACGGGCCTTATGGCGCGGATTGATCGCTACATTGAAAAGCTGGTGCCACAGCCGCATGAGCTGGTCGCGTTGGGGTTGTTGATGACGAACCGCGCGCCAATCAATTCCTCTTCGAAATCAATTACCGCATCGGCCAAAAACGGCAAAGACACCGGATCAAGCACCACGCTTTCGCCTGCGCCGCTGAGCACCAGATCATCGTCTTTGGGGATGTCGAGGTCGATCTCGTATTGAAACCCAGAGCATCCGCCGCCCTCAACCGCGATGCGCAGCACTTTACCGTTTGAGGCAGCGCCAATTTCAGCAAGGCGTTCAAACGCGCGGGGCGTGACGGTGGGGGGCAGTGTGAGCATGGCAAAGGCACCTGTTGTGACATCAGACACCTCATCATATAAGACCGCAGGCAGGCATCACAAGAGACGGCAGACACATGACGGCACTTTACGCGTCCACCCCCGGCGATAGCCGCGGCAGGTTGGTCTTTGAACAGGAATACGACTTCCGGTCTCCTTTTCAGCGCGACCGTGACCGCATCATTCACGCCAGCGCATTCCGCCGCCTCAAACACAAAACCCAAGTTTTTGTAGAACATGAAGGCGATGCGTATCGCACGCGGCTGACCCACACGATTGAGGTGGCACAGGTGGCGCGCACTATGGCGGGGGCACTGGGCCTTGATCTTGATCTGACCGAGGCGATCGCGCTGGCCCATGATCTGGGGCACACACCGTTTGGGCACACAGGCGAAGACGCGCTGGATGCATTAATGCAACCTTACGGTGGGTTCGATCACAACGCGCAGGCGCTTAAAATCGTAACCTCACTTGAACGGCACTATGCTGAATTCGACGGGCTTAACCTGACGTGGGAGTGTCTTGAAGGGATCGCAAAGCATAACGGCCCCGTGCCGCAGCCGCGGCCATTTGCGCTGTCGGAGTACACCGCGTGTCACGATCTTGAGCTGCACACCCACGCCAGCGCCGAAGCGCAGGTTGCGGCCCTGTCGGATGATATTGCCTACAACAATCACGATCTGCACGACGGTTTGCGCGCGGGACTTTTTACCGATGATGATATTTGTGCGTTGCCGATTGTGGGCAATGCTTACGCTCAGGTGGATGCTGCCTATCCGAGTCTTGCGCCTAAACGGCGTCGTCACGAGGCGCTGCGCCGCGTTTTTGGCGTGATGGTCGCTGATGTGATCAAAACCTCACGCGGGTTGTTGGAGGGGATAACATCCGCCGATCAAGTACGCAGCAACGGCGCCCCTGTGGTGCAGTTTTCAGCCAGTTTGTGCGCGGATTTGAAGGTTATCCGCGCGTTTTTGTTCAAACAGATGTACCGCGCGCCCGAAGTGGTTGCGATGCGCAAACGTGTGACGCGCGTGGTTGAGGGGCTATTCCCGCTTTATATGGCCCGCCCCGAATTGTTGCCCAAAGAGTGGGCCGAGGACGTGGCCGCCGCGACCCAAGATGTGGAGCGCGCCAGATTGGTGGCCGATTATATCGCTGGCATGACGGACCGTTTTGCGTTGGCCCAAGCCGAGGCGCATTTGGAACTTTAACAAAGCTGTATACGCGGCGTGGCGCGCGATTTGTTGACCCTAGCGTGCAGCGTGGTAAGGGAATGCTAACGCGCCATGCCGCCTAATTTGCGCCGCTCGCCATTGGTGGGCGCGCCCGAGTGAAGACACCGGAAGATACCCGAAGGAACTGCCCTATGAATTTGTTTGCTGATATTCGCGCCCTTGTTGTGACGTCGCTTGAGGGGATGGTGCAGGCAGGTGTTCTGGCCGAGGGTCTGAGTTTCGACAATGTCACCGTCGAGCCCCCCCGTGACGCAAGCCACGGTGATATGGCCACGAATGCCGCGATGGTACTGGCCAAATCGTCCAAAATGAAGCCGCGTGATATTGCTGATGCACTTGCGGCAGCGTTGCTGAACGATCCACGGATTGAGGCCGCCGACGTGGCAGGTCCCGGGTTTTTGAACCTGCGTTTGTCCAAATCTCTTTGGCAGGGCGTGGTGAAGTCCGCCCTTGTTGATTCGCAGTTCGGTCAAAGCAATCTTGGTGGCGGCAAAAAAATTAACGTGGAATACGTCAGCGCAAACCCAACGGGCCCGCTGCACGTGGGCCACACCCGCGGGGCGGTTTTTGGTGACGCGCTTGCCTCACTTCTGGCGTACGCAGGCTATGATGTGACCCGCGAATACTACATCAATGATGGGGGCGGACAGGTCGATGTTTTGGCGCGTTCGGTCTACCTGCGCTACCTTGAGGCGCATGGACAGCAGGTCGCCTTTGAGGATGGCACGTACCCCGGTGATTACCTGATTGAAGTGGGCATCGCGCTCAAAGACAAAGTGGGTGACGCCTATGTGGATCAGCCCGAAGAGGTCTGGCTGGCTGAGCTGCGCCTTTTTGCAACGGACGCCATGATGGCGATGATCCGTGATGACCTGGCCGCTTTGGGTGTCTCCATGGATGTCTTTTTTAGCGAAAAGTCGCTTTATGGCACGGGTCGCATTGAAGACGCGATTGAGGACCTGCGCAGCAAAGGGTTGATCTACACAGGCACTCTGGAGCCGCCCAAAGGCAAGCTGCCTGAAGATTGGGAGCCGCGTGAGCAGACCTTGTTTAAATCCACCGACTACGGTGATGATGTGGACCGTCCGGTGCAAAAATCTGATGGGGCGTGGACCTATTTTGCCCCCGACATTGCATATCACTATGACAAGATTACCCGCGGCTTTGACGGCTTGATCGACGTGCTTGGCGCGGATCACGGCGGTTACGTCAAACGGATGAAAGCGGCGGTTTCGGCGTTGTCTGACACGCAAGTCGCTCTTGATATCAAGCTGTGCCAATTGGTGAAGCTGATGAAAAACGGTGAGCCGTTCAAAATGTCCAAACGGGCAGGGACTTTTGTGACCCTTGCGGATGTTGTTGAAATGGTTGGCCCGGACGTGACGCGCTTTGTGATGCTGACGCGCAAAAACGATGCGCCGCTTGATTTTGACATCGACAAAGTGACCGAGCAATCCAAAGACAATCCCGTTTGGTACGTCCAATATGCCAGCGCGCGGGTGCATCAGGTGATGCGCAAAGCCGCCGAGGCGGGCATCGCGGTGGATGACGCCACCCTTGCTAGCGCGGACCTGAGCCTGTTGGATCACGTGGCAGAAATCGCCATGGCCCAAAAGCTTGCAGAGTGGCCCCGTTTGGTCGAAGTGGCCGCACGCACCCACGAGCCGCACCGCGTCGCGTTCTATCTGTATGACTTGGCCAGTGAGATGCACAGCCTCTACAACCGTGGCAATGATGACCACTCATTACGCTTCATCCAAGACGATGCTGCGGTGTCACAGGCGAAAATTGCGCTTATTAAGGCTGTTTGTGTTGTTATTTCTCACGGTTTAGGTATCCTGGGCGTAATTCCTGCGACCGAGATGCGCTGATCTAACAAGCCGCACCGTCCGCTAATTGCCCATTTGGGTGAGGGGGTTTGAGGCAAGTTTAGAGACCCGGACGACCCATAAAACAAGGGCGGCGGGCAGTGAGGCGACATGTTTAAAAAATCCCATTCCGTGGGTGCTGGAACGGCTTTGCGTGGGCGTGATGCTTATGCGGGGCAGCAGCACTATTATGGTGAAACCGGCTACGGTGAGGCCGGTTCTGGCGCGGCAAGCGCCTCCTCAAAACCCCATTTGTTCGTAAACGCGGCAGGTGCGCTTACTTCGATCGCCTTGGTGATTGGCGTCGCAGTCTGGAGCTACAATCTGATTTCTCGTGATGTCAGTGGCGTCCCTGTGGTCAAAGCCCTTGAAGGTCCAATGCGCATCCAACCTAAAAAACCCGGCGGCACCCCTGCGGCACATCAAGGGTTGGCCGTGAATGAGATCGCTGCATTGGGATCGGCCCCTGCGGCCCCTGATCAGTTGATGCTTGCGCCTGCGCCTGTAGAAATTACGGCTGATGATGTTGCGGGCGTTCTTATGCCTACGTCCAACGGGGGTACTGCAAAAGTGCCCGTGACGGCAGCGCCTGAAACAAACGATGTGACTGCGAACAATGAGACGGACAGCAGTTTGTCCCTCAGCAATGTTCAGCAAGTCAGTGCGGTGGCCCGAAATACGCCAGCAACCAAAGCCGCTTTGGATGAGTTGGTTGCCTCAATCGCTGCAAACACACCCAGCCTGACACCCGTGGCACCGGCGCCCAAATTGGCTGTCGAAAAGGGCGGCATTGGCACATCTTTGCGCCCAAAAGCCCGCGTAATGCGCGGCAACGTCATTCAGGCGTCGGCCCCTGCGAATATTACATCAACAGGTGTTGAGGTTGATCCTGCGTCTGTGCCGTTGGGCACGCCTTTGGTCCAACTTGGCGCATTCGACAGCGCAGAAGTGGCGCGGGGCGAGTGGAACCGCTTGGCGAAAACTTTTGATGGTTATCTGGCCACGAAAAAACGCGTCATTGAGCGGGCTGAAAAGAATGGAACAACCTTCTACCGGTTGCGCGCGTTGGGGTTTGATCAATTGGCAGACGCACAGCGTTTTTGTTCTGCACTTGAAGCCGAAAACGCGCGGTGTTTGTCGATTGTTAAGCGCTAATTTGATGAGTGTTGATCCTGTGCCGTTTCACGGTGTGGGGGCTGTATGATGTCAAAGGGCTCAATATCACATGGCGCGTTTATCCTTGGCTGCTCAGGCACGGACCTTACACAGGCTGAGGCGCGGTTTTTCCGTGAGGCGGACCCTTGGGGCTTCATCCTATTTGCGCGCAATGTTGAAACGCCGCAGCAGTTGCAACGCCTAACCGTACAGCTGCGCGAGGCGGTTGGCCGCGACGCGATCATCACTGTTGATCAAGAGGGCGGCCGCGTTCAGCGGTTAACTGCGCCCCAGTGGCGACAGTGGCTGCCCCCGTTGGATCAATCTGCCCAAGTCGCGGAAAATGGCAAAGACGCAGCCCGTGCGATGTATCTGCGTTACCGCATCATTGCAGCTGAATTGCGCGCCTCTGGCCTTGATAGCAATTGCGCGCCCATGGTCGATATCGCAACGGCCCAGACCCATCCGTTTTTGCGCAATCGTTGCTACGCAGAAGACTTGCAAACCGTGGTCGCCTTGGCCCAAGCGGTAGCTGCGGGGCTGTCTCACGGTGGGGTTGTTCCTGTGGCCAAACATATGCCGGGTCACGGCCGCGCAACTGTCGACAGTCACAAGGCGCTGCCGCGGGTAACTGAAACGGCACAGGTGCTGCGTCGCGAAGATTTCGCCGCTTTTGCCGCCGTGGGGGATTTGCCCATGGCGATGACCGCGCACATCGTGTTTGAGGCGTTTGACGAGGCACCAGCCACGACCAGTCCTGTGATGCAAAAGATCATTCGCGATGAAATCGGGTTTGGCGGGCTGCTCATGACCGATGATATCAGCATGCAGGCGCTTAGCGGCACGGCGGCCGAGCGCGCGCGGGCCTCGCTTGATGCGGGTTGTGATGTGGTTTTGCATTGCAACGGTGATCTGGCCGAGATGACAGACGTAGCCACGGCAAGCGGTTTGATGACCGACAACGCAGCACTTCGCGCCACAAAAGCCGTTGAAAGCCGCCGCACCCCTGATGAGGTTGACATCGCGGCCCTTGAGGTCGAATTTAACGAACTGTTAACGTCCTAAGCTGCCTGAGGGCAGTGCCCGATCAAAAAGGCCTCTTGCGTGTCTGCCGAAAACCCCGCCCAAAACGATTTTGAATTTGACGCCGAGCGCGTGGCCGACCGCGTTGCGGCCGAGGCGCTTATTGTTGATGTGGACGGCTTTGAAGGCCCGCTTGATTTGTTGCTGACCTTGTCGCGCACCCAGAAAGTTGACCTGCGCAAAATTTCGGTGCTGGAACTGGCCCGCCAATATCTGGCGTTTATCGACAAAGCCAAGGAACTGCGGCTTGAACTGGCGGCGGATTATCTTGTGATGGCGGCGTGGTTGGCGTTTTTGAAATCACGCCTTTTGCTGCCACCTGATCCCGCGCAAGAGGGCCCTTCGGGCGAGGAGCTTGCCGCACATTTGGCGTTCCAGCTTGAGCGTTTGGCCGCCATGCGGGACGCTGCGGCAAAACTGATGGCACGCGATCAAAAGGGCCGTAATTTCTTTGTGTGCGGCATTCCCGAAGACGTCACCCGCGTGCGCAAAGTGATTTATTCCGCCACATTGATGGACCTGATGCAGGGCTACGCGCGCACCCGTACCAAAGATGAATTCCGCCCCTTTGTGATGGACCGCGAAGCCACCATGACCCTTGAGCAAGCCCTTGAGCGGATGCGCGGGCTGATTGGGTATGCAGGCGAGTGGACGGATTTGACAAGCTACCTGCCCGATGGGTGGGAAATGGACCCCAAAAAGCGCCGCTCTGCCACGGCGGCCAATTTTGCAGCAACTCTTGAGTTGGCCAAAGCGGGTAAGATTGAGATACGACAGGGCGAGATTTTCTCTGCCATTCAGATCAGGAAACGTGACCATGACGGATGATGTGAACGCCGCTGACCAGCCTGAAAAAGATCAGGTCGATGCGCCAACTGAGACGCAGGATGAAAGCCTGTTTGATGCCCCGCCGATGGCAGAACAGGAACGGATGGTTGAGGCGATTTTATTTGCAACCGCGGAGCCGTTGAGCCTGAAAGATATCGCCTCGCGCCTGCCGATGGGGTGTGAGCCGCAAACGGCACTGGTGCATTTGGGAAAACGCTACGAGGGGCGGGGCGTGAACCTTGTGCGCGTGGGCGAGGCATGGGCGCTGCGCACGGCGCCGGACCTTGGGTTTTTGATGCAGCGCGAAACCATTGAGCACCGCAAACTGTCGCGCGCGGCCATCGAAACCCTTGCGATTATTGCATATCATCAACCGATTACGCGCGCAGAGATTGAAGAAATTCGCGGTGTCGCCGTAAGCCGCGGCACGGTGGATCAATTGCTTGAGATGGATTGGATCCGCTTTGGCCGCCGCCGTATGACGCCAGGCAGACCTGTAACATTTGTGGTCACGCAGGAGTTTCTGGACCACTTCGGCTTGGAAACTGCACGTGATTTGCCGGGCTTGAAAGAGCTTCGCTCGGCTGGATTGTTGGACAATCGCCCACCGCCCACGGATATGCCTGGGCCCGGTGAGGCCGAAGACGAAAGCCAAGACGACGAAGAGCAAACGGAACTGTTTGAGGAGTAGGTCCACTGCAGTAAGGTCGAAATTTCGCCGTATTGCACCTATATCGACTGTACGTAACGAGTTTGGAGTGACAGCATGAACCAGATTGTGAACATGGTAATGCGCATGGTGATGCGGCGCGTGATCGGCAAAGGCATAAGTGCGGGTATGAACGCGCTGAGCAAAGGTAAAAGCGCACCGCGCGGGGCGGGCCGTTCTGCGCCGGCGCCCACACCTCAAGACCGCGATAAATACTAGGGCCTGTTTATGGATCTATCCTGCGGGACTTGGATATTTTTGAACAAAAGGAGTGCTGTACCGCGCCAAGTTCAAGGCGTTTTGAAATGCTTTGACAGCTTCAACCCTTGGCCTTGATAGTTGCTGGCGATCCCAGTGCCGTAAAGCTGATCTGGGACATCTGCCATGCGTTCATAGACCAGACGCCCCACAACTTGGCCGTGTTCCAGCACAAATGGTGCCTCATGGCAGCGTACTTCAAGAACGCCGCGCGAGCCTTGCCCACCTGCGTTTGCATGGCCAAATCCGGGATCGAAAAAGCCTGCGTAGTGTACGCGGAATTCGCCGACCATGGCTAGATAGGGTGCCATTTCAGCAGCGCAATCAGGCGGAATGGTGACGGCTTCACGGCTTACCAGAATGTAGAACGCACCGGGATCAAGGATAATCCGTTCGTCCGTGGTGTAGATCGGCTCCCAATAATCAGCGGGCGGATAGTGCGCGATTTTATCAAGATCAATGACACCCGTATGGGGTTTTGCACGGTAGCCCACCAGCCCCGTGGCAGTTGGTTTCAGATCAACCGAAAAGCCCAGACCGTTGTCGATATGAGCAGGGCCGTCCACAATGGGATCTTCTACGTGTAGCTGTTTCAGCTCAATATCAGATAGTAGCGAGGGCATTGCATCGCGGAAGCGGATTTGGTTAAGCCGCTGTCCCGGACGCACCAAAACGCTGAAAGAACGCGGACAAATTTCTGCATAAAGCGGTCCTGAGTAGCCCGCGGCAATGCGGTCAAACTCAACACCGCCATCTGTGATTGTGCGTGTCAGAAGATCAAGGCGGCCCGTGGATGATTTGGCGTTGGCCACAGCGGTGATGCCCGCGGGCAGATCAAGCGCCTCCATCAGGGGGACCACATATACCGCGCCTTTTTCAAGAACAGCACCGTCGGTCAGATCAATGCGGTGCATTTCAAACTCGGCCAGCCGGTCAGCGACAGTGTTGCCTTCACCGGCCAAAAACGAGGCGCGAACACGGTAAGCAACAGTACCAAGACGCAAATCAAGGCTGGCTGGTTGCAGTTGGGCGGGCAGAATCTCGGGCGATCCGATAAGCGCTTTGTCTTTGATCAGCTGTTCGATGTTTTGGCTGGCTAGAACGCCCATAGTATTGATCCTTATACGCAAAACGCCCGCGCGACGGATCGCACAGGCGTTTTAATGTGGGTTGTTTTGGTCGGGCTAGCAGGACTCGAACCTGCGACCTTCCGTCCCCCAGACGGACGCGCTACCAGGCTGCGCCATAGCCCGCTCACTGGTTCTATAGCGTCAAGAATGGGGCGGACACAAGCGTCATTTGAACGAATATTGGCAAAGCACGGGCACGGGTTCGTCAGGGGCATGCGACTGGTCATGAACCTACTTGGCCGCATCCATTTTCGTGGCAAGGGCGGCGAGACGGTCATGAAGGGGGCGTATGGATTGGGCTTTCTCACGCAAAGCGTTGGGCGATGTTTGGGCAATGAGCCCGCCAATTGTTGGTCTTTGCGCAAGCTCGGTGTCCGTTGGATCCGCAGGCGTGTGCACTAGCGTGATTTGTGCCTTTGCAGGCTCGTTTGGTGTTTGCGCAGCAAGCGGAGCGGCCGCAGGAAAGCTGACGATGTCAGCCTCGGGGGTAGGGGTTTCGTCGATAACAGGCACATCAATCGCAGCGGGCGCCTCGGTTGTGGGGGCTGGCTTTGGTTCAGCCTGCGGTTGAGCGTCGGCATCATCATTAGGACTGACTGGTTTATCGGTTGGCTCATCGGGGAAGAACGACGCTTGTAGCCCAGCAGGGGTGTCTTC
This sequence comes from Thalassobium sp., assembly GCA_024640765.1. Classification (GTDB taxonomy): domain Bacteria; phylum Pseudomonadota; class Alphaproteobacteria; order Rhodobacterales; family Rhodobacteraceae; genus Nereida. Next base: position 195,508 of record JAHEEK010000004.1, on the reverse strand, counting down.
CATGCGGAAGTCATTCGGGTTTTCTGCCGCGGGCTCTACTTCTTGGGGTGCCTCAGCGGGTGTGGGTTCTGGTGAGTGCGGCGGTGTAGGTGTGCTTGCTTGGGGGGCGATAACCGCCTCGTCTTGCTCAAACGGGAGCGGGTGGGAGTGTTCGAAAATGGCATTAGCGCCGCTCTCGGACATCATCTTTTGAACGCCCTTAATGGTCATCCCGTCATCACGCAGCAATTTACGTACGCCGCCCAACACACGCATATCTGCGGGGCGATAGTACCTGCGTCCGCCTGCGCGCCTTACGGGCTTTATGGCAGCAAATTTGCTTTCCCAATAGCGCAGCACGTGAGGGGCCACGTCGAGCCACTCAGCCACTTCCGAGATTGTGCGAAATGCGTCTTTGGTTTTGGCCATCGGGCCGACCCCTTAGGATTTGTTGCCTTCTGCGACACGCTCTTTCATCAGATGCGAGGGGCGGAACGTCAAAACACGGCGGGGCGGAATAGCGGCAGCCTCGCCTGTTTTGGGATTACGGCCTTCACGGGCGGCTTTTTCACGGACGGAAAATGTACCAAACGAGCTGATTTTCACTTGCTCGCCGCGCACTAATGCGTCGGAAATTTCATCTAGTACGGTTTCGACAAGGCCTGCGCTTTCGTTACGTGAAAGACCAACCTCGCGGAATACAGCCTCAGACAGATCCATGCGCGTAAGTGTTTTATCAACCATTTATACGTCCCCCAGACTTATGAGAGAGACTTTGACCCATGGTAATTTGTGAGTCAATAACAACAGCTTAGAACAGGCAGTTGAGGCGCTTTACCAGCGCAGTACAACTGACCCCCAAGCCAAACCGCCGCCAATGGCCTCTGTGACCAGCAAATCACCCGCTTTGATCTGACCGCGCTCAACGCCCACAGATAGCGCCAGCGGGATAGATGCGGCAGATGTGTTGCCGTGATCTGGCACCGTTACTACAACACGCTCCGTAGGCAGGCCCATCTTGGTGGCGGTGGCTTTGATGATGCGTAAATTGGCTTGGTGGGGCACAACCCACGCGACGTCATCTGCGGTCACATCGCATTTCGCCATAGCGGTGTGTGCGGTGGCGGCCAGTTTTTCAACGGCGTGGCGGAAGACTTCCTTGCCTTCCATGCGCAGTTTGCCCGCGTCGGGCGCGTTAACGCCGCCGTCTACGTAAAGGATGTCGCGGTAGCTGCCATCGCTGTTCAGGTCCGTGGCCAGAATGCCGCGGTCGGCTTTGGTGCCATCTCCTGTGCTGCGCTCAATGATCAGCGCACCTGCACCGTCGCCGAACAGCACACAGGTGCCACGGTCGGTCCAATCCATGATGCGGCTGAATGTTTCCGCGCCGATCACCAATACACGTTCCGCTTGCCCAGAAATCACCAGCGCGTTGGCATTGGCCAGCGCAAAGACAAAACCCGCACAGACCGCTTGGATGTCAAACGCAAAGCCGCTTTTCATGCCCAGTTGCGCCTGAACCATGGTGGCGGCAGATGGGAAAGTTAGGTCCGGCGTAGATGTAGCGACGATCAACGCGTCAATGTCGCTTGCTTCAAGCCCCGCCATTTTAAGGGCATTTTGCGCAGCAGCAGCGGCCATTTGCGAGGTCGTCTCACACTCAGCGGCAAAATGGCGGCGCTCAATGCCGGAGCGTGCTTTGATCCACTCATCTGTGGTGTCTAGCGTTTTCTCGAACTCGGAGTTTGGAACAACGCGGGTCGGCAGGTAGTGGCCAACCCCTCGAACAACAGCACGGACAGTGTCTTGGGTCATGCGTCAGCTTTCTTCTTTATCCAGATCAGCCGCAAGCTCATTTGCAGTGGCGATGCGTTTGGCGAGTTTGCGGTTGAAATCCGATTGTGACAAGCGCGACGCAAGATGAATTGCGCTAGCGATGCCAAGAACGTCGGACGAGCCGTGGGATTTCACAACCGTGCCGTTAAGCCCTAAAAACACACCACCGTTCACGCGGCGCGGGTCAATCCGGCGCGCCAATCGGCGCAGCGAGGGCAGGGCCAAAAGGGCTGCAAGGCGCGAAAGAGGCGTGTGCCGGAAGGCCTGGCCTAAAAAGTCGCGGATCAGGCTGGCGGTCCCTTCGCCGGTTTTCAGCGCAACATTGCCCGTAAAACCATCGGTCACGATCACGTCCACTTTGTCAGACGGAATATCACCGCCTTCCACAAAGCCCATATAATCAAGTTTTGACTTTTTCGCAGCGCGGCGCAGCAATTCATGGGCTACTTTAAATTCAGCGCGGCCCTTATGTTCTTCGGTGCCGACGTTCAAAAGCCCCACACGCGGGGTTTCAAGGTCCAGACCGTTACGGGCATAGGACGCGCCCATCATGGCGTATTGCAAAAGGTCATGTTCGTCGGCACGAATATCCGCACCCACATCCAACATCACGTTAAAGCCAGAGGGGTTCCGTGAGGGCCACAGGCACGCAATCGCGGGGCGGTTTACCCCATCAACTTTGCGCAACCGGATCATGGAAATCGCCATAAGCGCGCCGGTATTGCCGCATGAAACTGCAACATCCGCGTCACCTGTGCGCACCGCTTCAATGCACGACCACATGGAGGTGTCTTTACCGCTGCGCAAAACTTGTGAGGGTTTGTCCGCCATTTCGACCACGCCTGCACAATCGCGCAGCTCAACCACACCGCCAAGACGGCGGCAATCAAGCAGGGGGGTCAGAACGCTGGCTTGGCCGTGCAAGATAAACCGCAAAGACGGATCTTTCTTCGCACAACGTGCAAGACCCGCAACAACAGTCGCGGGTCCATTATCGCCACCCATGGCATCAACTGAGACAACCGTGTGACTACGTGTGGTATCCTCGATCTGTTTGATCTGGGGTTGGTCGGTCATACCGCCTCACACGCGCCTTTGGTTAATCGGTCTGGTTTACAGAAAAGCAGCTTATGCCGCGTCTTCGTCATCCAACTCGATTTCTTCAACCAATGCCACAACTTCTTTGTCGTCGTAGTGGCCGCACGAAGCGCAAACGTGGTGTGGGCGCTTTAGTTCGCCACAGTTTGTGCACTCGTTCGGGTTGCCAGCGACCAACGCGTCATGTGCGCGGCGGTTGTTGCGACGTGATTTCGAAATCTTATTCTGGGGGACAGCCATGTCTCAACCTCAGGTGTCTGCGGACGGCCCGCAGGGCGCCCTAGGTAAATATTCAATCAGCTCTGAGCGGCGCGATAGGGGATTCCCGAGCGACTGTCCAGACGATGTATGTTTCAGAACCGCGACGTATAGTCAGAAATTGCAGTGGCGCAAGTATTTTCGCACGCATTTCAGCGCAGTACCTCGCGAAACAGGCTTTCTTTATGGTCTTTGCAGCGCAAAGCGGGTCTGGGTTGCCAAAGTTAAGGCCTGGTTTGGTGGGCCTTACTTACAATTAGCGAATGTTAGCGCGGGAATTAGTATCTGGCAATATCTGGCAATATCTGGTCAAACGGCTGATCTGGGGTAGGTTGGTGCCCAAGGGCGCATCATAGTTTCGGTGCGGCTCACGTATTTCTACCCTTGGTAAAGGACAATATCGAATGACCAATTTTGCGACCAAGACAACGCTTGCGGGAGTGCTGGCGCTTAGCACCGCGTTTGGCGCGCAGGCCGAACGTTTCGGTGGGCGGGCAACACTGATCCCCAAACCATGGATCCTCACGCGGTAAACTCTGCGCCGGTTCTGGGCTTTCTGAATAACGTCTACGAGGGCCTCGTGCGCCGCGGCAAAGATATGGCGATCGAGCCTGCGCTTGCCACATCATGGGAGCCGATCGGCAACGGCGAAGGCTGGCGGTTTAACTTGCGTCAGGGCGTAAAGTTCCACGGTGGCGAGGATTTCAGTGCTGAGGATGTGCTTTTCAGCTATCAGCGCGCCTCAGGCCCGTCTGCGGATACCTCAAGCTGGTTCTCGCCTGTCTCTGACGTCAAAGTCGTGGATGACTTCACTGTCGACATTATGACCAAAGCGCCCAATCCCATTTTCCCCGACAGCATCGCCAACTGGATGATCATGGACAGCGGATGGGCCGAGGCAAATGATGTGGTCGCCCCAACGAAAGAAGGCGAAAACCACGCCACGCTTAACGCCAACGGCACCGCAGCCTTTGTACTGACCGAGCGTCAGCCAGGCCTTCGCACTGTCCTTACGCCATTTGACGGCTGGTGGGGTGAGGCAGAGCACAACCTGACTGAGGCGGTATTTACGCCCATCCAAAACAGCGCAACGGCCGCGGCCGCGTTGTTGTCGGGTGACGTGGACATGATCAACCCCGTGCAAAGACGCAGGTCAGCCGAACCCGTTCAAAGACGTACGCGTTCGCAAAGCAGTTGCATCGGCCATCAATGTACCGGCGATTTTGCAAGCCATCATGCGCGGCAACGCAGAGCTCGCCAACCAGTTGGTGAGCCCCGCAATGCGCGGCTACACCGAAAACCTTGGTGCGACAAACGGTGCTGCGGTGGGTGATGCCAAAGCGTTGCTTGCTGAGGCAGGCTATGCGGACGGGTTCTCGTTCGGCCTGAAATGCCCCAATGACCGTTACCTGAACGATGAGGCGGTCTGTCAGGCGGTCGTAGGCATGTTGGCGCAAATCGGTCTTGATGCGCAACTTGAGGCAATGCCCGTGCGCAATTATTGGCCGGAACTGCGCGAAGATAACTTTGACATGTATCTTCTGGGCTGGTCCCCCGGCACTTTTGACGCAGAGCACCCGATCCGTTTCCTTGCCAGCACACCTAACGCAGAGAAAAAGCTGGGCAGCTGGAACTTTGGTGACTATTCAAACGCCCGGGTTGATGCTCTGTTGCCAATGATCCAATCGGAAATCGACGATGCAAAACGCCAAGCGATGCTGGACGAAGTGGCGACCATCCTAAAAGATGAGCAAGCCTATGTGCCGCTTTATGTGCAACCGCTTGTTTGGGGGGCGCGTAGCAACATTGAGCTGACACAACGCCCCGATAACTTCTTTATCCTGCGGTGGGTAAGCGTGAACTAATCACGCATTCGCTCTGAAATTTTAGGCGGGCGTCTCATGCGTGGGGCGCCCGTTTTCTTTTGTGCAGAACGCCTCAGGCGCCGCGATTTTGAACCAAATGTGCAAGGTCAGCCGCACTAGTTCCCGCCAAGCCGCGCTCAACGCTGCTGCGGTCTGCCTGTCCTTTTGTTCTGACTCATTTTCCACGTACCTTGCAGATCATTGATGATAATCTCAAAACCCACCAAACCGCGCAGCATCCGCGCCACATAATCGTCAGGTGCGTCGGTCACAGCCCACGGTTGGGTGCGGTTTTGCTCATGGGCGTCGGTCAATTCATGCAGATGGCGCATTAACCATTCGGGATCGCGCTTGAACGTCAAGGTCCCGCGGGCGTGTACGACCACGTAATTCCACGTGGGCACTACTTTGCCGTGCTCCTTTTTTGAGGCATACCACGCAGGCGTCACATAGGTTTGTGGGCCCTTGGAACAGGCAAAGCACCTCAATAGGGCCGGACGTTTCGCGAAAAAGCGGGTTCGACACAGCGACATACCCGTGCAGCGCACCTAAGGGATCGACACTGCTGTGCACCACAAGTGGAACGTGATCAGCGCTGAGGCTGCCTGTGGCGTGCGAGACGACCGCCGCAAAAGCGTGCTCGGTCATCATCGCGTGCATCACGTCAACGCGGGTCTCGCTGAATACCTCGGGCTGACGCATGGGGTGTCCTTACTGTGGCTACTGGGAAATTTGGTACTGCGTTGAAATGGTTAGCAACCTTGTGGCTGCTCGCCAAACATTTATGATAAGGCGTCGCAAAAGAAGGGGGGTAGGTTTCATCCACCAACAAAAAACGCGTTAGTCTTTGGTGCCCTTAAGCAAATCCGCAAGCCCCGCGAACGGCTTTGCCTGCTCGTCGGTCATGGCTTCTTTTTCGGGTTCAGTCACTGCAATTTTTACTGGACCTGAGCCTTCGATGCGCGGAAATGCCGGCACCGACAGGGTCAGCGCTTCGAACAAGACATGCATCAGATCAACCGCTTCGGGCAGGGGCTCAATCCGGTCGTCCTCGGGCATCTCAATTTCGGTGGCTTCATCAACGGCGGGTGGGTTTGCCGTGTAAATCCGCTCAAGCGGCTCATCGATGCGGGTGGTCACAGGCTCAAGCGTCGCCACGCAGGCCTGCGTAACGGTCGCGCCAAGCTGTGCGGTCAAATGCCAGTCATTCTTGCCTTTGGGGGTGATTTTTCCCTCAAGGCGTACTTTGCGAAGGCTCTCCACCCCAAGATCGTCGCGCAGATCAGCCAACAGCGCGTCGTGATCCGCACCTGTGGGCGTGACGGTAAAATGCGTGGGCTTGCGCGAGGCCAATTCTGACAGGCGCAAAATATGGGCCGCGGGTGGGGTAGGCTGGTCTGGCGCAGTCATCGGGATTTCCATTCTTGAACACTCGAGTGTGCCGATATAGGTCTATTAATACAGAACGCCAACCCACGCGCGCTCGGATAAAGGGTCACACTGGTTATGCATCTTTTCAAAGCCACAGTCATCGCAGCCGCTGTTTTCACGGTTACGGCGTGTTCCGAACGGTTTCGCAACCACGGGTACGCGCCTACTGATGGGGATCTGGCTGAAGTGGCGGTTGGGGTTGATACGCGCGATTCTGTGATCGAACGCTTTGGCCCGCCCACAACAGGCGGTGTGCGCACGGACAGCGGTATCTATTACGTTCAAAGTCAGTTCCGCCTTTATGCCTACCAAGCCCCAAGCGAGATTGACCGCGAAGTCGTGGCAATCAGCACAGATGCAGATGGCGTGGTCAGTAATATTGAGCGGTTTACGCTTGAGGACGGCCAAGTGGTTGCCCTGTCGCGGCGCGTCACAGACAGCAACATCGAGGGCGTAAGCTTCTTGCGTCAGCTGTTGGGTAACTTGGGCAATCTTGATGCAGGATCACTGCTGGACGACGCTTAAACCCCGCCAAACCGCATTATTTGTCCAGTGTATTGCGCAACGCACGTTGCATAATCACTGTGTCTACCCATTGACCCAGCTTAAAGCCAACACCCTGAAGCGTGCCGGTCAGGTGGAACCCCCGTCCTGCATGTAGCTGGATCGAGCCGTGATTTTCGCTGTTCCCTATGACGGCCACAATTTGTGCCCATTCTTTGTCTTCACAGGCCGCGACTAAGGCCGCTAGCAACGCGCGCCCCACACCGCGCCCGCGGGCGGCCGCATCCACATAGACAGACGATTCGATAGAATGACGATAGGCAGGGCGCACCCTGTATGGACCCGCATATGCGTATCCCATGACCACTCCGTCAATTTCAGCCACCAAATAGGGAAATCCCCCCCCCCGCAGGGCATCAAAGCGGCCGGTCATCTCCGCTTCATCGGGGGGTGTTTCTTCAAATGTGGCAAGCCCGTGCAGCACCTCATGGTCGTAGATTCGCGTCACAGCAGCCATGTCAGCGGCGGTTGTGGGGCGGACAAGCGGTGCGGTGGAGATGCTCACGTTGGGTCAGGCCTCGTCTTCGGCGTGAAAAGACAGGGATACGCCGTTGATACAATAGCGCAGACCCGTTGGTGCAGGTCCGTCAGGGAACACATGGCCCAAATGCCCATCACAGCGCGCGCAGTGTACTTCTGTGCGGCGCATGAAAAAGCTGTTGTCTGATTTTTCACCGACCAGTTCTGCATCAATCGGTTGGTAAAAGGATGGCCATCCTGTGCCGCTTTCAAACTTGTGGGCTTGATCAAAAAGCGGCGCGCCGCAGCCTTTGCACAGGTAAATACCATCGTCCTTGGGGAAGTTTTCGTTGCTGCCCGCGCGCTCTGTGCCGTGTTTGCGCAGGACTTTGTACTCAAGATCATTAAGTCGCGCACGCCATTCCGCGTCGGTTTTGATGACTTTATCCATGGGCTGTCTCCTTGAACGAGGGGCGTTTGGGGGTGGGTCATGTTTGGTGATGACCTTCGCTTGCAACAGACATAGGGTGAGCGGGCTGCTTCGCCAAGGAGGGTCGAACACATGCAACCCCGCGACGCATCTTTTGATGAACCGCTCAGCCCTGCGCCGCAAACGCGCAGCGCGCCGCGTTTTATCGCGCGCCCCGCATCAGGGCCTGCAGAACTGCGCGCATTGCAGACCCTGCGCCACCGCGCGTTTTTTGGCAGCGCGGGCATTGATGCAGACCCGTTTGATGCGCTGTCTCAGCATCACGTTGTGGTGGATCATCAACAAAACGGCCGCATCGTAGGTGGCTTTCGAACCCGTGTGTTGCAGCCAGTGACCACACCCCAAGGTGCGGCAATTTACGCAGACAGCTACACAGGCGGCTTTTACGATTTGCGCCCCTTTGCAGAGCGCGGCGATACGGTGCTTGAGTTGGGCCGTGTTTGCGTGGATCCGAATGTACAAAACGCGGATGTGTTGCGCCGCGCGTGGGGGGCGCTGGCCCAATTAGTGCGTGCGGCAGATGTGGATGTAATTATTGGTTGTTCAAGTTTTGAAGGTACCGAGATTGCGCGCCACACGGACGTGCTTTGCCACCTTTTTGCCAAGCACGGTCGTCAGGGACATGGCACGCCGGTGTTATTGGATGGGCAAGCGGGTGAGATCGCAGGTGGCAAGGCGGTGGCTCTGGCCTCACTGACGCCAACACGCCAAGTTCTGCGCCCCACAGATGTGCCGCCGCTTTTGCGGACCTACCTGGTGATGGGCGGTTGGATCGGGGATCATGCGGTGATTGATCCGCATATGAAGACCACCCATGTTTTCACCGCGCTGCGCGTGGCCGATGTGCCCGAGGCGCGCAAACGGCTGGCGGACAGTTGGACGTGATGCAAGATCATGTTGACGCGGCGGCCGCACGGACATAGCTGCTCCCCATGGCACGTGCACCCCTTTTACAACTCTCTGACATCTCACTGACTTTTGGCGGCGAGCCTGTCTTCTCCGAACTGGGTCTTCTGGTTCATCCCGCAGACCGCGTAGCGTTGGTGGGGCGAAACGGCTCTGGCAAATCTACCTTGATGAAAGTCATGGCGGGTTTGGTCGAACAAGACACAGGCGCCTGCGTCACAAGCCCCGGCGTCAGCGTGGGATACATGGAGCAAGACCCCACGATGGAGGGGTTTGCCACATTGGGCGATTACGCCACCAGCGCGCTTGACCCGTCTGAAAGCTATAAAGTGGACATGGTTGCAGAAGGGTTGAAGTTTAACCCCGACGGCGATGTGGCCACCGCATCGGGTGGAGAGCGCCGCCGTGCAGCGTTGGCGAAACTTATGGCCGAAGCACCCGAGTTGATGCTGTTGGACGAGCCGACGAACCACCTTGATATTGAGGCAATCGCGTGGCTTGAGGCCGAACTGAAACAAACCCGTGCTGCGTTTGTGCTGATCTCGCACGACCGTGCGTTTTTGCGTGCTTTGACCCGCGCAACCCTGTGGATTGACCGTGGTGCGGTGCGCCGTCAGGAAAAGGGCTTTGACGCGTTTGAGCAATGGCGCGACGCCACGTGGGAAGAAGAGGACATGCAGCGCCACAAGCTGGACCGCAAGATTAAGGCCGAGGCCCGTTGGGCCGTTGAAGGCATCTCGGCGCGGCGCAAACGCAACCAAGGCCGTGTGCGTGCGTTGCAGGAATTGCGCGCCGACCGTGCGGGCATGATCAAACGCCAAGGCGGTGCCGCGATGGCGCTTGAGGCGGGGCCGACGTCTGGCAAAAAAGTTATGGAAGCTATCGTTATTTCAAAGCGTTACGGCGATAAGCTAATCCTCAAGGATTTCTCGCTTACAATCCAACGCAAAGACCGTATTGCTTTTGTGGGGCCGAATGGTGCGGGCAAAACCACGCTCCTTAACATGCTGACCGGACAAGTGTCTCCCGATGAGGGACAGATCAAATTGGGCACCAATCTTGAGTTGGCAATTTTTGACCAAAGCCGTGCTCAGCTGGATCCGGGTATGACCCTTTGGGACAGTCTGACAGGCGACAAAGATATGGCTGTTTCGGGTAAAGCGGACCAAGTTATGGTGCGCGGCGAGCCGCGACACGTGATTGGCTACCTCAAGGATTTCCTTTTCGATGAACGTCAGGCCCGCGCGCCTGTTCGCTCGCTTTCGGGGGGTGAAAAAGCGCGGCTTTTGCTGGCTAAAATCATGGCGCGCTCATCTAACGTGCTGGTCTTGGACGAGCCGACCAACGATTTGGACGTTGAAACCCTTGATTTGATGCAAGATTTGCTTGGAGAATACGATGGCACTGTCTTGCTGGTTAGCCACGATCGTGACTTTTTAGACCGCGTCGCCAGCACCACAATCGCAATGGAGGGCGATGGCCGGGCGACTGTCTATGCCGGTGGCTGGAGCGACTATCAAAGCCAGCGCAGCGCCGTTGCTGCAAGCGTTGAGGCGTCAGCGCCGCAAGCCAAACAAGCATCAAAAACAGCTGCACCCGAGCCCGTTGCGAAACCCGTTGAGGCACTAAGTTTCACGCAAAAACACCGTCTAGAGGCGCTGCCCGCCGAGATTGACCGCCTGAACGCCGAGATCGCAAAGCTTGAGGCATATCTGGCGCAGCCTGATCTTTATACAGCCGAACCTGTCAAGTTTGCCAAAGCGACCGAAGGTCTGGTTGCGCGGCAACAGCTTTTGGCGCAGGCTGAAGAGGAATGGCTTGAACTGGCAGAGCGCGCCGAGGAGTAATTACCTATGGCCGCGACTAACTGGCGGCCATAGAGGATTAACTTAACAGCATAGGGTACTGTTATTGCTTAGGTAAAAGGTCTTCGGCAAATGCGCAAAGTGTCCTTAACGCCTTGGTCAGTGCATCATCACCCACAGTCATCGCAACTCTGATATGACCTGCTGCCGCTTGGCCGAAACTCTCACCCGGCATGACCGCAATGTTGTGATGATCAAGCAGTGTGTTAGCAAAGCTGTCGCCGCTTAAACCCGTGCCATGAATGTCGAGCATCAGGTACATCGCACCGTCACTTGGGATAAGGCGCACTGTGTTTTGCGTGTCCAGAATATCCATCGCAATATTGCGGCGCCGCTCAAACGGGGCACCCACGCGCCGCTCAAGCTCCGGATCATCGGTCAGGGCGAAATGTGCTGCGTCTTGGATAAAGCCCGCCACGCCGTATGTCGTGTGCGTCGGCAGATCGCGAAGATGTTCAATGACCGGCGCATCGGCGATGACCCAGCCGATACGGCTGCCGGTCATGGCGTGGGATTTCGACATAGAACCAACCACCAAAGTGCGCGCCGCCATACCGTCAACCGCACGGGGGGACAGGTGTTCACCGCGCCAGATTTGGGTGTCATAAACCTTGTCGCTGATCATCCACATGTCGTTTTCAAGAGCTGTTTGCGAAATGGTTTCAATGGTTTGTCGGGTATAGATTACGCCCGTTGGGTTGTTGGGGGTGTTGATCAGCAAGCTGCGCGCGCCGCGTGCGGCCGCCAGATCCGTTGCGGTTGGTTGAAAGCCTTTGTCCGCCTGAACAGGCACGGCGCGCGGGATCGCACCAACCGTGCGGATCGTGCCGGGATACGTGGCGTAATAGGGCTCGATATAGGCGGCGGTGTCGCCTTCGTCGCAGCACGCGTGGTGGGCTGCAAACAGGGCGGATTGGCCACCGGGGGTGATCAAAACGTTGTCGCGGGTCGTGGGGACACCTGTCCGCGCGCTGACCCGTGCAGCAACTGCATCGCGCAGTGGCTTGGTGCCTGGTACGCTGGCATAGCCCGTGTGACCGCCCTTGGCGCTTTCGTTCATGGCGGCCAGAATGCTTGGGTCCGTGCGGATGTCATGTTCACCAATGGTGAGGTCTGTGATTTCAGTTCCAGCGGCTTTGAGCGCACGGGCGCGGTACAAAAGCGCCCATCCATCGTCGCCGTCGCCCGTCAGGGTGCTAATGCGGTTTGATAATTTCATGCCCTATGTGGGAAAGAGAGTGCAGCGCGGGTCAACCGGAATTTACGCGGCGCGCGGCGGCTGCTTTCATCTGGGTCTGCAAGGCTCTTGGCGCGTCCGCATTGCAATGATAAGCCCGCCCCGACAGACCGCAGGAAGCATCCCATGACGATTACGCTCTATGATACCAAGCGCCGTGAAAAAGCCCCATTCACGCCGATCGACCCGCAAAATGTGCGGATGTATGTGTGCGGTCCCACGGTCTATGATCGTGCGCATTTGGGGAACGCGCGTCCGGTCGTGGTTTTTGACGTGCTCTACCGTGTGCTGCGCCACACATATGGGGCGGATTGTGTGAAATACGTGCGTAATTTCACAGACGTAGATGACAAGATTAACGCCAAAGCGGCCGCAACGGGCCGCGCCATTGGCGACATTACGGATGAGACAATTAGCTGGTTTCTAAGCGACATGGGTGCGCTTGGCGCGCTTGAGCCTGATGCGGCCCCCCGTGCAACCCAGTATATCCCGCAAATGGTTGACATGATTGAAGGCTTGATTGGATCGGGTCATGCCTATGCGGCAGAGGGCCATGTGCTTTTTGCGGTCGAAAGCTATGCAGAATATGGCGCACTTTCAGGGCGGTCTGTGGATGATATGATTGCTGGGGCGCGTGTTGAAGTGGCGCCTTATAAACGTAACCCGATGGACTTTGTGCTGTGGAAACCATCGGATGCGCAAACGCCCGGTTGGGACAGCCCGTGGGGGCGCGGCAGACCTGGCTGGCACATCGAATGCTCTGCCATGGCCCATGATCTTTTGGGCGCTGAATTTGATGTCCACGGCGGGGGCAACGACCTGCAATTCCCCCACCATGAAAACGAAATCGCGCAAAGCTGTTGTGCCGGTCACGGGTTCGCAAAAGTGTGGCTGCACAACGAGATGCTGCAAGTTGAAGGTAAGAAGATGTCCAAATCGTTGGGCAATTTCTTCACGGTAAAAGACTTGCTGGACCAAGGGGTATCTGGCGAGATCATTCGATTTGTGATGCTGTCGACGCATTACCGCAAGCCGATGGACTGGACTGAGAAAAAGCGTGCTGATGCGGAAAAGACCCTCGCGAAATGGCGCGGGCTTGCGGCGGACGGTGGACAGGTGTCCGCGGCGGTGATCGAGGCGCTTGGAGATGATCTGAACACTGCGGGGGCCATTGCCGAATTGCACCGCTTGGCTTCTGCGGGTGAGGGCGCGGCGTTGAAAGCATCGGCGCAATTCTTGGGCTTGCTGGAGGTGGATGAGGCCGGTGACGAAGTTGATTTGTCCGCATTTGAGGCGCGGCTGTCAGAGCTGCGAACACAGGCCATGGAAACCAAGGATTTCGGAGCCGTAGACGCGCTCAAGACCAAACTCTTGGCCGCTGGCATTGAGGTGCAAATGTCAAAAGCGGGCGTCAGCCTAAGCGCGCCTGTGGGGTTTGATGCGGCAACGCTTGAGGAGCTGCTATGACCGAACGGCTCTATATCTACGACACAACCCTGCGCGACGGACAACAGACCCAAGGGGTGCAGTTTCACACCCACGAAAAACAGCACATCGCTGCTGTTCTTGATGATCTGGGCGTCGATTATATCGAGGGCGGTTGGCCCGGTGCGAACCCCACTGACAGCGCGTTTTTCGATGCAGCGCCCCAAACCAAAGCGCAGATGACGGCCTTTGGGATGACCAAACGGGCAGGGCGCTCGGCGGCGAATGATGAAGTGCTTGCGGGTGTTTTGAACGCGGGCACGGGGGCCGTGTGCCTTGTGGGTAAAACCAGCGCGTTTCATGTGACAGAAGCGCTTGGCATCACCCTTGAGGAAAACCTTGCCAATATCGCGGACAGCATTGCCCATATCGTGTCCCAAGGGCGCGAGGCGCTGCTGGACGCAGAGCATTTCTTTGACGGGTATTTGGCCGATCCGGCCTATGCGCTTGGGTGTTTGCATGCGGCGATTGAGGCAGGCGCGCGGTGGGTTGTTGTGTGTGACACCAACGGTGGCAGTCTGCCCCAAGATGTGGCGCGCATCACTGCCGAGGTCATCAAAGCGGGTATCCCTGGCGACAAACTGGGAATTCACACCCACAACGACACCGAAAATGCTGTGGCGAATACTTTGGCGGCCGTTGATGCGGGGGCGCGTCAAATTCAAGGCACGCTCAACGGATTGGGTGAGCGGTGCGGCAATGCAAACCTAACCACGCTTTTGCCCATTCTGCTTCTGAAAGAACCCTATGCCAGCATGTTCCGGACAGGTGTCTCAGTGGATGCGTTGAAAGGCCTGACCAAGGCTTCGCGGATGCTGGATGATATCTTGAACCGTGTGCCTGCAAGACAGGCCGCTTTCGTTGGTGCATCGGCCTTTGCCCACAAGGCGGGTCTGCACGCCAACGCTATTTTGAAGAACCCCGCCACCTATGAGCACGTGGACCCTGCCGTGGTCGGCAACGCGCGCGTCATCCCGATGTCAAATCAAGCGGGGCAGTCAAATCTGCGCAAGCGGCTTGGGGATATGGGACTTGAGGTTGCCAAAGATGACCCTGCGTTGGGGCGCATTTTGGACCGTGTGAAAGAACGCGAAGACGCGGGCTATTCGTTTGACACGGCGCAGGCCAGCTTTGAGTTGCTTGCGCGCCGCGAACTTGGCCAAGCGCCCGATTTTTTTGAGGTCAAACGCTACAAAGTCACGGTTGAGCGGCGCAAAAACAAACGTAACAAGATGGTCAGCCTTTCTGAGGCGGTGGTGGTTGTGAAAGTCGATGGACAAAAGATGCTGTCGGTATCGGAATCTATGGATGAAACTGGCAGTGACCGTGGGCCGGTAAACGCGCTTGCCAAGGCATTGGCCAAAGACCTTGGGCCTTATCAAACGCTGATTGATGATATTCGGTTGGTGGATTTCAAAGTGCGCATCACCCAAGGCGGCACCGAGGCCGTGACCCGCGTTGTAATCGACAGCGAAGACAGCGGCGGCAATCGCTGGTCTACGGTTGGGGTGTCCGCAAATATCGTGGACGCAAGTTTTGAAGCGTTGTTGGATGCGGTGAATTGGAAGCTGGTGCGCGATGTCGTTTGAAAGCTGCGCGGCCCTTGTTGAGCGCGCTGATCCGGACCGTTTTGCGGCCCTTATGTCTGCTCCGGTGGCGGTGCGCCGCGTGTGTTTTCCGCTTTATGCCTTCAATATTGAGGTAAGCCGCGCGCCGTGGGTCACCAAAGAACCTATGATTGCTGAAATGCGGCTACAGTGGTGGCGCGACGCTTTGGAAGAAATCGGCGAAGGACGCGGTCGCCGTCATGAGGTGGTTGATGCCCTTGGCCCCGTGCTTGATCCACGTGCGGCGGATGATCTGGACGCGCTTGTCGCCGCGAGGCGGTGGGATGTCTACACAGACGCATTCGAGGACATGGCCGCCTTTGATGGCTATATCGAAGATACCTCGGGGCTTTTGTTATGGACGGCTGTCCGGCTTTGCGGACAAGTATCCGAAGACACGCGGACAGATGTCCTGCGCTATGGTTTCGGGGTTGGGGTGGCCAATTGGCTGCGCGCGATCCCGCAGCTTCAAGACCGCGGACGTATTCCTCTGGTGGACGGCACGCCCCAAGGTGTGCGCGATTTGGCTGAACGGGCGCTGTCCGATATGCAGCACGCCAAGAGTAATTTGAGACACGTGTCCGCTCCTGCGCGCGCAGTATTGCGCAGCGGCTGGCGCGCCGAGGCGACCCTGCGTGCGGCGCGCGACATTCCCGAACGTGTCATAGAAGGCCAGCTTGACGAAAGCCCCTTTGCGCGCAAACTCCGCCTGATGGTGCTTAGCTCGCGCGGTGCGTTTTAGGCAGCAACAGCAGGCCTGCGCATCAGCCAGACAAGGGCACCGCCGGCCAGCGCCAGAAATGGCACCATCGCGACGTTAACGGCGCTCCAACCTTCCACAACGTCACCGCCTGAACAGTTCATCAAGCCGCCTGACGCAAGCGAGGCAAGCGTTACGCATCCGAAAACGATCGCGTCATTCATGCCTTGCACGCGTCCGCGTTCTTGGGGGCTGTGGGCGGATGCAAGCATGGCTGTTGCGCCGATAAAGCCAAAGTTCCAACCGATCCCAAGCAACACTAACGCTGCGTAGAAATTCAGCAGTTCTACCCCGGTAAGGGCAACGACGCCCGCAAACCCAAGTATGACAAGGCCCAAGGCAACAACTTTCTTGGCACCAAAGCGGGCGATCACATGGCCTGTGAAAAACGATGGGGCGAACATGGCAAGCACGTGGCTTGTCACCACGTTTGACGCGTCAGACGTGGAATACCCGCAACCTACAACGGCCAATGGCGTTGAAGTCATCACAAGGTTCATTAACGAATACGTAACCATGCCACAGATGATCGCCACGGCGATCGTCGGGTCACGCAACAGCTCTGCGCGGCTGCGGCCGGCTTCGGCACCTGTGGCGGGCTTTGGCGGTTTCGGGATTTTCAGCGCAAAGAAAAGCACCAGCCCCACAGCATTCAAAAGCGCTGCTGCTACGTAGACATTGAAAAAGCGCATAACGGTCTGATCAGGGTCGGCGGCTGTGATGAAGCTAACCAGTTGCGGGCCGATGATGGCACTGGCCAGACCACCTGCCATCACATAGGAAATCGCCTTGGGACGGAAACTTTCAGAAGCAGTGTCAGCTGCGGCGAAGCGGTAAAAACCGTTCGCACTCATATAGATACCCGTCAGGTAGCTGCCGAACAAAAAGACAAGAAAGCTATCAAGCGTCAGACCCCACGCAGTAATACCTGCGCCAGCCATCCCGCCAAGTGTGCCGACCACAAAGCCCACGCGACGGCCGTAAGTTTGCATCACGTTCGACAGCCAAGGTGCCGTGGTCATGGACCCCAAAACCACCATCGAAACGGGCAATGTCGCAAGGCACGCATAGGGCGACAGCTGTTGTCCCGCCAGTCCCGCCACCACAAACACCAGAGGGATTTGCGCGCCCATAATCGCTTGGCACAACACCAAAACGGCAACGTTTCGTTTGGCCAATGCGTCAGATGCAATGGCCGAGGTTGGGGCGGAGGTGGTCATGTCAGGGGGCCTTACTTAGGTGTTGAACTCGATAATATGCGCAAACGAACCACAAACGCGACCCTCAATTAACCCCATGTGGCTCAAAGATGTGCCTTCGCTGTCTTTTGCGCCAAAAAGCGGCGTGCCATGTGCGCGTAATGTGGTGGCGTAGTGAAACTCGTGGGCGGGCAGTGATGCGGTGCTACGGCCTGCAAAAAGGCTCGTGGTTTTGGGGGCAAGCGGCGTTAGAGAACGGTATCCCAAATGTAGTTTACGGTGCTGAAACGATGTTTCCAGATCAAGAAGACCTGCCATTTGATGGCGCGTTCCATCTGCATCAATTAGGCCTGCACCAAGCAGCATATAGCCACCACATTCCCCGTATATATCAGGCATTTGCGCGGCGTTCTTAAGGCTGCCTATAAAGGCCGAATTAGCGGCGAGTTTTCCCGCATAAAGTTCGGGATAGCCGCCGGGCAGGAAAACGAAATCTGCCTGAGGAACCACATCATCGCGCAAGGGCGAAAACGGTGTGATCTGCGCACCCGCCGCGCGCCATTCCTGCAACATGTGAGGATAGGCAAAGCGGAACGCCTCATCTTGTGCGATGGCGATACGTTGTGCGGGCGGTCTGATGATTTTGGAAGTCGCGTGGGGTGCCTTACCAAGCGGCGCAAAAGGCAGCGCGCTTAGATCAATATGCGCCTCTGCCGTATCCGCGAGCGCATCAAGCCATTCTGTAAGGTCCGCGCGCTCATCTGCTTGGATCAAGCCCAAATGCCGCGACGGGTGAGACAACTGTCCGCCGCGCGGCACGGTGCCGATGATGGGCGGCAAGTCGGCCCACGCACTTTCAATCATCCGGCGATGTTTGTCAGAGCCGGCACGGTTCAAGATCACCGCTGCAATTTGGACGTCCGGATCGTGCAGCATCATCCCGCGGACCACGGCGGCGACGCTTTGCGCGGTTTTCGCGGCATCTACAATCAAAACCACTGGCAGCCCCAAGGTTTTTGCAACCCGTGCGGCGCTGCCTTTGGCGTGGGGCAGCTCCCCGTCAAAGAGGCCCATCGCGCCTTCTACGATCAACGGGGCTGGGCTATTTTGTGCGCGCGCCATGAGACAGCTGTCCGCCATCGCCCAGCCATCAAGGTTAAGACACGCGCGGCCAGTTGCGGCAGAATGAAACTGCGGGTCGATGTAATCAGGGCCGCATTTCGCGCCCCTGACGGGGCCTTTGCGGGCCAAGGCGCGCAAAATAGCCAGCGTAAGCGTTGTTTTACCTGCCCCAGAGCTTGGCGCGGCAATCATAAAGCCAGTGTTGTTTGGGGCGAAAGACGAGGCGGCGGACATCTGTCCCCCTATGCGCTTTCTGCGGGGCGGTCACGGCCAAGCGGGTCCATGTCACGCACCGGCTCGCCCGCTATTTGGCCTTGCCAATCAAGTACTTGGCGCATGCGAACGGCCTCACCGATGCAGATGATTGCAGGGGGCTCAAGACCGGCCGCGGCGATGTCGGCTTCCATTGTGCTGAGGGTCGTCTCAAGCACCTGCTGCGCGTCCGTCGTGGCCGTTGTGACAATGCCAACAGGTTCATGGGCGCTGCGACCACCTTCCATCAGCTCGGCGGCGATGCGGGCGATGTGCTTCATGCCCATGTAAATCACGATGACCTGACTGCCTTGGGCGATGGCGCGCCAATTCAGCGAGGAGGGCGTGTTACCCGATTGATCATGGCCGGTCACGAAAGTCACAGATTGGTTAACGTCCCGGTGCGTTACAGGAATGCCTGCGTAGGCCAGCCCGCCGATGCCCGCGGAAATGCCGGGGATAATGCGGATCGGGATGCCGTGCTGCACAAGGGTCTGTGCTTCTTCACCGCCGCGCCCAAATACGAACGGATCACCGCCCTTAAGACGCAGAACACGTTTGCCTGCACGGGCAAGATCAACCAGCCGAAGCGAGATATCGCGTTGTTTTGCCGAAGGTTTTCCGCCGCGCTTGCCTGCATAGATATGCTCTGCCTGCGGCGCCCACTCCAAAATCGCCTCTTGAACCAGCGCGTCATAAATCACCACATCTGCCTGTCGAAGCGCATTGAGCGCATGCAACGTTAGCAGACCTGGGTCACCGGGGCCCGCACCACACAACCACACCCAACCCGGCTCAAGCGCGGGCCAGTTTTTGGACGTTAGTGGAGGCAACATAGAGTCGGTCATATGCAACTTATGGCGCGCAAATTCGCAAACATGAAGCGATAATGCGACATTACATACCCGCTTGGCGGCGCGAAATGCGCTGATATAGTCGGCATCAAGGCAAAGGGACGTTTCACAGCAATGGCACGAAAACCAACAGGACCGTTGCGGCGCGGCTGGACGACGGGCGCATGTGCGACCGCCGCGGTCAAAGCGGCGCTGCTGCGGCTGCGAGACGGGACTTGGGGAGACACTGTCTCAATCACTTTGCCTAAAGGTGAGACACCTGTTTTTGCCCTTGAAACAACAGCCGTTGGGGAAGGCTGGGCTGAGGCGGGCATTATTAAGGATGCAGGTGATGATCCGGACGTGACCCATGGGGCGTTGATCAAAGCGCGGGTCGAGCTTGGTGGAAACGGCGTCAGCTTTCATGCGGGCGAGGGTGTTGGACATGTGACCAAGGCGGGTCTGCCGATTGCGGTGGGAGAGCCTGCGATTAATCCGGTGCCACGGACGATGATGGATGAGGTGGTTGCCGAAATCGGCTGGCGGACAGATGTCCGGATCACCATTTCCGTGCCAGATGGCGCGGCGATTGCACAAAAAACATGGAACCCCCGCCTTGGCATTGTGGGCGGTATTTCGATTCTGGGCACCACCGGCGTTGTGCGCCCGTTTAGCTGTGCGGCGTGGATCGCGAGCATTCACCGCGGTATTGATGTGGCCGTTGCCGAAGGGATGCCCCATGTGGCGGGGTGCACGGGTGCGACCTCTGAAAAAGTGGTGCAACAGCTGTACGGATTGCCTGATCACGGGATGCTCGACATGGGTGATTTTTCGGGTGGTCTGTTGAAATACCTTGCCAAAACGAACGTCCCTCACATCACGATTGGCGGTGGCATTGGAAAGCTGGTGAAGCTGGCGCAAGGCGCGGTTGATTTGCATTCTGGCCGCTCGCAGGCCGACTTTAATTCCTTGGCACAAGCTATTGATAATGAAGAAATTAAAGGCGCAAATACGGCGCTTGAAGCCTGTGAAATTGCTGGGCCAGTTGTTGCGGAATGGGCCGCGGAAACAGCGCAGGTGCAAATTCAAAAACAGCTTCGCGGTGCAGGTATTACAAGTGATGTGGTGTTGATTGACCGCGCCGGGAAAATACTTGCGCGCGCCGGAGACAGGCCATGAAAGTCCTGTTGCTTGCGGGCTCTGGCGAAGGGCGGGTTCTGGCGGATGCGCTGTATAAAATAGGCGTTAACGCAGTGGCATCCCTTGCGGGGGCGACCCGTCAGGCAAAACCGCTGGCGCTTCCGACGCGCATTGGTGGGTTCGGGGGCGAAGACGGGTTTTGCGAGTATCTTGCGCGTGAAAAGATCACGCATATTTTGGATGCAACGCATCCATTTGCCAGTCGGATATCTCATAGGACTGCATTAGTTTCGGCCCATAAAGGATTGAAGTATATGCAATACTTAAGACCCGCATGGACAGCGCAGTCAGGTGACCAATGGCACCATATCCGCGATGAGACAGATGTCCTAGCATTACTCAACAAAACGCCGTCGACTGTGTTTTTAGCCACGGGACGTCAGACCCTTGAACGGTTTGCCAACCTTGAAGGGCACCGCGTCATTTGCCGCCAGATTGATTCGCCCACGTCACCGTTTCCCTTTGAGGGCGGTGAGTATTGCATTGGGCGGCCTCCGTTTTCAGTGGGGCGCGAAGTGGAGTTGTTTGAGGCACTTAGGGTGGATTTATTGGTGGTGAAAAATGCAGGCGGCACTGCGAGCCGGTCAAAACTGGATGCAGCGGCGCTGTTGGGACTGCCCGTTGCGATGATTGAACGGCCCCCACAACCGGATGCGCCAAAAGTTGATACGATCGAGGCAGCCTTAGATTGGGTGAGGGCGTGTTGATCAACCGGATTGAAACTTTGGAAGATGTCGCCTTTGGCGCCCAAGAGTTGATCAAGATTGAGCCCCGTTTTGCGCCCGCCTTGGCCGTGACTGCGCCTTTACCGCTTAGGCGCAAGCCTGACGGATTTGCGGCCCTGATGTCTGTAATTGTGGGCCAACAAGTCAGTGTTGCCGCTGCCCGCGCGATTGAGGCGAAATGCGTGGCAGGTGGTCTGGCCGATCCCGCGACTGTGCGCACCGCGACAGAGGATGAAATGCGCGCCTGCGGATTAAGCCGTCAGAAAGTGAAATATCTCAAAGCATTAGCCGAGGCGCGGCTAGATTATGACGCTCTTCGGGCGGCACCAACAGACGACGTGGTGCGCACTTTGGTTGCCGTGCCTGGCATTGGGCCCTGGACGGCGGAGATTTATGCGATGTTCTCGTTGGGGCACGCGGATGTGTTTGCCCACGGCGATTTGGCGCTTCAGGAAGCGACGCGGTTGTTGTTTAACTTACCGTCCCGCCCGACCGAGCGCGCGATGCGCGATATCGCAGCTGAATGGGCCCCTTGGCGCGCGGTTGCAGCGCGGCTCTTGTGGGCATACTACCATGTTGAAAAGCAAAGGGATGGGATCTCATGACACGGGTTTTGGATGCAAAAGTGCGCGCGCCGCACTCTGGTGATTTACGCAGTGCGGTGGTGTTTTTGCATGGCTATGGGGCCAATGGCGCTGATTTGATTGGCCTTGCGGACCCGTTGGCGGAACATATGCCCGACACGATGTTCATCAGCCCCGACGCGCCGCAAGAGTGTGATGGCGCCCCGATCGGCCGTCAGTGGTTTCCGATCCCGTGGATTGACGGATCAAGCGAGGAAGAAAGTCGCGTAGGGTTGTTTCAAGCGGCAGATGATTTGAACGCGTTTCTTGACGGGATCATGGTCGACAACGATTTGTTGCCCGAGCAAGTGGTCGTGCTTGGGTTCAGCCAAGGCACGATGATGGCGCTACATGTGATGCCGCGCCGTGAAGATGCAGTTGCGGGCGTGGTTGGCTTTTCTGGACGCTTGCTTGAGCCGGATACCCTGCCTGATGAGGTCGAGAGCCACTTTCCGGTTTTGTTGGTACACGGTGATGAAGATGATGTTGTGCCCGTGCAGTCGCTTCCTGCGGCGGTTGAGGGCCTTCAGGCTGCGAAATTCCGTGACGTGTTCGCCCATGTGATGAACGGCACAGCCCACGGAATTGCCCCTGACGGGTTATCTGTTGCGCTGGCATTTATGCGCGAACAGTTGGGATATCAGTAACTTAGCGCGCGGCCGTTAGGTTCAACGATACATCTACACCAAAGCCCAACGTGCCTTCGTCGGCCGCACCGATGCCAAAATCGGTGCGATCAAGCCGTGTTGTGCCCGACATTGTGGCAAGCCCGTCCACCATGGTCAGATCAAACGTAAACTCGACCGGAATGCTTTGCCCCTTAAGTGTGAGCGTGCCGGTTGAGGCGTATTGATCCGCCTCAGTATGGCTGATCTGCCCTTCATAAATGGCCGTCTGGTGGGTAGCGGCGTTAAAATACTCCGCTCCGAGCGCTTGGGATGTGACAGACCCGATGCTGAGCGACGCGATGTTGATGGTAGTTGTGACGCTGCCGGTTTTGGCGGTCTCATCGAAGGTGATCTCGCTTGTCCAGTCGCTGAAACTGCCATTAGTCGCACTGCCGAATTGTGTCACGGCGATGCCGATTTCGCCGGACTGAACCGTCCAGTCGCTTGCAACGCTTTCAAGTGCTGCGGTGGTTTGACCCGCGTCGCCGCGATAAAGTCCAAGGCTTTGACCTATCCCAAGCGCGATGACCCAAACCGCAAGCGCCCCAAGGATGGCTGTTTTTGCGCTGTGTTGTTGCGGGCGGGGGCCTACTGCGGTTGTGCCGAACCACATGCGGCGCAGGGTGGCGTCTCTGTCGATCACGTGATGTTTCAGCGCGCCGGCGATGTGCAGCAATAGGCTGGCGACCAGCACCCGCTCAAAGACAACGTGCAGGCCTTCGAATAGATGTGCGGTGCTGTCAGATTTGGGCACAAACGGCAGGTCCTGTCCAAAGGGCCACCAGATGGGTGCAAATCCAGAGGTCGCCGCGTGGTGGATCCAACCTGTCACGGGCACCAGCACGAGCGAGCCGTAAAGCAACCAATGGATCATGCTGGCCAACCAATGTTCGGCTTTTTTATCTCCGTTCAACGCCTCCGGCTTTGGTTGGCTGATGGCCCACGCGATGCGCGCAAGGGCAGTGAACAAAATCGTAAGGCCGATGGTTTTGTGCAGGCTAAACACGAACGCAGCGCGGGCCACGGTTTGCGCATCCGCGCCGTTGGCCTCAATGGCGTGGGCCAGATTGTTGCCGTAGATACCAAGCGGGATCACCAAAAAGATGCCAAGGGCAATGGTCCAGTGAAAAAGTTTGGTGATGGTGCCGTAGTGGCTGGCGGTGTTGGACAGCATGGGACGTTCCTTGGTCATAACAAATTACGGGTGGGGGTACAGGGAAGTGCCGGGTGGGCAACTCTCCATCGTTGAACAATATGTGTGCGCGGTTTAGACACTCAATCAACATAATTTGGAGACAACCATGAGCAGAGCATTTATTTTTCCCGGACAAGGTGCACAAACCATCGGAATGGGTAAAGCGCTGGCAGATGCATATCCTGCGGCGCGTGCGGTTTTTGAAGAAGTAGATGCAGCCTTGGGCGAGTCGCTGTCGACGTTGATTTGGGAAGGTGATCAGCAAGAGCTGACGTTGACCCACAATGCGCAGCCTGCGTTGATGGCAACATCAATTGCGGCGTTCAAGGCATTGGAAACAGAAGGTTTTGATATTTCTGACGCCAGTTTTGTGGCCGGCCACTCCCTTGGGGAATATTCTGCACTGGCCGCGTCTGGTGCAATTAGCATTGCGGATACGGCACGTTTGCTGCGCATCCGCGGCGAGGCCATGCAAAAGGCTGTGCCAGTTGGATTAGGCGCGATGGCGGCCTTGCTTGGTCTTGATTTTGAAACGGCTCAGGCCGTGGCCAAAGAGGCAGCTGAAGCCGGTGACGGCGAAGTGTGTCAGGCGGCAAATGACAATGACCCGGGCCAAGTTGTGGTTTCGGGGCACACGGCGGCCGTTGAACGCGCCGTTGAAATCGCCAAAGAAAAGGGCGCAAAACGTGCCGTGCTGTTGCCGGTCAGCGCACCGTTCCATTGTGCGTTGATGCAGCCTGCAGCGGATGTGATGGCTGATGCTTTGGCGCGGGTCGATGTTTCCGCCCCCAAGGTACCGCTGGTGGCGAATGTTTTGGCCGAGGCCGTTACGGACCCCGCGCGCATTCGCGAATTGCTGGTTGAGCAGGTAACGGGCTCTGTGCGCTGGCGCGAAAGCGTGGCGTGGATGGGGGCCCAAGGGGTTACCGAGATGTGGGAAATTGGTGCGGGCAAAGCACTGTCTGGCATGGTACGCCGCATCAACCGCGACATCGCCTGTGCCGCTGTTGGCACCCCTGATGATATTGCAAAACTGAAAACCGCCTAAGCGCGCGGAGGAGACTAAAAATGTTCGATTTGTCTGGTAAATGTGCCCTTATCACTGGTGCTTCCGGTGGTATTGGTGGTGAAATTGCAAGAACGCTTCACGACGCGGGCGCCACGGTTGGCCTGTCTGGCACCCGTGTTGAGCCGCTCCAAGCTTTGGCGGATGAGTTGGGTGAACGCGCCCATGTTTTGCCTTGCAACTTGTCTGATGCAGAGGCTGTGACAGCCCTTCCAAAGCAAGCCGCCGATGCCATGGGTTCTGTTGATATCTTGGTTAACAACGCAGGGATCACACGCGACAATCTTTTTATGCGCATGTCAGAAGAAGAATGGCTGAGCGTGCTTGATGTAAACCTGACCAGCACCATGCTCCTGTGCAAAGGTGCGATCCGTGGCATGATGAAGGCGCGTTGGGGCCGGATCATCAACATCAGTTCTGTTGTGGGCAGCACGGGCAACCCGGGACAAGCAAACTATGCAGCGTCAAAAGCGGGTATGGTCGGCATGTCAAAGTCGCTTGCCTATGAAGTTGCGTCCCGCGGGATCACCGTGAATTGCGTAGCACCTGGATTTATTACCACGGCGATGACAGATAAACTGACTGATGATCAAAAATCAGGCATTTTGACCAACGTTCCTGCGGGCCGCATGGGCGAAGCTGCCGAAATTGGTGCGGCGGTGCTCTATCTGGCGAGCGCTGAGGCTGGATATATGACTGGTGCGACCTTGCATGTGAACGGCGGCATGGCCATGTACTAGGCTCTGCGGTGGGGCTATTTACGGCTTTACCTAACGTTATCGAAAGCGTTTGCCTTATCATGAAATTGTGGTAAGTCGCGCTATGAGAAAGGAGGGTCGGCAATGTCGCTCTCCTTATGGGCCTTAAAAATTAGGCATTAGACCACGGTCCTAACAGGACGATATTAAAGACGAGGATTGCCATGAGCGACGTTGCAGATCGAGTAAAGAAAATTGTTGTTGAGCACCTGGGTGTTGAAGAAGACAAAGTTGTAGAAAACGCGTCTTTCATTGACGATCTTGGCGCAGACAGCTTGGACACTGTTGAGCTGGTTATGGCGTTCGAAGAAGAGTTTGGCATCGAGATCCCAGACGACGCTGCTGAAACCATCCAGTCTTTCGGCGATGCAGTGAAATTCATCACAGAAGCTGCTTAAAGCACGCTTCGCGCCCCGCAATTGCGGGAGGTGCAAGATAGCAAACGGCGCTCCAACTGGGGCGCCGTTTCGCGTTTTAGGGCTGTTTTTGTAAAAAAGGTTGGGCGGTTGGGCGCTGATTGGTGCGCAAGCCCTTGCCCCTGAGTGTTGTGGCGCGGTATGTGGTAACCACCACAGGCAGTACTAAATTGGGGGAAAACCGATGCGCCGTGTCGTTGTTACAGGTCTTGGAATGGTTTCGCCGCTTGGCGACGGTGTGGATGTGACGTGGTCACGTTTGCTTTACGGGCAATCCGGTGCCGGCCCCATCGCGAAATTTGACGCCAGCCATCTTGGCACGACCTACGCCTGCGAAGTGCCGCGCGGCGAGGGAGATGGCGATTTCAACGCTGATGCGTATATGCCCCCCAAAGAACAGCGCAAAATTGATGATTTCATTTTGTACGGTGTTGCAGCGGCAGACCAAGCGCTTGCCGATTCTGGTTGGGTACCTGAGAGCGATGACGACCGTTTCCGCACCGGTGTGATGATCGGGTCTGGCATTGGTGGGTTGAATTCGATCGCCGATACGGCCGTGTTGCTGAAGGAAAAAGGCCCGCGCCGCGTGTCGCCTTTCTTTATTCCCGGTGCGTTGATCAACTTGGTCAGTGGGCAAGTCAGCATCAAATACGGTCTGAAAGGCCCCAACCACGCGGTTGTGACAGCCTGTTCAACCGGTGCGCACGCCATTGGTGACGCTGCCCGTTTGATTGCGCTTGATGATGCGGATGTGATGGTTGCTGGTGGTGCTGAAAGTCCCATTTCCGAGATTGGCGTTGCGGGTTTTAACGCGTGTAAGGCGCTGTCGACCAAGCGCGCAGATGATCCAACTAAAGCCAGCCGTCCTTGGGACGCGGATCGTGACGGGTTTGTCATGGGTGAGGGCGCTGGCGTAGTTGTTCTTGAAGAATATGAACATGCAAAGGCACGCGGTGCCAAGATTTATGCTGAAATTTTGGGCTATGGCCTGTCAGGCGACGCGCACCACATCACTGCGCCGCCGCCCAACCACGAGGGGGCCGAGCGGGCGATGCGTGCAGCCGTAAAACGTGCGGGCATTGCACCAAGCGAGATTGATTACGTCAACGCCCACGGCACATCCACGATGGCCGACACCATTGAACTTGGTGCGGTTGAGCGTGTTCTGGGGGATGCGGCGTCTGAGTGTTCCATGTCATCTACCAAGTCGGCCATTGGCCATTTGCTGGGTGCAGCCGGTGCCGTTGAGGCGATTTTCTGTATTCTGGCGATCCGCGATCAAGTGGCGCCGCCCACTCTCAACCTTGAGAACGTGGACTGTGAGCACACGATTGACCTAATCGGTCCAGAAAAGCGCGAGCGCAAGATTGAGACTGTCCTGTCTAACTCATTTGGGTTCGGTGGCACAAACGCCAGCCTGATCATGGGTAAGGTGCGCTAAGCCATGTGGCGGCACGTCGTTTCTAATGCGCTGACGTTGGCGATTGTGATCCTGTTCCTTGTGGGCGGGGTGATCGTTTGGGGAACGTCGCAGTATAAAGAGGGCGGGCCGCTCGCTGAGGCGATTTGTTTGCAAGTGCCTTCGGGTGCGTCGATGGGATCGGTAAGCGCCGATCTTGCGGGGCAGGGTGCTGTGAGCAGTGCGCGCATTTTCCGGCTTGGGGCGGATTATTCCGAGAAGGCGTCCCAGCTTAAGGCGGGTTCGTTCTTGATTGAGGCGGGCGCTTCCATGGAGCAGATCGTTGATGTGGTGACACGCGGTGGGCGCAATACATGCGGTACCGAAGTGGTGTTCCGCGTTGGTGTGACACGCAAACAAGTACAAGTCCGCGAGCTTGATCCCGCCACCAACCGCTATGTTGAGCAGGCACGGTTTGAGCCACAAGTAGAGCCTGTTGATCCTGTCTACACCGCCGCACTCGATGCCTCTGACACGTTGATCCGTTTTGCGGTTGCGGAAGGTGTGACTAGCTGGACCATTGTTGAGGCGCTCAACAACATTGATGTTCTGAGCGGTGAGATCGCCGCTGTTCCTTCTGAGGGAAGCCTTGCGCCCGACAGCTATGAGATCAGCAAAGGTCAGGACCGGAACGAGATTCTAGCGGATATGGCCGCACGTCAGGAACGCATTCTGGCGCAAGCTTGGGCAGAGCGCGCGGATGACGTGGAAGTTGAGACACCTCAAGAGGCGCTGATCCTTGCTTCCATTATTGAAAAAGAGACCGCGGTTGCAGAAGAGCGCGGTCAGGTCGCCAGTGTTTTTACCAATCGTTTGAAACGCGGGATGCGTCTGCAAACGGACCCGACGGTGATCTACGGTATCACCAAGGGCGAGGGTATTTTGGGCCGCGGGCTGCGCCGCAGCGAGTTGCGCGCCGAGACCCCTTGGAACACTTATGTCATTCCGGCCTTGCCGCCGACCCCTATTGCTAACCCGGGACGGGCCAGCATTGAGGCGGCGTTGAATCCTGAGAGTACTGATTTGTTGTTCTTTGTGGCTGATGGCACCGGTGGGCACGCGTTTGCGCGTACCCTTGATGAGCATAACGCCAATGTTGCCAAGTGGCGCAAGATCGAAGCAGAGCGCAAAGCCAACTAAGCTTTGGGCCTTGCTGTCTGCCTTATTTTAAAGGCGAGGTGACGGTTAACTCTCTGATTCTTTTTGAAAAATTAAGCATTTCGCGCGGTGGGGTGTTGCGTCCCCCCGCCTTGGAAACTTTGACTTTTGGCTCTTTTTGAAGGGATAACTTGGCCATAGCTAGGAGAGACTGCCTAGGATGAACGGCTGGTAAAAGTCAGGGTCCTACAACGCTTTTTCGGTCTGTGGAGGGGGTAACACCCAAACATAGGCAGCAAATTATGAGCAACATGAACCATGACGCGTTTGACCAGACGAAAGATAGTTTGGCTGCAGCGTTGGATCAAATGAGCCGCTATGAGCGATTTATCGAGGCGGCGTTACGGAAAATTGAGAGCGGCGAGATGGATGGGGCCAAGGGTCTGTCCGCCCATTTGAGTGGCCTCATGAAGGCCCGGGATGCCGTGATCGCAGAACGAGGACGATTGCGAGATGATGAGCTTAAGCGACGCGACCGCATCACCGAACACGATATCGATTTCGATGTCCGACGATCTGAGATCGCTGGCCGTTTGGCTAAGCTCCGCCGATGTTGCCATGCGAGGCGCGTTCCTTGAAACGTTGACCGAAGACGATTTGCGGGCTTTGTCTTTCGAAGGTGCGCGGTAGCGGTGCTGACCTGATCAGTGATGTGCGATTTAGCTACATTGAAGCGAATGCGGATTATGAAACTGCGACGGCGCAATCGACCTTGCCAGATGCAGGCAGCAAGGTTGTTTCAAGTACAGAAATGTCGTTGGCTTTGACCGCGGGCGAAGCGCAAGGCATGGCTGACCGCTGGCTCTCAGAGGCGTATGCTGGCCAAGATAGCGTTAGTTTTGCGGTTCCCCCATCGATGGCGCATCTAGGTGCAGGAGATGTGGTCCAAACGGATGATGGTGAGATGAAAACACTCTACCGTATTGATAACGTGTCAAGATCTACGCATCTGATGATGGAAGGGACGCGGATTGATGCGGATGTTTATGCCCGTGCAGACCCTGCGACAGTGCCAATTGCCCTTCGCCCGTTTGCCGTGCCGACGCCAGTTGCCGCGCAGTTTCTTGACCTGCCCATTATTCGTGCGGAAACGCCCAATACCGGCCCGTTCGTTGCGGTAAATGCGTCACCTTGGACGGGACCGGCTGATGTATTTATTGAGGTCGCCGATGAGGCTTTTGAACCGCAATTACAGATCACAGAACAGGCGACATCTGGCACAACCGTGATCGCGTTGAACACCGGCCCATTTGGGGTAATCGACAGGACCGCTTTTGTTGATGTTGAGCTCACACACGGCGCGCTGTCTTATTTCAATCTAGACAGCCTTCTGTCCGGTCAAAATGTCGTTGCAATTGGTAGCGGCGATGTGGCCGTGTGGGAACTTTTTCAGGCGCAAAATGCGGTTCTAATTGGTCCCAAGATGTATCGTCTCTCGGGGCTTGTGCGCGGGCAGCAGGGCACGGATGCGTTTGTTCCTGATACGTGGCCTGTTGGGAGCAAAGTCGTCTTACTTGATGGTGCTGTCAGCCAGCTTGAACTTCCCGTAAATCAGCGCGGTGTAGAACAGACCTACCGCGTCGGACCATCGGGCCGTGCAGTAAATGATGCCACTTACCGCGAGCATAGTTTTGCGGTCGCGGGGGCAAGTCTTCGTCCGTATAGGCCTTGCCATTTGCAGGTGCAGCGAGGCGATAGCTTCATCACTGCGCAGTGGGTGAGGCGGACACGGATTGACGGAGATTATTGGGATGGATTTGATGTGCCTGTCAGCGAGATGAGCGAGCAATACTTGATAAGGTTGCGCGATGAAACTGGCGTGAAGCTTGAACAAACGGTGACGAGCACCGCCGCTGTGCTTAATGAGCCGTTAAGTATCAATGGTAACCTAATCTTTGAAGTTGCAAAGCTTTCGGATCGTTTTGTACCGGGACCATTTGCACAGATTGCCGTGTCTTAAGCGGTTATTTTGACCGTCGTTACGTATACTTTTTTGGTTGGCGCTGCATATGTGCTAGGTTAGGGACAGGCGTGAAGGAGACCACCGATGGCAAATGTTCGCACGACAAACCGCAGCATCGACCCGATTTGGGAGCAGGTTCAAGAAGAAGCGCATCAAGCGATTGTTGATGAGCCGCTTTTGGGCGGATTGGTGCACAGCTCTTTGTTGCATCATGCGACCTTTGAGCGGGCTTTGTCTTATCGCTTGGCTTTAAAATTATCGTCCGGCGAGATGTCAGAGCAATTGATTGCAGAGATCGCTGACGCTGCCTACGCCCGTAATCCCGGGTTGGGTTTGGCGGCGCGGGCTGACTTGGCCGCGGTCTATGATCGTGATCCGGCGTGTCACCGCCTGATGCAGCCGCTCCTTTATTTCAAAGGATTTCAAGCAGTTCAGGCGCACCGTGTTGCTAATGCATTGTGGCGAGAAGGACGCGCTGATCTTGCGTATTTCATTCAGATGCGGACCTCGGAAATGTTCGGAATTGATATTCACCCTGGGGCCACGATTGGTCAGGGGATCATGATCGACCATGCCCACTCTATCGTAATTGGTGAGACCGCAGTGGTTGGCGATAATGTGTCAATGTTGCACTCAGTAACCCTCGGCGGCACCGGTAAAGAAGATGATGACCGTCACCCAAAAATTGGCGACGGTGTATTGATCGGGGCGGGCGCGCATGTGCTTGGAAACATTTCAATCGGGCAATGCTGCCGGATTGCCGCCGGATCTGTTGTGCTTGAAGATGTGCCACCGATGAAAACAGTCGCTGGTGTACCGGCGAAAATAGTTGGTGAGGCGGGGTGCTCTCAGCCATCAATTAGCATGGATCAGTTATTGAGCGGTTCAATGATTGAGTAGAGCTATACTTCAGTATTTAAAAAGGCCGCTAGGGGGATATCTCCTAGCGGCCTTTTTGTTTGGTATCAGTTAGTTAAGTGATGAGGCTTTACGCAAGCATCCCGACAGGATTTTCGAGGTTGTGCTTGATTGCGTTCAACAAGTTCGCACCAAGGGCCCCGTCAATGACACGGTGGTCAACTGACATTGTGGTGGACATGACGGTGGCGACTTTCAGCTCTCCGTCTGCGCCGACGACAGGTTTCTTTGCACCTGCACCCACGGCCAAGATCGCTGAGTGGGGTGGGTTGATGATGGCGTCGAAGTTGTCGATGCCGAACATACCCAAGTTGGAAATCGCAAAGCTACCGCCTTGATACTCACGGGGCGCCAACTTGCGGTCACGCGCACGGGACGCCATGTCTTTCATCTGCGTGGAAAGCGCAGAAAGTGACTTTTGATCGGCGTCTTGAAGCACAGGCGTGAAAAGCCCGCCCTCAATTGCCACTGCAACAGCAACGTCCGACCGTTCCATTTTGAGTGTTCTATCACCGGCCCACACTGCGTTTGCTTCAGGTACCTGTTGCAGTGCAAGTGCGCAGGCTTTGATGATGAAGTCGTTTACAGACAGTTTGATGCCCCGAGGTTCAAGCGTTGCGTTGATCTCGGCGCGGAACTTCAAAAGCGCATCAAGCTCAATGTCGCGGCGCAGGTAGAAGTGCGGTACAGACTGTTTCGCCTCGGTCAGACGCGCGGCAATTGTTTTGCGCATGGCGTCCAATTTGACTTCCTCAAAAGCGCGACCTTCATACATCGCGATGACCTGATCGGTGCTCGGGCCTTGTGCAACTGTAGCGGATTGGCTGCTTGCTGTTGACGCTGGCGCAGAGGCAGTTTTTGGTGCAGCGGTGGCGTTTTCAACGTCTGCTTTGATGATACGGCCGTGGGGTCCTGATCCGGTCATGGACGACAGATCGATGCCTTTATCCGCTGCAATGCGCCGCGCGAGGGGCGTTGCAAACACGCGTTCGCCCTTCGCGGTCTGTGGTGCGGCGGGGGCGGGAGACGTTTGTTGTGGCGCCTCTGATGGGGCCTCAACCACTGTGGCTGCGGCTTCGCTTGGTGCGGCAGCAGGTGTCGCAACCGCACTGTCAGCGTCTTCGCCATCCTCTAGTAGAACCGCAATTGCTGTGTTCACTTTGACACCTTCGGAGCCTTCGGCGACCAAGAGTTTGCCGATGACGCCTTCGTCCACGGCTTCAAATTCCATGGTCGCTTTGTCAGTCTCGATTTCTGCCAGCAAGTCACCGGAGGCAACAGTGTCACCTTCTTTGACAAGCCACTTTGCAAGGGTGCCTTCCTCCATCGTCGGAGAGAGCGCGGGCATTAGAATTTCAGTTGCCATATCTGCGGCTCCTTAACGGTAGGTGACTTGTTTAACTGCGGCGATGACCTCGTCTGTTGTGACAAGGGCAAGTTTTTCGAGGTTTGCGGCATATGGCATCGGTACGTCTTTACCTGTGCAGCTGATCACTGGCGCGTCGAGATAATCGAACGCATGCTGCATGATCTGACTGCCGATGTAGCTGCCGACGCTGCCTTGTGGCCAACCTTCTTCGACGGTGACGCAGCGGTTTGTCTTACGCACGGACGCCAAGATGCTGTCCATATCCATCGGACGCAAAGTCCGCAGATCGATAACTTCCGCAGAGATACCTTCCTCGGCCAGCTTATCTGCGGCCTCAAGAGCATATGTCATGCCGATACCAAATGAGACGATTGTCACATCTGTGCCTTCGCGCCAAATTCGTGCCTTACCGAACGGAACAGTGTAGTCGTCCATGTCTGGCACATCGAAGGACCGGCCGTAGAGAATTTCGTTCTCAAGGAAGATCACAGGGTTCGGGTCACGGATCGCTGATTTCAGCAAACCTTTGGCGTCGGATGCTGAGTAGGGCATCGCAACTTTGAGGCCAGGTACTTGCATGTACCATGCGGCGTAATCCTGAGAGTGCTGCGCGCCAACCCGTGCCGCAGCACCGTTTGGCCCACGGAAAACCATTGGGGCGCCCATCTGACCGCCTGACATATAAAGTGTCTTTGCCGCGGAATTAATAAGGTGATCAATGGCTTGCATGGCGAAGTTGAACGTCATGAACTCAACAATTGGGCGCAGGCCAGCCATCGCAGATCCTGTGGCGATGCCTGCAAAACCGTGCTCGGTGATGGGTGTGTCGATGACGCGTTTTGCGCCGAACTCATCCAACAGACCTTGGCTGATTTTATAGGCACCTTGGTACTCGGCGACTTCTTCGCCCATCAAAAAGACGCTTTCGTTGCCACGCATTTCTTCGGCCATCGCATCACGTAGTGCTTCGCGGACGGTCTGTTGTTTCATTGGCGTGCCTTCGGGCCAATCTGGCGATGTGTCCGGAGCAGGGGCCGCGGGTGCTGCGGCAGTTGCTGGAACACTGGTGGCTTCAGGCGCGGCTGTCGCTTCGGCAGCGGGTGTCGCTGCGGGGCTAGCCGTGTCAGCGGCGGACGCGTCTTCACCTTCTTCCAGCAATACGGCGATCGCTGTGTTCACTTTGACACCTTCAGAGCCCTCAGAAATGAGGATTTTACCAATCACACCTTCGTCGACAGCTTCAAATTCCATCGTGGCTTTGTCGGTTTCGATCTCTGCCAAGATGTCACCGGAGGCAACGGTGTCGCCTTCTTTGACGAGCCATTTGGCCAGCGTGCCTTCTTCCATGGTGGGCGAGAGGGCGGGCATCAGAATTTCGGTTGCCATAATTATACGTCCTCGCTTGCGTAGATATCTGTCCAAAGTTCGTCGACATGGGGCTCTGGGCTCTCTTTTGAGAACTCGGCCGCTTCGTTGACGATTGCTTTGATTTCTTTGTCGACTGCTTTCAACTCATCTTCTGAGGCGTGCTTACCAGTAAGCAGCATGTCGCGGATTTGTTCGATTGGATCGCGCTCGTCGCGCATTTTTTGGACCTCTTCGCGAGTCCGGTATTTCGCGGGATCGGACATGGAGTGACCACGGTAACGATATGTTTTCACTTCCAAAATGTAGGGACCTTTGCCTGCGCGGCAGTGCGCGACGGCTTTCTCACCGGCGGCTTTGACTGCCAAAACATCCATACCGTCAACTTCTTCACCGGCGATGCCGTAGGCTTGTCCGCGTGCGAAATAGCTGGGTGATTTGGTTGAGCGTTGGGTCGAAGTACCCATGGCGTATTGGTTGTTTTCAATCACGAAAACTGCGGGAAGTTGCCACAGCTCGGCCATGTTGTATGTTTCATACACTTGGCCTTGGTTTGCAGCACCGTCGCCGAAGTAGATGAAAGTTACGTTGTCATTACCGCTGTATTTGTCCGCAAAGGCAAGGCCCGCGCCAAGGGGAACTTGCGCCGCAACAATACCGTGCCCGCCGTAGAAATGCTTTTCCTTGGAAAACATATGCATTGAGCCACCTTTGCCGCGGCTGTAACCACCTTCGCGACCAGTCAGTTCAGCCATGACACCTTTCGGATCCATGCCGCAGGCCAGCATATGGCCGTGATCACGATACGATGTGATGCGCTTGTCGCCTTCTTTTGCAGCCGCTTCTAAACCCACAACAACGGCTTCTTGACCGATGTAGAGGTGGCAGAACCCGCCGATCAGACCCATGCCATAAAGCTGGCCTGCTTTTTCTTCAAAGCGGCGAATGAGTAGCATTTCACGGTAATGATTAAGAAGCTCATCTGCTGAGACATTCGGTGTGGCTGGTTTCTTAGCGGCCATAAGGCTCCCTCCTTACACCCAAAGTCACGGGCGCAAATGTATATAGTTTAACATTAAACTATTTCTACATTAGGGGGTTTTGGAAATCAATAGGGGCAAAGTGGAGCAATCAAAAATACGCGTTAATTCACTGTTAAAAAGTGAAAATCAGCGCGTACTACACTATGGACGACGTAGTTTTTTGCGGGGTCGGCGCGGTTGGCTTAGCGGATGACCATTTCGTCGCTGCGCACATATCCCAAAACATCACGGGCCTGCTCATCAAGCAGATCAAGATCTAGGTAGGTGTCTGACAACCGACGAGTTTTATTTTGTAACTCGGCCACATCTGCCAAAAGCGTGTCTAGTTCAGCCTGCAGCGTTGCGGCATCTGCCTCAATCTCGGCACGGCTAAAAATACCGTAATCGCCCTGAACGGCGGCAAATGTGAAGTAAAAGCCAACAGCGCACATCACGACGAAATACACAATCGCACCGATAGAATGGCGTTTGCGGGTGTTGTATTTCATCGTTCTGCTGTGCCTCAGTTAGGTGCGCTCACTTTTCGGAGCGCTTGGGATGACACTACAGGAGGCGATTCGCTGTGGGAATCCCTAAAATGGTTAATTGGGCTGAAAATTGCCGAAAAACCGTATCTTTTCACTCATTTATCAGCTTTTGGAGCTTAGCCCGCGCAGGAGGCGTCAAAAATGCTGTCGATGGTCTGTGCAATTGTTGTGTTGAATGCACTGTCGGTTTGGTCCGCGCTGAGACCTTCCGTAAGCGCGCGGCTGAACGAGGCGATGATACCGGTGTTGGCGCAAAGGCGCGTGTTGGCTTCTGTCCGTGAATAGCCGCCTGACAGGGCAACAACGCGCATGACAGCCTTGTGCTGAACCAGCGGTAAGTAGTGGTTGGCGGCTTCGGGCAGGGTGAGTTTCAGCATGACCTCTTGGCCATCGGGCAGCACATCAAGTTCGGCTTTGATTGCGTCGAGCAACATCGCTTCGGCTTCAGCTTTGTCCGAGATTGAGATGGTGACCTCTGGCTCGATGATCGGCACGAGGCCGTGGGACATGATTTGGCGTGCAATTGCGAATTGCTGTGCGACGACCGCTTTCATGCCGCTGGCGGAGGCAGCCGAGATCACAGACCGCATCTTGGTGCCAAACACGCCTTTTGCCACGGCGCGTTGACACAGCGCATCAAGGTTGGGAATGGGGCGCAGCAGTTGCACGCCATCGGCTTCGTCCTCAAGACCTTTGTCGCACTTGAGGAACGGCACAACGCGGTGGGTATTCCACAGGTGCTCGGCGGTGGGTGTGCCGTCAACATCGCGGTCCATTGTCATCTCAAACAAGATC
This sequence comes from Thalassobium sp., assembly GCA_024640765.1. GTDB lineage: Bacteria > Pseudomonadota > Alphaproteobacteria > Rhodobacterales > Rhodobacteraceae > Nereida. The sequence continues at coordinate 159,014 of JAHEEK010000004.1, read as the reverse complement.
GCGCCAATGACTTTGTCGCCGTGAAATGCAGGCGCGCGGATGATGCGGGCGCGCATGTCGTGGATCAAGTCATACATTTCTTCGTCGTTTGCGTAGGCGCTTTCCTCAACACCGTAGAGCCGCAGCGCCTTGGGGGTGGAGCCGCCGGATTGATCCAGTGCTGCAATGAAGCCGTCACCGGTGCGGATTTGGGCGGTCATGTCAGGGTTGGTCATTGGGGCGTCCTTAGGCTGTGGGGCGCGAGATCTCGCGGTTGCCCCACCTTTAGGGCAGCGGTTTGCGCATCGCAATTATGGTCGCGCTAACGGGTTGCGCTAACATGAATGCGGTGCGTAACGCATTGTAATTATGTGGTCTGTTGTGGGTATTAGGGCGTGTGACGCAGGTGCATTTACTGCGCCATCAAAGCCGCAACACCGGGAAGGGTTTTACCTTCCATCCATTCCAAGAACGCACCACCCGCGGTTGAGATATAGGTGAAATCATCCGCCGCACCCGCTTGGTTCAGGGCCGCAACCGTATCACCGCCACCTGCCACGGAAGTAAGCGTGCCTTCACGGGTCAGCCGCGCTGCGGCTTGTGCGGCAGCGTTTGTGGCCGCGTCGAATGGCGCAATTTCGAACGCACCCAACGGGCCATTCCAGATCAGCGTTTTTGCGTTTGCCAGCACAGCCTCAATGCGCGCAACTGCGTTTGGCCCTGCATCAAGGATCATCGCGTTAGCGGGACAAGCATTGGCAGCGACCACGTCGTTTTCGGCGCCGGCTTTGAATTCACGGGCTACGACAACATCGCTTGGCAGCACAATCTCACAGCCTGTGGAGGCGGCCTTGTCCATGATCGCGCGGGCAGTGTCGGCCAAATCGTGTTCGCACAGGGATTTACCCACATCGATCCCTTGGGCCGCGAGGAATGTGTTTGCCATGCCCCCGCCAATCACAAGGTGATCTACTTTCTCAATCAGGTTCGAGAGTAGGTCCAACTTTGTGGACACTTTTGCACCGCCAACCACAGCGACCACGGGGCGCTTGGGCGCACCCAACGCAGCTTCAAGCGCGCCGAGCTCTTGTTGCATCAGACGACCCGCGCATGAGGGCAAAAGCGTTGCAACACCTGTCGTCGAGGCATGGGCGCGGTGGGCGGCAGAGAAAGCATCATTGCAGAAAATATCGCCCAAAGTGGCCAAGAAAGTCGCCATTTTGGGGTCATTTACTTCTTCCATGGCCGAAAAGCGCGTGTTTTCGACCAGGACGATGGCATCCATTGGCTGTGCGTCGATAAATTCGCGGGACGGGCGCTCAACAAAAGTGACGGGCGCGCCGAACGTGTCGGTGAGGGCAGGGACCAGCTGTCGTAATGACATCTCGGGAACAACTTTGCCTTTGGGGCGGCCAAAGTGGGCCAGCAAGATCGGACAGCCCCCTGCGGCGCGAATATCGGCAATGGTGGGGGCGATGCGTTCGATGCGGCTGGCGTCTGTGACACGGCCGTTTTCCATCGGCACATTGATGTCTACGCGCACCAGAACCCGTTTGCCCGAAAGCGCTTTGTCATCAAGTGTTTTCCAGCCCATATTTTTGCCCGTCCTGCGTTAAATTGGTGTTTGCGACCTCTAACGCGGTGGCTACCTGCTTGGCAATCCGATTGATCCGACCTAGGTTCCGCACAAACACAAAATGGAGAGACCCAATGGCCGAGATCAATGATCCCGAGAACACAATCTTGATGGAACTCAAAGGCGGCACCGTCACGATCGAGCTTTTGCCAGATGTAGCCCCTGAGCACTCCGCCCGCATGAAAGAGCTCGCACGCAGCGGCCAGTACGACAACGTAGCGTTCCACCGTGTCATCGACGGCTTCATGGCGCAGACAGGCGACGTGGCAAACGGCAACATGGAAAAAGATTTCAACTTGGGCCGCGCGGGCACAGGCGGATCTGATTTGCCGGATCTTCCTGCGGAGTTTTCAAAACTGCCCCACGACCGCGGCACATTGGGTGCGGCGCGTTCTGCCAACCCGAACTCTGCCAACAGCCAGTTCTTCATCAACTTCAACGACAACCACTTTCTGAACGGTCAATACACTGTGTATGGCCGGGTGATTGAAGGCATGGACCATGTGGATGCGATCCAGCGTGGCGAGCCACCAGCGGAGCCTGACCGCATGATTTCTGTGAAAGTCGCCGCTGATGCGTAGTGCGGTGGCAGCTTTGCTCCTCAGCGCCGCGCCAGCATTTGGCGCGGGGCTTGAGATTGACATCGCTGGCGAAGCAAACGGGACAATCACGGTTGATTTGTTCGAACAATCCGCACCGATGCACGCGGAACGGATCACGACCCTTGCGTCTGAGGGCGCGTATGATGACGTGGTGTTTCACCGTGTGATCCAAGGGTTCATGGCCCAAACCGGTGATGTTGAGCACGGCAAACTTGGCCAAGACATGCGCCGTGCGGGTATGGGCGGCAGCGATCTGCCTGATCTGCCGGCCGAGTTCAGTGGCACCTTAAACTTTGACCGCGGTGTTGTTGGGATGGCGCGTTCGTCACAGCCAAACTCTGCCAACAGCCAGTTTTTCATCATGTTTGCGCCTGCGCCGCATTTAAACGGGCAATACACCATTGTCGGTCAGGTAACGGGTGGCATGGACGTGGTTGATGCGATCAAGCTGGGGCGCGGTGCAAATGGTGCTGTGATCGGCGAGCCAGACCGTATGGTTGCGGTGCGCGTCACCGACTAAAGCGCGCAGTTATCTGTAAGACACAAGAGCGCCCCCGCACCGGATCACATATCTGGGCGGGGGCGTTTTTACGTGTACGGTGCAATTGTTCACGCCCGTGACAGATTTCAAAAGTTAATCGTGGATTACTTGGTGTCGGGGCTACTCATCACGGGGCGAAAGGACTAGGTTAGACCTATACGTTTTAGTGAAAAGAGACCCGATGCGCCGACTGACAAAAACCGCTGCCAATTTGAACGACGATCAGATCAGCGGGTGGCGCACAATCAAGCGCGTTGTTCCTTATCTTTGGCCCGCCGAGCACCCTTGGGTGAAGCGGCGTGTGGTGGCGGCCCTGACGGTTTTGTTCATCGCCAAACTGGTCGCGGTCTACACGCCGCAGCTTTATAAGCAGGCGGTCGATGCGCTGAGCGGCGACGGTGACGCAACAATGTTGGCAATGGGCGCCATTGGTCTGACGGTGGCTTATGGTGTGGCGCGCTTGATGAACGTGGGCTTTCAGCAGTTGCGCGATGTGATTTTTGCACGGGTTGGTCAACGGGCGCTGCGACAGCTGGCCCTTGAGACGTTCACGCACATCCACCGCCTGTCCATGCGCTATCACATCAGCCGCAAAACTGGCGGGCTTAGCCGGATCATCGAACGCGGTGTGAAGGGTGTTGAGTTTTTGCTGCGGTTTTTGCTGTTCTCGATCGGCCCGCTGGTGTTGGAGCTGTTGTTGATTGGCGTCATTTTGGCGGTGCAATTCAGCGTGTGGTATCTGGTTGTCGTGCTGGCGACCATCGCGCTTTATGTCATCTTTACGTTCCGTGTGACCGAGTGGCGCGTGCGCATCCGCAAAGTGATGAACGACCAAGATACGGACGCCAATCAAAAGGCGATCGACAGCCTGCTTAACTTTGAAACTGTGAAGTATTTTGGTGCCGAGGCCCGCGAGGCTGAACGCTATGACGGGGCGATGCAGAAATATGAGGCGGCAGCGCTTCAGACATCATATTCGCTGGCGTTTTTGAACTTTGGTCAATCGCTTATCATTACATCTGGTCTTGTGGGCGTGATGGTCATGGCCGCGTTTGGGGTGCAAAACGGGCAGATGACCGTGGGCGATTTCGTCTTGGTCAACGCCTATATGATCCAAATCACGATGCCTTTGAACTTCTTGGGCACTGTTTACCGCGAGATCCGTCAGGCCCTTGTGGATATGGGTGAGATGTTTGATCTGCTTGAAAGCCCTGCGGAAGTCCAAGACAAAAAAGGCGCGCGGGCGTTGAAGGTCAAAGGCGGCGAGGTTGAGTTAGACAGGGTTGAGTTCGGCTATGATCCCGAGCGCCCCATTCTTAAGGGTGTCAGCATCAAAGCAGGTGCAGGCGAAACCATCGCCATCGTGGGCCCGTCTGGCTCTGGTAAATCGACCATTGGGCGGCTGCTGTTCCGCTTTTATGATGTGGGCGCCGGTGCGCTGCGCATTGACGGGCAAGATGTGCGCGATGTGACCCAAACAAGCTTGCACGATCAAATTGGCGTGGTGCCGCAAGACACGGTGCTTTTTAACGATACGGTCTATTACAACATTGCTTACGGCAATCCCGACGCGCCGCGCAGTCAAGTTGAAGCGGCGGCTAAAGCGGCCAAAATCCATGACTTTATCATGGCGCTTCCGGATGGCTACGAGACAACTGTGGGTGAGCGCGGTCTGAAATTGTCGGGTGGTGAAAAACAGCGGGTCGGCATTGCGCGCACGCTGTTGAAAGACCCACCGATTTTGCTGCTTGATGAGGCCACGTCCGCCCTTGATAGTGAGACAGAGCGCGACATTCAGGATGAGTTGAACGGGTTGGGACACGGGCGCACGGTCTTCACGATTGCGCATAGGTTGTCCACGATTACCCATGCGGACCAGATCATTGTGCTAGAAAACGGCCTTGTGGCTGAGCGCGGCACCTTCGATGAATTGCTTGCGGCGGGCGGGCGTTTTTCAGACATGTGGCATCGCCAGCAAAATGATGACGAACAAGAGGCCTAGATCACTTGGATGTTGGCGGCGCTTAGTGCTGCGGCGTCAACGTTCTGCAAAATTGCCAAAACTTGCGTTTCGTTCAGCAGGATTTGTGTGTCCGCACCGTCTTGGACAAAGCTGAGGTCCGCAAATTCTGAAGCCTCTGTGAAGCTGTTTTCGTTCGTGAACAGTGGGTTTGATCCGGCAGAAATATTGATCTGAAGGGCCTCGGTCACGGGATCAAAATCTGTTATGGTAACGGCAGTTGATTTAGTGCTGGCCACTTGCAGCTGGAACGCATCGACACCTTCACCACCGGACACCGTATCGCCGTCATCGAACAGCATTTGGTCATCGCCAAGCCCGCCAAACCCCATGTCAGGTCGTGCCTGAACACCATCAAACTGGGGCAAGAAATCATTGGTGTTGATCACATCGTTGCCCGTATCATCAAACAGCGTGTCTTGGCCGCCAAGGGATGTCAGCGTATCGTTGCCGCCTTGGCCGCGCACAAGATCATCCCCGCCGTAGTTCGGATCATTTCGCCCGCCGATATCGCCAAAAAAGTCGTCACCGCGACCTAGAAATCCCTGGTCATCACCGTCACCGGGGCTCACGTTGTCATTTCCGTCACCGCCGAAAATGATGTCGTTACTGGGGCCGGTCAAATCCACCACATCATCGCCGCCGCGCCCTTGGATCGTGATGTCTGTTGTACTTTTTAAATCGGTGAAAACGTTGGGCCCGTCGTCACCAATCAGCAAGGACGGTCGTGGTTGGCCGCTTTCGTCCGTGGTCTCATCTGGGGCGTCTGGTGGTGTAGGCTCGGCAAAATTAGTCGAGGAACTACCCCCATCAAGCAGGGCACCCAGACCAACGGCGACACAAATCGACAGCAATAAAACCATGAACACATCTCACTAATTACTCACCAAAATGAGTTTAGCGAAGATGGCGTAGCGTTCAATAAGGCGAATGCAAAATACGTCAGAAAGCCCAAGCAGCGGTGTGACGTGCATCCACTGCTCGGGTTATTGTTTCTTATTCCGCGGCTTTAAGCGGCTCAACATCCGATTGTTGCGCAGAGGCTTCTAGATCACCCCAGATAATCTCGGGGTGTTTCACCTGCGAGGCTTCTTTGCGAAGCGCCCAATCCTGTGCCGCAACCGAGCCTTTGCCCAGTGACAGCTTGGCAAGCGCAAGGCCGATCCAACGCGCATAGGTCACAACCCAAACGCGCAGCGCAAGAAGCGACGGGGTAAACACAAGCGTCAAAACCGTTGCGATGCCAAGTCCAAAGACCACCGCGGTGGCAAGCTGCTTCCACCAAAGCGCCGTGGGGCTGTCGATGGAATATCCGCCGCCGATGAAATCAAGGCTCAGGCCAAACATCATCGGTGCGAGGCCTGCCATCGTGGTGATTGTGGTCAGAAGCACAGGGCGAATACGGTCCTCGGCTGTGCGAATGATCGCCTCAATCCGTGGCATGTAGCGGTTATATTCTTGATAGGTATCGATTAGCACAATGTTGTTGTTCACCACGATGCCCGCCAAAGCCACGATGCCCGTACCGGTCATGATGATCGAGAACGCTTGATCCATGATCAGCATGCCAATCAGCACACCTGTGGTCGACAAAATCACCGCCAGCAGCACCAGTACCGAGTTATAAAAGCTGTTGAACTGCGCCAGCAAGATGATGAACATCAAGCCAAGCGCACCCGCAAAAGCCTGCATCAAGAACGCGCCACTTTCCGCCTGTTCTTCTTGGTCGCCTGCCCATTCCCACTCAAGGGCTGCGGAGAAGGGGGACGTGCTTTCGATCCAGTCGGTGATCAGGGTGATACGCTCGTTTGCATTAATCGGCGCGATCAGGACATCGTCGTTGGCTTGCAACTCGTCTGAAGTGAAGCTGCCTGTGAGTGACAAAATAGCATAGCGCGTGTCGCCCCGTTGAAAGATTGGCTGGCCCGCAGGTGTTTCGGCATCCGCCTCAAGCTCGCGCACGATCGCTTGGGTTGAAACCGCATCAGAACCATCCGGTCCTTCAAGGGTCAGTTTTGCAAGACCTGTTTCGACGTCTGCCTTCACATCATAGTGGCGTTTTTGGTCCACGCGGTCGATCTGACCCAGCTTGGCGACTGGCTTTACGGTTATGAAATTAGACAGCGGCACCAGACCTTCGGGGGTGCGCACGCGCAGGGTGTCCAGCGTTGACATGACACGGTCTTTTTCGGGCAGGCGCACACGAATGTCGATTTCTTCATCGCTGCTGTCGACACGCATCTGGCCCAGCAAGATACCCCTCGTTACCAGTTGAACCATGCCGCCGACCGTCGCCACATTCGCGCCGTAGCGACCGGCTTTTTCCACGTCCACATCAATCTGCCAGTCAAAACCGGGCAGGGGCAGGGTGTCTTCGATCAGTGTCAAACCTGAGGTCGCTTCGAACTTGGCGCGTGCCGTCAGTGCTGCGTCTTTGAGCACATCAAGATCATCGCCGCGGATACGCAGATGAAGTGGCTTACCTTGGGCCGGACCTTGGGCCAGCTCGGATATTTCGGCCTTGATGCCGGGTAGTTTTGCAAGCTCTGCGCTGAGCTCATCAAGCACCAAATTACCGTCCAGATCAGGACGATCAGCGCGGTCATCCCATGGGATCGTCTCAAGCTGGATACGCCCAATCGTGTCGCGCGGGCCTTGTCCGCCGCCGGGCCCACCAGTGTCGAGGCCACCTTCACCCGCAAAGGCAAAGACGTTCACAACACCTGGGTGCGCCAACACAATTTCTTCAGCGGCACGGACGGCTGCGTCTTTTTCTTCAAGACTTAGATTGCCGCGTGCGCGGACGTAGACGATGGCCTGCTCTGGCTCGGATTCTACAAAGAATTCAACGCCGTTATTGTTGGTCCCAAAGTAGGTAAAGGTCCCCATCACAAACGCCATTACGGCCACAAGTGAGACCACTGGCATGATTGGATTGCCCACGATGAGGCGGATGAATTTGCCAAAAATTGTCCGTGTGCGTCCGGAGCTAACCCGCTTTTCACCCTGCAGAGTAGTTGCAGAACCAACCGTGATCGACAGGGCAAATGCCCCAAGGCTAAAGAGGATACAGCCAATGATCGCGCCCAAGATACCGCCCGACGGCACGATGTAGGACGTGTTCAATATTCCCATGACACCTGCAAACGTCAGCAGGATGGCGGGCACGACAAGCACCAACCGCACGAGCCACGGCAAGTTATCGCGCAGCGCGTCAGAGGTTTTGCCAAATACCCGTGTCATGCGGCCCGAAATGCCACCCACGACAGGTAGGTAAATTAGCGCCACGAGCAGTGATGCTGACAACACAAAAATCATCGTGACGGGCAACATGCCCATGAATTCACCCGGTACACCGGGCCAGAAAAGGAACGGCAAAAACGCGCAAAGTGTCGTGGCTGTTGAGGATACAATCGGCCAGAACATCCGCTTTGCCGCATCCGTGTAGGCTTGCATGGGCGATGCGCCCTCGCTTAGGCGCTTGTCGCCGTATTCCACGACCACAATCGCGCCGTCCACCAACATACCAACCGCAAGGATCAAGCCGAACATCACAATGTTGGACACCGAAACCCCAAGTAAGGCCAGCAACACAAAACATAGCAAAAATGAAGTTGGAATGGCAAAGCCCACAAGCAGCGCAGGGCGCGGGCCGAGGGCGGCAAGCACCACAATCATCACCAAAGCAATGGCCGTCAGAACAGAACTTTCAAGCTGGCTGACCATGCTGCCCACTTGACGTGACTGATCGTTGGAGAACCCCACTTGAATGGCGGCACGCAACTCTGGCTCCCAGCTTTGACGCTCTTGCTCAACCAGTTCGCGAACCATGTTGGCGGTGTCGATAATATTGAAACCTTTGCGTTTAACCACTTGCAGGGCCACGGTGTTCTCGGAATTAAAACGCGCAGTTCCGGCACGGTCTTCAAACGTGAGACGGATGTCCGTGAGATCCCCGAGCGTGATGACGCGGTCGCCGTTGGTTTTGACGGGCAAGCTGTAAATGTCTTGAGCTTCATCAAACGAGGAGGGGATTTTGATGCCGATTGAGGACGCGCTTGTGTCTACGTTTCCGGCGGCAACCAACAAGTTGTTGTTGGCAACGACGTTGATCAATTCGTTCGCGGTGACTTTGTAGCTTTCAAGCTTTAGCGGGTCGATAACGACCTCAACCATTTCATCGCGTTGGCCAGACAAAGCCGCCTCAAGGACGGCGTCTTGTCCCTCGATCTTATCCTGCAAATCTTTCGCGACGCGCACCAACGTGCGTTCAGGCAAAGAGCCCGTCAGGTTTACAATAATGATCGGGAATTCAGAGAAGTTGATCTCTTCGATCTTGTATTTTTCAGCACCATTGGGGAAATTGGCCTCAACGGTGTTCATCCGGTCGCGAACATCCGCAAGGATTTTCGGCTTGTCCCAGCCGAATTCGAATTCAAGCACCACGTTGGCGTAGTTTTCCACGGCTGTGCCAGTAATGCGTTTCAGCCCGTCTAGGTCCGAAAGTTCTGTCTCAATCGGTTTCACCAATAGCTTTTCACTATCTTCCGCTGAGATACCGGGGAAGGGCAGCGAGATCACAAGCGCAGGGATTTCAATGTCAGGCTCGCCCTCTTTGGGAAGGCTCACATAGGCAAAAGCCCCCACCGCGATTGAAAGCACGATGAAGGCAATAATCATCCGCGCCCGTGCCGCGGCCCAATCTACCATTCCAACCATCAGTTCACTCCACGCATCGTCACATCAACGGGTACACCGTCGGTTACATATTCCTGGCCCACCACAATGACATCTGCGGTTGCCGGCAGTCCGTTGACCCACACGCCGTCCATGGTGTCGCGGATCAGGCTGACGGGGACAAAGCGCGCGATACCGTCTTCGGCCACGCGCACCCCAAGGCGCCCTTGATCATCAAGCGTCAGCGCGGAGCCGGGCAACAAATGCGCATCAGCACCGTCGCTTGCGATGGCGATCTCTACGGTTTGGCCGTCACGGATGTTCAGGTCTGTGTTCGGCACTTCTAATTCAACGCGGAAGGTGCGGGTCAGCGGGTCTGCGCTGCGCGACAGGAAAGTAACCCGTCCGCGGACTTCACGCTCACCTGTCAGGCGCGCGCCGCCAACGGCACCAACCGTGATGCGGTCCACTTGGGTTTCAGGCACAAAGCCCACCAATTTGATCGGGTCTAGCTGGATCAAGGTCGCGCAAGCGGCCCCCGGTTGCAGCAACGCGCCGAGTTCGGCTGTGTCGCTTTCCAAAAGCCCTGCAAATGGCGCGCTGATGGTCAGTTTAGAGATTTCGCGTTCGGCATTTTCAACAGCAGCTTGGGCAGATTGCACAGCTGCTTGGGCGGATTGAATGCCACCTTCGGCAGATTGAATGCCCGCTGTTGCGGATGTGACTGCGGCCAATGCGCTTTCCAGATTAGCTTGGGCGGCGGCAACGCGGGTGTCTGAGGCATAGCCGTCTGCGGCCAGTGTACGTGCAGCGTTTTGGTTAATTTTTGCTTCTTCAACCCGTGCTTCTGCTTCGCGCAGGCGGGCGCGTGCTTCGGGCAGGCGTGCGTTGGCGGATGGAAGGTTTGCTTTTGCTTCGGCCAAACGTCCAAGGGCTTCTGCAAGACGTACCTGCGATGTTCCGGGGTTCAGCACGCACATTTCCGCAGCTTCTTCGACGAACGCGCCTTTGCGCAGTGGCGTGTTGATCACAAGGCCAGATGTCTCAGAACGGACGGTCAATTGGCGTACCGCTTCGGTTTGACCGCGAACAATCACAGCACTGTCGATTGTTTGTGCCGCCGACGCCATCGCCACGACCGAGACCCGCTGAACCGCATCCGATGTGTCCGTTGCCTCCATTTCAGCGCCGGGATTCTGGGCAATTGCCATTAGCGCATCACGTTCAAACACCAATCCATAGAGGAATGCAGATACGAGCAGAGCAGTTAAAATCGGGAAAATTTTCATGGGTCAGGTCAGCCTATTCATCACTTTGCGCGCACAACTGCGCGGTTATCAGCTACATATGCCTATCCTACGTAATGCTAAACCATTTAGTTCAAAAATGTTTTGAACAGCCTGACATTTCGGGCATTTCCGAGCGAACTGGCGCGGAATTGAGCACTTTTGCCCATGGCACTTGAACCAGAACTACGGTAATCCATAAAACAACAGGCACAGACAGTGATAAAAGGCCGCTTTAATATGTCCAATACCGATAGTTTTGTCGAAGAAGTCACCGATGAGTTGCGCAATGACCAACTGTTTGCCGCCATGCGCAAATACGGATGGATTGCTGCAGTTGCAGTGGTTGCGATTGTGGGTGGTGCGTCTTGGAATGAATATAGTAAAGCGCAGGCCGCCAAAGTAGCGCAAGCCAAAGGGGATGCGTTACTGAGCGCGCTGACGGCCGAAGATCCTGCGGCGTCTGTTGCGGCCCTTGGTGGGTTAGAGGCGCAAATCGCTGCCTCAACACTTCTGCTCGCGGACGCGCATGTGCAAAACGGTGATACTTCTGCGGCAATTGCGGCGTATGACATGCTGGCTACATCCGCTGATGCACTTCCTGTTTATCGTCAGTTGGCCCAGTACAAAGCGCTAATGTTGCGCGGCTCTGAAGTAAGTGCGGATGAACGCCGTATGGGGTTTGAAACGCTTGCGACACCCGGCGCGCCATTTCGTTTGCTGGCTGAAGAGCAGCTTGGATTTTTGGACGTAGAGGCGGGAAACACTGATGCGGCCCTTGAGCGGTTTGAGCGTATCATTGTGGACGGTGAAACATCTGCGGCCTTGCGTCGTCGGGCATCACAAGCAATTGTTGTGTTGGGTGGCTCGCTCGATGGTGCGGCAAGCGAAAGCTAAGTGCTGGTGCTACGATCTGCGATAGCGGTATGAACAGTCGTAAAGCGTTCGCCAAAGTATGAGACACGTGACCAAAAGGGGCACACCACAAGATGACACGATCAATGGTGAGTAAAAAAGCGATATTAGCCCTTGGGTTAAGCGCGTTTGTAATAAGTGGCTGTGGTGACCGTGAGTTGATCTTGGAAGGTGAGCGGCTTGATTTGCGCGCTGATTTAAGTGCGCCCGATACAGCCGTAGATGCCGGTGATGCGGCGGAGCAAGCGGATGCACCGCGGGTTTTATCGCTTCGCGCACCTGTTGTGAATGACGCGTGGACCCACCGTTTTGGGAGTGCGCAGCACCAAATTAACCACCCTGCCTTAGGGGCGGATCTATCCCTCGCGTGGAGCGCCAACATCGGCCAAGGCGATACGCGCAAACAGCGCATTACGGCCGATCCCGTTGTGGCAGGTAGGACCATCTTTACCCTTGATAGTGCCGCAACCGTAACGGCCACCTCAAGCAATGGCGCGGCCCTTTGGCAGCGCGATTTGACACCTGCGTCTGATCGCAGTGGTGACGCATCGGGCGGCGGGTTGGCCGTGGCGGCTGATACTCTTTTTGTGACGACAGGATTTGGCGCGCTTACTGCGATTGACGTTGCTACCGGCGAAACCCGTTGGAGCCAAGACCTTGATGCGCCGACATCTGGCGCGCCCACAGTGGCCGACGGCATTGTTTACGTGATCGCGGGCAACGCCGTTGCTTGGGCCGTTGATGCCAGAAATGGCCGCGTGAAATGGACCCAATCTGGCCTTCCAAGCGGCTCGGACGTTGTGGGTGGGGCAGCACCAGTCGTTGCTGGTGATCTGGCGGTATTTGCGTTTTCAAACGGTGACGTGCGCGCCACGTTCAAACGCGGCGGTATTCGGCGGTGGGACACGTCTTTGTCAGGTGAGCGTAAGGGCCGCTCATTCGCGACAGTTAAGGACGTAACCTCTGATCCTGTGGTCTCCGAAGGGCGCATTTATCTGGCGACCCAATCTGGCCGTATGGCGGCTTTGGATGCACAAAACGGCGAGCGTCTGTGGACCGCAACGGAAGGGGCGCTGTCCCCCGTTTGGCCCGCAGGAGGTTCGATTTTCTTCGTGTCTGACCAAGCAGAGCTGCTGCGCGTCGATGCGAAAACCGGTGAGCGGATTTGGGGTGTGGATTTGCCATATTTCGAAAAAGAGCGTGACCGCCGCAAAAAGGCTGTGTTTTCGCATTACGGACCAATTATTGCGGGTGGTCGCCTGATCGTGGCATCAAACGATGACACAATGCGCAGTTTTGATCCAACAACGGGACAGGCTTTGGGGGTCGTTTCGATCCCCGGTGGTGCCACTACCAATCCGGCTGTGGCCAATGAAACGCTCTATGTTGTTTCGACCGGCGGTAAACTGCACGCTTTCCGTTAGCGCCAAGGTGGTGTATCGCCGCCTTTCAATTGATGGGATTCTGACGTCATGTCTTTCACACTCGCCATTGTGGGCCGCCCGAATGTGGGCAAATCCACTCTTTTCAACCGCCTTGTAGGCAAACGTCTGGCGTTGGTCGATGACCAGCCGGGGGTAACGCGTGATTTGCGCGAGGGCGAGGCGCGCCTTGGTGACCTGCGCTTTACGGTGATTGATACAGCTGGTCTTGAAGAGGCCAACGACGACAGTTTGCAGGGCCGTATGCGCCGTCTGACCGAGCGTGCTGTTGATATGGCAGATTTCTGTCTGTTCATGATCGACGCCCGTGCGGGTGTGACGTCAACTGACCGGATGTTTGCGGAAATCTTGCGTAAGAAATCAGCTCATGTGTTGCTTGCCGCAAACAAGGGCGAAGGCCGCGCCGCAGATGACGGCGTTATGGAGGCCTATGAATTGGGTCTGGGCGAGCCGCTGCGTCTGTCCGCAGAACACGGCGAAGGCATGGGCGATCTGCTGGCAGAACTCATTCCATTGGTCGATGATTTTGAGAGCAAAAACAAAGTTATCGAGCCTGAAGTTGATGTAACACTTGAAGATGATGAAGACGCTGAAGAAGTTTATGTGGCGCCTACAAAATTAAAACCGTTGCAAATTGCCGTAGTCGGGCGCCCGAATGCGGGTAAATCAACGCTGATTAACAAAATCTTGGGCGAAGACCGCCTTTTGACGGGCCCTGAGGCTGGCATCACACGCGATGCGATCTCGCTACAAATGGAATGGGGTGAGACACCTGTCCGTATTTTTGATACTGCGGGAATGCGTAAAAAAGCCAAAGTGCAAGAAAAGCTTGAAAAGCTTTCTGTAGGTGACGGTTTGCGGGCCGTGAAATTTGCCGAAGTCGTCGTTGTGTTGTTGGATGCCGCGATTCCGTTTGAGCAACAAGATTTGCGCATCGCCGATTTGGCCGAGCGCGAGGGTCGTGCGGTCGTGGTTGCGGTCAACAAATGGGACATCGAGGAAGAAAAGCAGGAAAAGCTAAAAGAGCTGAAGGAGTCGTTTACACGCCTTCTGCCACAGTTGCGCGGCGCGCCGCTGATCACTGTGTCCGCAAAAACGGGACGCGGACTTGAGCGGTTGCGCGATGCTGTGTTGCGCGCCCATGAAATTTGGAACCGCCGCGTGACGACAGCGCAGCTGAATCGTTGGCTGACCTCAATGATCGAGGCGCACCCGCCGCCCGCACCGGGCGGGCGACGTATCAAACTGCGCTATGCAACGCAGGTAAAGACGCGGCCACCTGCGTTTGTTGTGATGTGTAGTTTGCCCGAAAAACTGCCGACGAGTTATTCGCGCTACCTGGTGAACGGATTGCGTGAAGACTTTGACATGCCGGGCACACCGATCCGCCTGACCATGCGCAGTCAATCACAGGCAAACCCATATAAAGACAAGAAAAAGTCAACGCCGAGCCGGTTGCGCAAGCACCTTGGAAAGCCTTCTTACGATGGCAAGTAATGCCGAAGTAGCTGTGCGTTTGGCGCGCGACGCGGATTTCACGGCTTGGAACGGACTATATGCGGGGTACGCTGATTTCTGTGGCGTGCCTCAAACTCAAGAGATGCGCGATCGCGTTTGGTCTTGGTATCATGATCCATCCAAAAGTACCGAGTGTTACGTTGCTGAAACGACGGAAGGGCAGCTTGTTGGTTCGGCGCATGTGCGCGCGTTCGAGCGCCCGCTAACGGCGTCAATTGGTGGCTTTTTGGATGATCTTTACGTGGATGAGGCGGCTCGCGGTAGCGGTGCTGGACGTTCGCTTATCCTGCATTTGCAATCGGTTTGTGACCAACGCGGATGGGGTGTTTTTCGCTGGATCACAGCCCCAAGCAATGCAGCCGCGCGCGCATTATACGATAGCTTGGCAACAAAGACCGAGTGGCTGACTTACGATCTGGATGTGTAGCGGCGCCACGCAAGCGTTGCAGTGAGGCCTATCCCTACAAGTGCCAAGTATCCCGTGATGTTTAGCCCGTTTGCCACAACAATCCCGACCAAGGCCCATACCACTGCGGCAGCGTAGGTGACGGAAAACTTGGCTTTGCGGATCACGAAAATGGCGATGATAAGTGCCATTGTAATGCATAGATATGCCCAACCATAGGCCCCAAACCAAAGGCCGTAGCCCGCGCCCGCCACACCAAGTGATACGTTTGCGGCTGCGGTCAACCAACCGGCATAAAGTCCCACGGGGGCAGCAAACCAGCCGATATCTTTTGTAGGCGCATTCAGCAGTGCCATGAGCGCTGTCGCAAGCATTACCCAGATCAGGATTGTGGCCCATATTGGCGAGGCTAAGGCGACCCAAAGCCATGCGGCACCAACAATAATGCTTATGATCAGGGGCAGACGCGCTGAGTCCCAACTTGCATCATCACGGCGTTTAAGCACACCGAAAACGGCAGAAATCCCAAGCCACGTATAAATGACACCCCAAAGCGCAAAGGCGTAGCCTTCGGGCTGCACCGGTGGGTTTGGTTGCGCGATGGGCAGCTGGCCGTCGTTGTAGCCTGTGAAAGGTTCCGTCAACAAAGGTGCGGCGAAAAAAGCGGCCGTTACAACGAGGGTCAGACAAGCCTTCATGCTAATGTGCCGTCTGCTTGGATCATGGAGTTGCCGCCCATGAAGGGGCGCAGAACCTCGGGGATGACCACGCTGCCATCTGCTTGTTGGCCGTTTTCGACCACAGCGATCAGCGCGCGCCCAACCGCAAGGCCAGAGCCGTTAAGAGTCTGGACAAATTGAGGTTTTCCGCCATCTTCGGGTTTGAAGCGGGCATTCATGCGGCGGGCTTGGAAGTCACCACAGACTGAAACGCTTGAGATTTCGCGGAAAGTATTTTGCCCCGGCAACCACACTTCGATGTCGTGGGTTTTGATCGCCCCAAAGCCGATATCGCCCGTGCACAGAACCACAGTGCGGTACGGCAAACCAAGCGCTTCTAGCACACCTTCGGCGCATGAGGTCATACGATCGTGCTCCGCCATGCTGTTGTCAGGGTGTGTGATGCTAACCATTTCGACTTTTTCAAATTGGTGCTGGCGCAGCACACCTGATGTGTCACGACCTGCAGAGCCGGCTTCGGAACGGAAGCATTGCGTGTGCGCAACCAAGCGGCGGGGCAGGGACGCGGCATCCACGGTTTGGCCATTTACTGTGTTGGTCAGCGTAACTTCCGCCGTGGGGACAAGCCACCAACCGTTGGTTGTTTTATAGCTGTCTTCGCCAAATTTCGGCAGCTGTCCTGTGCCATACATCATGTCTTCGCGTACCAAGATGGGCGTCCAAGTCTCACTTAGCCCGTTGGTATCAACGTGGTGGTTAACCATAAATTGTGCCAGCGCGCGGTGCAGCCGTGCAACGGCACCTGACAGCACCATAAAGCGGCTACCAGACAGTTTCGCGGCCAGCTCAAAATCCAAACCCGCGGCGATGGCGGGAATGTTGTAATGCTCAAGAGCGGCAAAATCCGTTTCACGCGGCGTGCCCCAGCTTTTGATCTCGACGTTGTCGTCCTCGTCCGCGCCGTCTGGTACAGATGCGTCAAGCAGGTTTGGCAGGCTCATCAACAAATCTGTCAACTCACCATCAAGGTCTTTGGCTTCATCATTCAGACGCGCAACTTCTTCTTTCTTTGCCCCAACAAGTGCGCGCAAACGCTCAAATTCGGCCTCGTCCCCAGATGCTTTGGCAGCGCCCACTTGTTTAGATGCGGCGTTTTGTTCTGCCTTGGCTTCTTCAGAGGCTTGGATTTTTGCCCGCCGTGCTGAGTCAATCGCCAAAACATCTGCCGCACGGGTGTCCACGCCGCGCCGTGCCATGGCCGCATCAAAAACATCGGGTGTTTCGCGAATAAGTTTAATGTCGTGCATGGGGTGTGCCTCAGTCCTGCGCGTGAATAATATTCGCTCCGATATACGCCCGACCGCATGAAATGACCAGCGCAACTGCCGCGCACATTTGGCTGTTTTCGCACCTTGCGCCTGCAGAAATTGACACATAGGTTCAGCCCAGTTTTAACGGGGCGTTTTGTCCCCAACATCCCAGCAAAAAGAGGCCCCCGATGGAAGCGTTTGCACAATTTATCCCGCTCATTCTGATTTTCGCGATCATGTATTTCCTGCTGATCCGTCCTCAGCAGCAAAAACTGAAAAAGCACCAAGAAATGGTAGCTGCCCTGCGTCGTGGGGATCAAGTTGTGACCCAAGGCGGGCTGATCGGTAAAGTGACCCGCGTAAAAGAGGGTGAAAACGAAGCTGAAGTTGAAGTGGCTGAAGGCGTCAAACTGCGCGTCGTTCAAAGCACCATCGTTGAAGTTTTGAACAAAACAGAACCGGCTAAGTAACTCTAATTCGTCCCTCTTTTAAGGTTCTATCCCATGTTGCAAATCGACCTTTGGAAGCGCATCGCTATCATCCTTACCATTGTGGCGGGCCTCTTGTTGGCTTTTCCAAATGCGTTTTATCCGCGGGTTGAGGCGCATAATGATGCCGTGTTGGCGCTTGAAGGCGGTGCAACCGGGGCAGGACTTGAAGAGAACGCGGCACAGTGGCCCGCGTTCTTGCCGTCTGGTTTGGTGAACTTGGGGCTTGATCTGCGCGGTGGCGCGCATCTTCTTGCGGAACTGCCGCTTGAGGATGTGTATGAAAAGCGTCTGGTCGGTTTTTGGCCCTCCGTGCTTGATGCGATGCGTGCCGAGCGTGCCACAATCGGTACGTTCCGCCGTATTGGTATTGAAGACGGAGAGCTGCGCATTCGCCTGTCGGACGCCAGCAAAATGGACCGTGCCATTGAGATTGTTAGCGCGCTGGCACGTCCGGTTGTAAGCCTGTCAACGGTGGGTGCGACCGACTTTGAGGTGACAAGCCGTAACGATTTGCTGATCGTGACAATGTCCGAGGCGGAACGTCTGGCAATAGACGAACGTACGATGTTGCAGTCGCTGGAAATCATCCGTCGCCGGATTGACGAAGTTGGCACCCGTGAGCCCACAATTCAGCGTCAGGGCACGAACCGCATCCTCATTCAGGTGCCGGGTCTTGGCTCTGCGCAAGAACTCAAAGACCTGATCGGCACGACTGCGCAGCTTAGCTTTCACCCCGTCGTGGGGCGGACGAGCAATGAGAACGACCGTGCCGGTGTGGGCAATGTGATTTTCCCGTCGATTGATGAGGAGGGCGTCTTTTATGTCTTGGAAGAAAACCCCGTTGTCACCGGCGAGGAGTTGGTCGATAGCCAGCCAAGCTTTGACCAAAATGGGGGCCCTGCGGTTTCTTTCCGCTTCAATTCGGCAGGGGGCGCAAAATTCGGGCGCTACACGGCCGAGAACGTAGGCCAGCTTTTTGCGATCGTGTTGGACGAAGAAGTGATCAGCGCGCCACGTATTAACGAAGCGATCCCCGGTGGGTCAGGCATTATCTCGGGTAATTTCTCGCTTGAGCAGTCAACGCAGCTTGCGGTGCTTTTGCGCGCAGGTGCTCTGCCGGTTGAACCGACATTTGTTGAAGAACGCACCATTGGACCGCAGCTTGGTCAGGATAGTATCGACGCGGGACGTATTGCATGCATCGCGGCGTTTTCGGGCGTTCTTGTCTTTATGGTGCTGAGTTACGGAACCTTCGGTCTGTTCGCCAATGTGGCCCTTATCGTTAACGTGGCGATGATTTTTGGATTGCTCTCAATGATTGGTGCCACTTTGACGTTACCGGGCATCGCGGGAATTGTTCTGACCATCGGTATGGCTGTTGATGCGAACGTGCTTATCTTTGAGCGCATCCGCGAAGAACTTAAGTCTGCCAAAGGGCCCGCGCGGGCTATTGAGCTGGGCTATGAAAAGGCTCTGTCGGCTATTCTTGATGCGAACATCACCACTTTCATTACGGCTGTCATCTTGTTCGTGATGGGGTCGGGGCCTGTGCGTGGGTTTGCTATCACGCTTGGCTTGGGCATCCTCACATCCGTCTTTACCGCGATATTTGTGACGCGGCTTATTGTTGTCATTTGGTTCGAGCGCCGCCGCCCGAAAACACTGGAGGTCTAGCCAATGCGTTTGCGTCTGGTTCGCGATAACACCAATTTTGATTTCTTTGCTCGTCCAAAACTGTGGCTTGGCATTTCTGGTATTATGATGATTGTTGCGCTGATTAGCTTTGCTATTCAGGGGCTTAACTACGGCATCGATTTTCAGGGCGGCACGACAGTTCGTACGGAAAGCAGCCAGCCTGTTGATGTGGCAAGCTACCGCGCGGCACTTGGGCCGCTTGAGCTTGGGGATATTTCAATCACCGAAGTCTTTGACCCGAACTTCCGCGATGATCAGTTTGTCAGCCAAATTCGCATTCAGGCCCAAGAGGGTGAAGAAGCAGCGTCCGGTGATATGATTGCCGCCGTTGCAGATGCGCTTAGTGCCGTTGATAGTGGCTTGGTCTTGCCATTTCCTGCGGTGGACAGCGTGGGTCCGACTGTGTCGGGCGAATTGATCCAAACAGCCGCGATCGCTGTGGTTTTGGCGATCTTGGCAGTGCTTATCTACATCTGGTTGCGGTTCGAGTGGCAGTTCGCAGTGGGCGCCGTGGCTGCGTTGGTGCACGATGTGGTGCTTACAGTTGGTGTATTTTCTGAACTTCAGATCCGCTTTGATCTGGCTATCATCGCGGCTCTTTTGACAATTGTTGGGTACTCGCTCAACGATACAGTTGTGGTGTTTGACCGCGTTCGTGAAAACTTGCGACGCTATAAGAAGAAAGACCTCAAGGAAGTTCTTAACCTGTCAATCAACGAGACTCTTTCGCGCACGTTCATGACGTCTGTCACAACTTTACTGGCGTTGATCTCTTTGTTCGTTCTGGGCGGTGACGTCATTCGTGGCTTTGTGTTTGCGATGATTTGGGGTGTAATCGTCGGGACGTATTCGTCGATCTTTGTAGCGTCTGCCACGTTGCTTGCTTTGGGTGTTAAACGCGACTGGTCAAAACCGACCGATGAGGGCGGCACACAATTCGGCAACACCGATGCCTAGCGCGCTGCCGCGGGGGACGAAAACATGTTTGGGATAACCTCTTGGGAATTCATCCCCGAGGCTTGGCCGCTGTTGCTGGTAACCGTGACTATCGCTGGCTTGGTTCGTGGTTTTGCTGGCTTTGGCACCGCGATGATCTACATGCCCGTCGCCAGTTCCGTTTTTGATCCTTTTGTAGCGCTTACCACCATGGTCATACTCGATTTATTTGGTCCTGTTCCGGCGGTTCCACGTGCGATCCGCGATGGTGATCCCAAGGATGTGGCGCGGCTCGGGCTTGGTTATGTGCTGACGATGCCGATTGGATTGGCGATCCTAAGTGTCATTGCCCCCGAAGTATTTCGCTACGGCATTTCCACGGTAGCGCTTGTTTTGTTGGTCATTTTGATCGGCGGCTTCCGATACCGTGGGGTGCTTCATAAATGGTTAATCTATGTCACAGGTATGCTTGCAGGGTTCTTCGGTGGAACCAGCGGTCTTGCAGGGCCGCCCGTGATTTTGCTCTACATGGCCAGCTCGAAACCCGTTTCAGTGGTGCGGGCAAACAATATGTTGTTTTTGCTTTTGTCGGATTTGTTGTTGTTGGGCGTCATGGGCGCAACAGGGCGTCTGACTATTGAGGCAATCGTGATCGGCGCGGGTCTGACGCTGCCATATATGACGGGTATTTTGATTGGCACCCGTCTGTTTGATCCCTCGCGCGAGGCAGTATATCGTCGGGTTGCATACACAATCATTGCTATTTCGGCGGTCTCCGGACTGCCGCTTTGGGACTAATACGAAACGGGTAAAACGATGCAGCTGAATGAAATTCATTACGACGATGCAGTGCCGGTTGATGGATACGGAGCAGGGTTCTTTCGCGTTGGTGGGCAAGTGTTTCAAGGGCCAATTTTGGTAATGCCAAATGATGTGGTGCCTTGGGCGGGCTTTGAAGATGTTGCTGCTATTCAACCGTTTACAGATCAAATCGATGTTCTTTTTGTGGGCACAGGTGCGGAAATTGTACATATCCCAACGTCCTTGAAGACGGCCATTGAAGAGACTGGTATTGGTGTTGAGCCCATGTCGTCTCCATCTGCGTGCCGGACATACAACGTGTTGGTTTCAGAAGGGCGGCGCATTGGATTGGCGCTGATCCCCGTCTGATGCTGGAACTTAATGATGTAGCCGTTGCCCGCGGTGGCATCACAGTGCTTGAAGGTGTCAGTTTTCAGCTCGCCGCTGGCAATGCGCTGATTTTGCGGGGCGAAAACGGGATCGGAAAGACAACGCTGCTGCGCGCTATTTCTGGTCTTCAGCCGACAGTTAACGGAACGATCCAAGCGCCTGATGAAAGTATTGCGTTTGCAAGTCACGCGGACGGAATTAAGGCGCAGCTTACAGTGCGTGAAAATCTGCAATTTTGGGCCGAAGTTTATGGTAATGGGTCATCTGATGTGGACGCCGCGCTTCAAGCGATGAACCTGACGGAGTTGATTGATCGACCAGCTGCACAAATGTCAGCGGGCCAAAAGCGCCGGCTTGGCTTGGGTCGCTTGCTCGTTACCGCAAGGTCAATCTGGGTACTTGACGAGCCCACAGTCTCGCTTGACCGCGCATCAGTTGCGCTTTTCGCGGATATTGTGGGGGCACATCTTGCGGGCGGTGGGGCTGCTCTGATTGCGACGCACATCGATCTTGGGATTGAGGCTGAAACGCTTGATTTAACACCATTTAAGGCCAAAGCGGACGTGACAGCCGATACCTCCAACGGGGACTACTGGTGAAGGCCCTGCTTCTTCGGGATTTACGGCTCGCAATGCGGGCGGGCGGCGGCTTCGGCTTGGGCCTCGCGTTTTTTTTGATCCTTGCAACGCTTATCCCATTTGGCGTGGGCCCGCAGCCAGACGTCTTGGCTTCAATCGCGCCTGGCGTTCTTTGGGTCGGTGCACTTTTGTCATGCCTTCTGTCGCTTGAGCGTATTTTCGCTTTAGATTTTGAAGACGGCGCGCTTGATTTGATGGCTAGCTCGCCGCTCCCGTTAGAGGGCATCGTTACGGCAAAGTCGCTGGCGCATTGGTTAACAACGGGGCTGCCATTGGTCGTAGCTGCACCGCTTCTTGGTCTTATGTTGAACCTTCCATCACAGTCTTACGGCTGGCTGCTGTTATCACTGCTGATCGGAACACCTGCATTAAGTGTGATCGGCGCATTCGGCGCGGCACTTACCGTTGGGTTAAAACGCGGTGGCCTGCTGATATCCCTTTTGGTTTTGCCGCTTTATGTACCAACGCTTATATTTGGCGCCGACGTAGTACGTCGCGCGGGCCAAGGGTTGGACGCCAGCGTACCTGCAGTTATGCTCGCAGGGCTGACCTTAGGAGTAGTTGCAATCATGCCATTTGCGAGTTCTGCTGCATTGCGCGCAGGGCTCAAGGGATCGTGAGTGCGATGCAACGGCGCATAGGGCTGACAATCATGAAAAGAGGGGCTATTTGAAGAGCATGTCACTTTGGGAATATGCAAATCCGCGCAAATTTATGGCACTCTCGGGCAGACTGTTGCCGTGGGCATCCGTGGGTGCCGCGTTGCTGTGTTGTGTCGGCCTAATTTGGGGCTTTTTCTTCACGCCAGATGATTTTCGGATGGGCAGTACCGTTAAGATTATCTATATTCATGTGCCCTCTGCGATGATGGCCATTAATGTTTGGGTGATGATGCTGGTAACGTCCCTGATCTGGCTCATTCGACGCCATCACGTCAGCGCGCTTGCGGCCAAAGCCGCAGCACCAATCGGGATGGTGATGACGCTTGTGGCGCTGGCCACCGGTGCGATTTGGGGCAATCCCATGTGGGGAACCTACTGGGCGTGGGACCCGCGTTTGACATCATTCTTGATCCTTTTTCTCTTCTATTTGGGATACATAGCGCTGTGGGAAGCGGTGGAGGACAAAGATACCGCCGCTGATCTGACCTCTGTGATGTGTTTGGTCGGATCGGTCTTTGCGTTGTTGTCACGCTACGCCACGCGCTTTTGGAACCAAGGTTTGCACCAAGGCACATCTGTACCCGTAGCCACGGGCGAGAGGACTGTTGACGATGTGTTTTTCATCCCACTGGCCATATCGATGGTGGGATTCGGCGTGCTTTTTGTTGCCCTAGTCTTGCTGCGCACGCGGACCGAAGTGCGCGCCCGCCGCTTGGCAGTTTTGAATGCCCACGAAAGGATGTCCGCATGATCGATCTGGGAAAATACGCGGCGGATGTTGTGTTGGCCTATGGTATCTCGCTTGGGTTGATTGTGGGTCTTATTGGTCTTTCGATGTATCGGGCAAAACGCATGAAAGCTGACCTTGCTGTTGCAGAAGCACGTATTGAGGCGCGGCAGAACAATGGCACTTAAGCCGCTGATGATCATACCGCCCCTTATCTTTGTGGGGTTTGCCGGGCTTGTAGCGGCGGGATTGTTCCGTGACGATCCCGATGCGTTGCCGTCTGCGCTGATCGGCCGAGAGGCGCCTCCGATTGTTGTGAGCCAACTGTCAAATAAATCAGAGATCCCGCCGGATGCACTTGGTGAAGCAGGTGTTAAACTTGTTAATTTTTGGGCCAGCTGGTGCGCGCCGTGCCGTGCAGAGCATGATCAACTGATGGCGCTCGCTGGAAGTGACATTCCCATTTATGGCGTGAACTACAAAGATGCTGGCAACGGGAATGCTATTGGGTTTTTGAATGAGCTTGGTGATCCGTACCGCGGTGTCGGTCAGGACTTAACAGGCCGTGCCACTGCGATTGAATGGGGCGTTTACGGTATTCCCGAGACGTTCGTTGTTGATGCAAAAGGGCAGATCACATTCCGCTTCGCGGGCCCAATCACAAAAAGTATATTGGACAGCACTATCTTGCCCGAGATTGAAGCGGCGCAGAACAAGTAGCGCATAACCTGCGTCTTCTTTTGTTCCCAAATATCCATTCAACACTTCAAACAAAAAACGCCCCGCCGAATAAACAGCGGGGCGTTTTTAATTACTATGGCATTAGCTTACGCAGCTTTGGCAAGGTTGCGCAGCACGTAGTGAAGCACGCCACCGTTTTCGATGTATTCGATCTCGATGTTTGTATCGATACGGCACTTCAGCATGATGTGCTTTTGTGACCCATCGGCCATTGTGATGGTCGCGGGCACTTCTTGCAGCGGCTCGATTGTATCGAGGCCATTGATCGCCACAGTTTCTTCACCAGTCAAGCCAAGTGATTTACGGCTGTCACCACCTGTGAATTCAAGCGGGATAACGCCCATGCCAACCAAGTTTGAACGGTGGATACGCTCAAAGCTTTCAGCGATCACAGCTTTAACACCCAAAAGGGCTGTGCCTTTAGCTGCCCAGTCACGGGACGAGCCCGCACCGTACTGCTCACCACCAAAGATGACCAGCGGTGTGCCAGCTTCTTGGTAGGCCATCGCGGCGTCAAAGATTGATGTCTCGTCGCCGTTCGGACCTTTGGTGTAGCCACCCTCAACATCGTCGAGCATTTCGTTCTTGATGCGAATGTTGGCAAATGTGCCGCGCATCATGACCTCGTGGTTACCACGGCGGGACCCGTATGAGTTGAACTCACGGACAGGGACCTGACGCTCGACCAGATATTGACCAGCAGGCGTGGTATCTTTGAATGAACCAGCAGGGCTAATGTGGTCGGTTGTGATCATGTCACCAAGGACGGCCAAAACCTTGGCACCTTCGATGTTTTCGATCTTCTTGGTCGCCATTGTGATGCCTTGGAAGTAAGGCGGGTTTTGCACATATGTTGACGCAGCAGGCCAGTCGTATGTTTTTTCGTCAGTTGTTTCAACGGCTTGCCACTTGTCATCGCCTTTAAAGACATCTGCGTATTTCGACAGGAACGCTTCACGGGTCACGGTTTGCTCAACCAGTTCGGCGACCTCTTGGCTGGTGGGCCAGATGTCTTTCAGATACACATCTTTGCCGTCTGGCGTCTGTGTGATCGGATCCGTCGCAAGGTTGATGTCCATCGTGCCCGCAAGAGCGTAGGCTACAACAAGGGGAGGTGACGCGAGATAGTTTGCACGCACGTCTGGTGAAATCCGGCCTTCAAAGTTGCGGTTACCGGACAACACTGATGTCGCAACCAAATCACCTTCGGCGATAGCTTCTGACAGCTCTTTTTGGATCGGACCTGAGTTGCCGATACATGTTGTGCAGCCGTAGCCCACGAGGTTGAAGCCAATTTTATCCAAATCATCTTGCAGATCTGCCGCTTCGAGATACGCCGAAACAACTTGGCTGCCTGGTGCGAGGGAAGTTTTCACCCATGGTTTACGGTCAAGGCCAAGTGCAGCAGCTTTGCGCGCCACAAGGCCCGCGCCGATCATGACGTAGGGGTTGGACGTGTTGGTGCATGAGGTGATTGAGGCAATCAAAACTTTACCTGATTCCATTGTGTAATCTTCGCCAGCGACGGGAACCTGCTTGCCCATTGGGCGCTTGAAGGTCTTTTCCATTTCTTTGGCAAACGCGGCTTTGGCGCCAGTCAATGCAACGTAGTCTTGTGGGCGCTTTGGACCGGAAATTGCCGGAACAATTGTGCCCATATCAAGGTGTAAGGTGTCTGTGTAAACAGGTGCGTAATCATCACCACGCCAGAAACCGTTTTCTTTGGCATATGCTTCAACGAGGGCTACGCGATCTTCGTCGCGGCCTGTGTTGCGCAGGTAGCGCAGGGTTTCGCTGTCGATTGGGAAGAAGCCACATGTCGCACCATATTCTGGCGCCATGTTGGCGATTGTCGCACGGTCAGCCAGTGGCAGTTTATCAAGGCCTGCGCCGTAGAATTCGACGAATTTGCCAACAACGCCTTTAGCACGCAGCATTTCAACGACCTTCAGGACCAAGTCGGTACCTGTGGTGCCTTCCATCATGGCACCAGTCAGCTCAAACCCGATAACTTCGGGGATCAACATGGAAATAGGCTGACCAAGCATTGCTGCTTCGGCTTCAATACCGCCAACGCCCCAGCCAAGAACAGCTGCGCCGTTCACCATTGTGGTGTGGCTGTCTGTACCAACAAGCGTGTCAGGGTATGCAACGTCAACGCCGTTTTGATCTTTGTCAGTCCAGACAGTTTGCGCAAGATACTCGAGGTTTACCTGGTGGCAGATACCAGTGCCGGGAGGCACGACGCGGAAGTTATCAAATGCTTTTTGGCCCCATTTCAGGAAGGTATAGCGCTCAATGTTGCGCTCGTACTCACGGTCCACGTTCATCTGGAACGCACGTGGGTTGCCAAATTCGTCGATCATCACAGAGTGGTCGATGACCAGATCAACAGGGTTCAACGGGTTGATTTTGTCAGGGTTGCCACCAAGCGCCACAATGCCGTCACGCATCGCTGCAAGGTCAACAACGGCCGGAACGCCTGTGAAATCCTGCATCAAAACACGGGCAGGGCGGTAGGCGATCTCGCGTGGGTTTTTGCCGCCTTTGGCACCCCATTCGGCGAATGCTTTGATATCGTCAACGCTAACCGTTTTGCCATCTTCAAAGCGCAGCATGTTTTCCAAAACGACCTTCAGGGCCGCGGGCAATTTCGCGAAATCACCCAAGCCAGCAGCAGTCGCTGCGGGAATCGAGTAATAGTCGATGCTTTGTGCACCAACTGTAAGCGTTTTGCGGGTTTTTGCGCTGTCATGTCCGACTGTAATGGTCATTTGGCATCCTTCCAAAGGGCTACGGTTGATCAGGTTTAAGTGCGGTTTAGCGCCGTTCGGTTCAAAAAATCAACGGCTAATCGACGTTTTGGTATATTTTTGTATACAATTGCACACCGAAATAAGATGCAACCACGCGTTTGGTTGTCATATGGATCGCAAAACCTTGATTGGCGCATGGGGCTCGCGTGAGTTAGGAAGGGGGAAACCTGAGGAAGACTTCATGAAGCAGTTTATATTTGCAGCGGGAATGGCGGCAGTTGGCGCATTTGGCAGCGTGGGTCCAAGTGCGGCGGACGATCATCCGATTGTGGTCGAATTGTTCACATCGCAAGGGTGTTCAAGTTGCCCTCCTGCAGATGCGTTGCTTCATGAATTGGCCGCCCGCGATGATGTCATCGCGCTGGCGTTGCACGTTGATTATTGGGATTACATCGGCTGGAAAGACAAGTTTGCGAATCCGGCCTTTACCAAGCGACAAAAAGGCTACGCCCGCGCGGCCGGATCGCGGTCAATCTATACGCCGCAGATGATCGTAGGCGGGGTTGATCATGTGGTTGGCTACAAGCCGATGCAGCTGGCTGATTTTGTCCAAGAACACCGCAGTCTACAGGCAACAGTTGATGTAGGGCTGACCCGTTCCGGTAATCAGCTGAAGGTAACGGCGCAAACTGATGAGCCACGCCAAATGGTTGTTCAACTGGTACGCTATACCCCGTTGCAAACTGTCGCAATTGAGCGCGGAGAGAACCGCGGTAAGACTTTGGGATACGCCAACGTTGTCCATGATTGGCAAATGGTTGGCAAATGGGATGGCCGTGCGCCGCTGTCGCTGAGTATTGAAAACGACGAAGACGGACCTGTTGTGGCGATCATTCAAGCGGCAACGCAAGGTGCAATCTTGGGTGCTGCGCGGCTGCGTTAGTCAGTTAGAAGACACGCCAAGAATATTCTTCCAACGTCGGTGTATCCAAAACCACTGTTCGGGATGTGCGTAGACTTTTTGTTCTAATCGGCGGTTCAACTCAATCATAATCGCCTCTGGGCTGTCACCCTCCACGGGCGCCTCTAATTTGGTTTGAAACGTGATGCCGTCTGTGTTGCGGATGCAGAAATACGGCAGCACCAGCGCGTCAAACTTCAAAGCTAGTTCGCCAATGCTTTGAACGGTGCGCGTTGGTTGCCCCATAAACGGAATTTCTGGCGAGCTTCCCGAGTAAATGTCATAAAGCAAAACCAATGGGCCGCCCGCGCGCAGATGTTTGACAAACCCCCGTGTCCCACTGCGTCCTTGGGCAAACATTGGACCGCTTACGCTTTTCATGGCTTCCACGTAGTGGGCGTTGAAGAACGGGTTTTTCATTGGTCGGTAAAGAGCGCCGATCGTGATCCCTTGGTCTTTCAAAAGGATCCGAAGCGCTTCGTAATTGCCGAAATGACCAGTTGCGAAAATTACAGGACGACCAACATCAAGGGCGGCGCGTAGGGCTGTCATACCGTCGCCGGTGATCGTGCCTTTGCGAACGACTTTCGCCAGGTCATTTAGAGAATAATTCTCAATGACCGTGCGGCCTGCGTTGTCACAAGCTGCTTTGGCAAGTCTGCGAATTTCCGGCTTTGGCATCTGCGGAAACACCAGCGTAAGGTTTCTTTCCGCGCGTTTCCGATATCCTGCCACGCGGGCAATACCACCGGATACGATCTGGCCCATCAACCGCACACGTGTTTTGTAAGGCAGACGTTTTGTGAGCCAGATCAGTGTACGCAAAACAAGATCAGTTAGCCAATGTTGGATTGTTACGCGGACAAGCATAGAGGCAAACCGTGTCTCTGATTTTGTCGCAGATGTTTGGGGCTCAACGGGGCGGGGCATGCGTGTTAGGCTTTGCTTTCAGTCGTTTCTTTGGTGCCGAAGGCCACGAATGGCACACCGTTTCAACGGTGTAGCTGTCAGAACGCCCTGACGCAATGATGGTAAGATATGTGCGAGTGACAAGACGTGAATGTCGCGCGTCGGCGGTTTACTCGGCCAGAAGCAGCAACGTGCCAGCGGCTTCCATCTCGCGGATCGTGGCTACAACAGCGCTCATGGCATCCTCGCCATCGGCTTGAGAAACAGGCCCGCCATCTTTGATCTCGTCGCGCATACTTTCGGCCATCCGCTTGGACATGTTGTCCAAAATGAAATTGGCGGGGGCTTCCATGCCTGTCGACAGTGCCGCCGATAGGGCGGTCAAAAGCTGTTCGGGTGCTACGTCTTTGGTGATTTTGGGCACATCGCGGGGGTCAATGCGTTCTGGGATATTTGCGAATGTGAAGATGGATTTGCGCACATCTTCGGCAAATTTCGGGTCCGTTTCATCAAGACCTACAAGTACGTCGTCACGTGTTTGGGCACGGGCAAAGTTCAAGATTGCGCCGACGCGTTCAACGTGGCTGTCATCGAAGGCTTGAACCGGTTGGGTACCCAGTTGATCAACGATGGAAATGCCAATCAACTCAATTGCCTGTGGTGTGACGCCCGTTGTCACAGAAATGGAGTATGTAATCCGGCCCGCGCGTTCACCGGGCAGGGCGGCAAGGATTTCAACGGCCTTCGCAACTTGAAGTTTTGACAAAACAACCGCGGAAACCTCGATACTTTCACCTGCCAACGGATCAACCAGCTGTGTCATGGGCAGGCCTGCGATGGTTTCCCACGGGTTCGATTGTGGGGCGAGGCCCGCCTCCTTGCGCAGCCGTCCCGCAAGGCTGGGATCAAGAGATTTCCCCATCAAATCAAGGGTGCCGCCAATGTCTTTGGGAAACGTCAGGGCCGTGCTTTCCAACTCGGCCACAAATTCATCAATCACGGCTTCAACCGTGGCGCGATCAAGGGGGCTCATCTGCCGCATTTGATCCATCAAGCCGCTCTGTTGCTCAATAGCGAGTGTGCTCAACGACAACTCACCGCCACCCCCCAACAGCGCGCGCACAATCACGGCTGCTTTCTCACGCTTGGTCAAGCCAGCCGTGTCAGAACCCGCTGCGGGCAATTCTGGAAAGGACGGAATCACATAACACCCCTTGTGACGATTAATTAGGGGCATCTAACGCAGCGGATATGAACAACCCCCTAAAGGATTGCATTTTGCGCGTTTTTAATAGCTATAGCCTTGGCCGTTTTGCAGAGCCATGCGCAGGGAAATCTCCGCCCATGTGCCGCGACCGCCACGGGTGCGGATTTCGGTCAACTGTGCTGAGGCCAGCTCGATGTCGCCACTCTCGACATAACCCTGACCCATATATGAGCGCGCCAAAAGGTTGTCTGGGTTCACGGCCAACGCTTTTTGATAATAGGCAAGGCCGGTGCTGGCATCGCCCATTTTGCGGTGGGTGAAGCCCAGATATGTCAACACACGGTCGTCATTGGGCATTTGCATCAAATTGAGCATTTGTTGTGCATCTTGGTGGCGGCCCGCGTAGGCCAGCTCGCGCACGGCTTCAAACATTGCGTCGTTGCCAAGGGCACTTTCCTTGATCTCGACGCAGCTCTGTTTGTCCGCGTCGTAGACCATTCCGGTCTCACATTTGGTCGTTGTTTTAGTGGCTTTGGGCGGTGTTGAGCTGCTGGACCCTGCCGCAAAAAGGGCAGTTGGTGCCAAAGCAAGGGCCGCGATAAGTGTGGTGCGCATCATTGATCCTCGTAACTGGTTGCCCGTTAGAGGATAGAGCGGCGCGGTGCGTGGCCAAATCCCAAAGCGGGCAGGCCACGCATCTGTGATGAAGCTTAGCCGAAAACGCGTTTGAAAACGGTATCAACGTGCTTGGTATGATAGCCGAGGTCGAATTTTTCCTCGATGCTCTCGACACCCAACGCGGCAACAACATCGCTGTCGCCCAGCAGTTCGGTTTTGAAATCTTTGCTGTCTTCCCACACTTTCATCGCATTGCGCTGAACATAGACATAGGCGTCTTCGCGCGACACACCCGCTTGGGTGAGGGCAAGCAGCACGCGCTGTGACATCACAAGGCCGCTGAATTTGTTCATGTTTGCCAACATGTTATCGGGGTAGATCAGGAGTTTATCGATAACGGACGTCAGGCGCGCCAGCGCAAAATCAAGGGTGACAGTTGTGTCTGGGCCAATCGTGCGCTCAACGCTGGAGTGGCTGATGTCGCGTTCGTGCCAAAGGGTCACGTTTTCCATCGCCGGAACAACGGCCATACGCACAATCCGCGCAAGGCCCGTCAGGTTTTCTGTCAGCACAGGGTTTTTCTTGTGCGGCATCGCAGAGGAGCCCTTTTGGCCCGCGCTGAAATATTCTGCTGCTTCCAGAACCTCTGTGCGCTGCATGTGGCGCACTTCTGTGGCAATGTTCTCAACACTCGAGGCGATAACACCCAAAGTTGCAAAGAACGCTGCATGACGGTCACGGGGAATAACTTGGGTGCTGATCGGCTCAGGTGTGAGGCCAAGCTTTGCGCAGACGTGTTCTTCTACGCGCGGGTCGATGTTGGCAAAAGTACCGACGGCGCCGCTGATGGCGCCGGTCGCGATCTCGTCGCGCGCGGTGCGCAAACGTGTCAGGTTGCGATCCATCTCCGCGTAAAAACGCGCAAGAGTTAGACCCATTGTGGTGGGCTCGGCGTGGATGCCGTGGCTACGGCCGACGCGGATGGTGTCTTTGTGCTCAAACGCGCGGCGCTTCAGAGCGGTTAGCAATGCTTCAAGATCGGCAATCAGCAGATCAGCGGCGCGGGTAAGTTGAACGTTGAATGTGGTGTCCAACACATCTGATGATGTCATGCCTTGGTGGACAAAGCGGGCCTCATCGCTGCCGACGTGCTCTGCCAAGTGGGTCAGAAACGCGATGACGTCATGTTTGGTGACGGCCTCGATCTCATCAATGCGGTCCACATCGAACTCAACGTCTTTTGCCTTC
Organism: Thalassobium sp.; assembly: GCA_024640765.1. Taxonomy (GTDB): domain Bacteria; phylum Pseudomonadota; class Alphaproteobacteria; order Rhodobacterales; family Rhodobacteraceae; genus Nereida. The sequence goes on along the minus strand of JAHEEK010000004.1, from coordinate 127,222 downwards.
CAAACTGCGTCAGCGTTTTCGCGTGGGATCACACCAAGATCAGCCATCGCATCGCACGCGTGGGCCTCAATCTCATACCAGATTTTGAACTTGGTTTGCGGCGACCAGATAGAGACCATTTCAGGGCGGGAATAACGAGGGATCATGGGGCGTGGCCTTTTTTGAAGAGAGTTGGGGTTGGCAAAGGGCTTGGCAGCCTCTTAAACCCTTGGACAGATGGGAACAAGGGCAGGGTACGGGACACCGGTGATGATGGCGCCGTATTCGACATACATATAGACAAAACGGATGATGGAATGAGCGAAGATCCAGCAGTGAGACAGTTGTCCGATTTTGAGGGCGTTTGGCAAATTACCCGCAAAATTATCCATGCAGATGGCACAGTTGCGCGGTTTAACGGGACGGGGACATTCGTCCGCGTTCGGTCAGGTCTTGTCTATGATGAAAGCGGGGCGCTACAATTTGAAATGCAGCGGACAGATGTCTCGGGCGCGGCAGAGCTGGGCCCCAAGATTACAGGAACCCGCAGATACTTCTGGGACACGCCTGATGATGGCTCGGGGGCGGATCATGTGCCTGTGCGATTTGCAGATGGCCGTGCGTTTCATCTGGTCCCTTTGGGTGGGGGCGATGCGGCGCATTGGTGTGATCCGGATCAGTATAATGTGTCTTATGATTTCAGCCAGTGGCCGGTTTGGGCAGCGGTCTGGCACGTGCGCGGACCGCGCAAAGACTATGTGATGACAAGCCAGTACTGTCGCTAACACTGTGGTCGGGGCGCTTATTCTCTTGCGATTGGGCTGTGTGCGCGATTAAACAGGCGGGAACGAGAACAAGATTGGAGATCTCCGATATGGCGTTGACCATGAACGACAAAGTCCTGACCGAAGCGTTTGGCGCATCCGAAGGCGCGCTTTTGCGCCTCAAGCAAATCATGTTGGTAGTGGTGGGCATTGCCGCGCTGGCGATCGCTGCAAAAGTGAAGATCCCCATGATCCCCGTGCCAATGACCCTTGGCACATTGGCTGTTTTGACCGTTGGCGCAGCCTATGGTCCGCGTTTGGGGCTGGTTACAATCATCGGTTACATGATCTTGGGTGCGGCGGGCTTTGACGTGTTTGCATCATCTGCGGCGGGCGTGTCCGGCATTGAATACATGATGGGTGGTACAGGCGGCTATCTGGTTGGCTACGTGCTTGCGACCTTCGCCTTGGGTGTTTTGGCGCGCATGGGTTGGGACCGTAGTGCTGCGAAAATGGCCGCAGCGATGCTGATCGGTAACGCACTTATCTACATCCCGGGCCTGTTGTGGCTTGGTACACTTTACGGCTGGGACAAGCCGATCCTTGAGTGGGGCCTGACAGCGTTCATCTACGGCGATCTGCTGAAATTGGCGATTGCGGCGATGATCGTGCCAATGGCGTGGAAAGCAATCGGCAAAGCCCGCGGCTGATCCTGCAAAACATATTTGACGTTATTTAGGCGCTCACCAATTAGGTGGGCGCCTTTTTTCATGAGCGGACGCTTAGGAGCGTAGTGAGATAGGTGTACGTGTACAGGTCAATCGCTACTTACGCGCCCGAGGCAAACACGGTCTCAATCCTGCTGGATTGCTCAAGGGTTTTGTGAACCGGACATTTGTCCGCAATTTTCATCAAACGTGTGGTTTGCTCGGGCGTTAAAGGGCCGGACAGGTGCATCGCGCGGCGGAAATTATCAATACGGACATTTGTCGCGGGATCGCTGTCTTGGGCGTGCATCTTGTCGTGGGTGACGTCGACGGACACATGTTCGAGGGGCAGCCTTTGCGCCGCGCGTACATCCGAATTGTCATAGATGTGCATGCCCCCAGACCCGCCGCAAGAAACCCGTAAGGGGACATCCCTTGATTTGTGCCACCGTAAGCCTGAGGCTCATCCGCAAGCACGTGATGTTTTTCACCTGATCTGATGTCTTGCAAAAACCCTTTGGGATCAGCCTCTGACACACGGGTAACACCTTCTAGCACGCCAATGGGCGCCGCGGGGCGGGTAACATTGATATAACGCTCGGCCCATGCGGCGATCACACCCGCGGCGTATTCTGCATCGTCGGGGCTGCGCAACAGGTGGTCGGCCTTGTCGAGTGTCACAAATGACTTTGGATGCCGTGCGGCGCCAAAAATCTGACTGGCGTTTTCAATGCCTACTGTTTCATCAACGGGCGAATGCATGACCAAAAGGGCGGCGTTAAGATTTCGTACAGCGGCCTCAATTTCAATGCCTTGGACGTCCTCAACGAACTGTTTGCCAATCGTAAAGGGGCGCCCACCAAGGGTCACTTCGGCGGAACCTTTTGCGATTATATCTGGAATGGCGCTGGCGAAATGATGGGTCACATGCGCGGGATCAAAAGGTGCACCAAGGGTCACGACGCCCTTAATCTGGGGTAATTGAGCAGCGGCCTTCAACACTGCGGCCCCGCCTAGGGAGTGCCCGATCAAAAGCGACGGCGTCAAATTCCGATCGGTCAGATAGGCGCTCGCAGCGATCAGATCATCTACGTTTGAGGTGAAATCCGTTTTGGCAAAGCGCCCCTCGGACTGCCCAAGACCGGTAAAGTCAAAGCTCAAGACAGCAAAGCCCATGGCCGACAGACGGGCCGCGATGCGCCGTGCGGCGGGCAGGTCTTTGGTGCACGTAAAACAATGGGCCAGAAGCGCCGTTGCAACAGGGTCTCCTGTGGGTAAATCAAGACGCGCGGACAGGCTTAGGCCAGCGTTATTTTTGAATTCAATTGTCTCGCTCGGCATGGTGCGCCCCTTTTTGCTGTGTCGCATATGTGCAAGTTGGGTGGTGCAATCGCAAGTTATGCTTCATCGGCGTCACGGGAAGGTGACGGAAGTTACGTTTTGCCTGTGGCTGCACAAATAGCTTCTGACAAGAAAAAGCCGCGCCAGAAGTGATCCGGACGCGGCAGTTGGTCGGGGGGAGATGGGAATTGGTGTTAGGCCGAGCAGCAGATCAGACCGCGGCGTAGGCGTTCTTCCAAAGTTGCGCGGGCAGGGCGCGCGGCGCGTAATTGGATTGCGATGGCCGACCATCCGCCGCTGCCTCGTTTGCGGATCGACAGGGTTTTGCGTTCAATACGCTTGGGGCTGATTTGGCCGTGCGCGGCATTTGGGAATGTGGTCTGCGATATCGACATCTGTGCAATCCTTTTATTGGATGATCTTTGTTTAGATGCCGATTTGGGAACAATAAGGTTAAAATTGTGGAAATGTTTTGTTTCCGAAGTCGAAAAAGTGTCATTCGCGATAGTTAATGCGCGTTGGTGAGACAGTTATGTCACTTATCCAGGCTATAGGCTGTGACGCATAAGTCTGCCACCCGCCTACGAAAAAGGGCGCCCCGATGCGGAGCGCCCTTAGTTCTGTCATATAAAGCAGCAATTAGCAGCTGTAGTACATTTTGAACTCAACAGGGTGTGGTGTGTGCTCATACGCCACCAGTTCTTCCATTTTGAGAGCAACGTAGCCATCAATTTGGTCTTTTGTGAACACGTCACCGGCCAAGAGGAACTCGTGATCTGCTTCCAGAGCGTCAAGCGCTTCGCGCAAGCTGCCGCAGACTGTTGGAATTTCTGCGAGCTCTTCTGGTGGCAGGTCGTAGAGGTCTTTGTCAGACGCCGCACCTGGGTCGATCTTGTTTTTGATGCCGTCAAGGCCAGCCATCAACAGCGCTGCAAAGCACAAGTATGGGTTGGCTGCGGGATCAGGGAAACGTGCTTCGACGCGTTTTGCTTTGGGGCTTTCGGCCCACGGAATACGTACGCAGCCTGAGCGGTTACGAGCAGAATATGCGCGTAGAACAGGTGCTTCAAAGCCCGGAATCAAACGCTTGTAGCTGTTTGTGGACGGGTTTGTGAACGCGTTCAGTGCTTTTGCGTGCTTCAAGATGCCGCCAATGAAATACAGCGCTTCTTGGCTGAGATCGGCGTATTTGTCGCCTGCAAACAATGGCTTACCATCTTTCCAGATGGACATGTTTACGTGCATGCCTGTGCCGTTATCGCCCGCGATTGGCTTTGGCATGAAGGTTGCGGATTTACCGTATGCGTGTGCCACGTTGTGGATCACGTATTTGTATTTCTGCAGCTCATCGGCTTGTTTGGTGAGTGAACCGAAGACAAGGCCGAGCTCGTGCTGGCATGACGCCACTTCGTGGTGGTGCTTGTCGACTTTCATGCCCATGCGCTTCATGGTCGACAGCATTTCGCCGCGGATGTCTTGCGCGTCGTCAATTGGGTTAACGGGAAAGTAACCGCCTTTAACGCCAGGACGGTGGCCCATGTTGCCCATCTCGTATTCGGTGTCTGTGTTCCATGACGCGTCTTGTGCGTCGATCTGGTAAGACACTTTGTTCATTTCAACAGAGAAACGTACGTCGTCGAACAGGAAGAATTCAGCTTCTGGGCCAAAGAATGACTGGTCGCCGATGCCGCTCGAGATCAGGTAGGCTTCTGCTTTTTCCGCTGTGCCGCGTGGGTCGCGTGAGTAGGGCTCGCCTGTGTCTGGCTCCACAACCGAGCAGTGAATGCAGAGTGTTTTTTCAGCATAGAACGGATCGATATATGCAGAGTTGGCATCGGGGATCAGCTTCATGTCTGACTCTTCGATCGATTTCCAGCCCGCGATGGATGAGCCGTCGAACATGAAACCGCCATCAAGGAAGTCTTCGTCAACTTCGTCATTGATTACAGTTACGTGCTGCAGCTTGCCGCGTGGGTCTGTGAAACGGATGTCGACATACTCGATTTCTTCGTCCTTGATCATCTTTACGATGTCAGCGTTGGTTGTCATTACCATGGCTCCCTTAGAAATAGTTTGGGTAAAGAATGGGTTAGATAGCGTCGTCGCCGGTTTCACCGGTACGAATGCGGATGGCTTGGCTTACGTCAGATACGAAAATCTTACCATCGCCGATTTTGTCCGTTTTGGCCGCGTTGATGATCGCGTCAATCGCTGGATCAAGCAGATCATCGGGCAATACGACTTCAATTTTCACTTTAGGTAGAAAATCAACGACATATTCAGCGCCACGATACAGTTCCGTGTGCCCCTTTTGACGGCCAAAACCTTTGACTTCAATTACGGAAAGGCCTTGCACACCAATGTCTTGGAGCGCTTCTTTGACTTCGTCCAATTTGAACGGCTTAATGATTGCTTCGAGTTTTTTCACCGCGCAGCGCCTCCTGAATTGTGCTGCTACGGGCAAATCATGTCTGTGGATGGGGGACAATATATCAGACGACACAGATCGGCCGTGACTGGCGAATTTAGAATTTATGCCTAAAAATTAAGCAACGCGCCAAAAATAAGCGCAGAAAATAAATTGCTCCTCACTTGGAGCAAGATTACTCAGTTAATGATGTGATACGTTCGCGCTCAACGATCATTTCAAGCCCGTTCGCATAAATGATCTGCGGGGTATCAAACTGTAGGTGTAGCAATGTTGTGCGCCGCTTGGTTCCGCGGACAATCGTCTCGCCATTAACCAGTTTTTCAGCATTAATGATCGCTTGAGGTGTCCCGCGCAGGGCCTTCGCCAGCCAGTTGCGCAGCAAAATAGGTTGATCGGTGCGTAAGGACAGATGACCGCGGGGCAGGTCAGGTCCGAGCCCATGGGCGGACATGTGTATCGGTTCGAAGATATCAGAACTTTGATGAATGCCCACAAGCCTGACCAAACCGCGGTTGCGCGATACAATACGATCGCCTGCGTTGAGGTATTCAACGGGAAGCTCGCCTTCCGCTGTCATGATTAACGTGCCGGCCAGAAAGCCAGACGCATGTAATTCGTGCACACCGTTAGAGTGGTCAGTTCTTGTGTATGTATTAACCTGCTCTGCAGTGCGTCCGGCCATTTTTGGCTCCATCACGCAAGTCCTGCTACTGCCTCAATCCCTTAACCTTAACAAAGGGTGAACGTGCTGTCTTGATAAGAATTCTGGGACCTGATGCATTTTATGCAGATTTTTTCGCCTGTTGCGCAAAAACCCTCTCGCATCCCGCGCAGAGCTTTGCTAAGTGCTTGCGCAGTGCGGGTGTGGCGGAATTGGTAGACGCACCAGATTTAGGTTCTGGCGCCGCGAGGCGTGGGGGTTCAAGTCCCTTCACCCGTACCATTTACACAATAGATTTAGGCATATTTTGAAAGGCGCTTGCACCTTTTGGCCGACCCTCATAGAAGGGCCGCTGAATTACGTATTACGCCGATAAAAGGACGATCCCTATGCAGGTCACTGAGACATTGAACGAAGGTCTGAAACGCGCTTATTCCATCGTGGTACCTGCCGCGGAATTGGACGCCAAAGTTAACGAGAAACTGGTTGAAGCGCAGCCAGAAATCGAAATGAAGGGCTTCCGCAAGGGCAAAGTCCCGATGGCGTTGCTCAAAAAGCAATACGGTCCACGCGTGATGGGCGAAGCCATGCAAGAAGCCATCGATGGCGCAATGGCCAAGCATTTTGAAGAAACTGGTGATCGCCCCGCGATGCAACCAGAAGTCAAAATGACCAACGAAAACTGGAAAGAGGGCGACGATGTTGCCGTAGACATGAGCTACGAAGCTCTGCCAGCCATTCCTGACGTTGATTTCTCAGACATCGAGCTTGAGAAACTGATTGTTAAAGCTGACGACGCAGCGATCGATGAGGCGCTGGCTTCATTGGCCGAGACTGCGCAAAACTTCAAAGACCGCAAAAAAGGCACCAAGGCGAAAGACGGCGATCAAGTTGTTATGGATTTCTTGGGCAAAGTTGACGGCGAAGCATTTGATGGCGGCGCTGCTGAAGATTACCCGCTGGTTCTGGGTTCAAACTCGTTCATCCCGGGCTTCGAAGAGCAGCTTGTTGGCGTAAAAGCCGAAGAAGTGAAAGACGTTGTTGTGTCTTTCCCAGAAGATTACCAAGCCGAGCATCTTGCGGGCAAAGAGGCGACATTCACATGCACAATCAAAGCAGTGAAAGAGCCTGTTGCAGCTGAAATTAACGACGAGATGGCCAAGGGTTTTGGCGCGGAAGATCTTGCTGCGCTGAAAGGTCAAATCGGCGAGCGTCTTGAAGCGGAATACGCAGGTGCTGCCCGTGCAGTTATGAAGCGCGGTCTGCTTGATGCGTTGGACAAAAAAGTTGATTTCGATCTGCCACCGTCTTTGCTTGATGCAGAAGCTGGTCAAATCGCCCACCAACTGTGGCACGAAGAGAACCCTGAGGTGGAAGGTCACGACCACCCAGAAATCACGCCAACAGAAGAGCATATCGCATTGGCTGGCCGTCGCGTTCGCCTTGGTTTGTTGCTTGCAGAGATCGGTCAGAAGGCCGCTGTTGAAGTAAGCGATGCCGAAATGACCCAAGCGATCATGAACCAAGCGCGTCAGTACCCTGGTCAAGAGCGTCAGTTCTTCGAATTCGTTCAACAAAACCAGCAGATGCAGCAGCAACTGCGCGCACCTCTCTTTGAAGACAAAGTGGTAGATCACATCGCGGATCAAGCAAAAGTGTCTGAAAAAGAAGTGAGCAAGGATGACCTTCAATCTGCTGTAGAAGCGCTCGAAGACGAGTAATTCTTGCATCGCCCACTGGGCGCGTATGCACTGAAAAATAGGGCCGTTCCTGATAAATCAGGAGCGGCTTTTTTGTGCCTGCTTATTGGTGTCGCTTTGTGATTTGTACATTCGCTTCTGCGCGCGCTTGACACAGGGACCGTTTCAGTGGCCCACTCACGCAGGTTTTGTCGTAATCGGTAATGTGGTGGTGTGTATGTCGGATAACAAAAAACGTGGTTTAGGATTTGGTAGCTTGGTGGATACGGCCGTGATTGTCGCGGGTATTGTGATGCTGGCGGCGATCCTAGTGCGCTACTTATTCTAACGCTTTGTGCCGTATTTATCTTAGCCAAGAAAAAAGCCGCGTCCAATCGGGCGCGGCTTTCTAATTTTTTAGATCTAGCGAAAAGGGCTAGCCCTACGCGTCTTCCGCATCATCTGCAGCAGCCGGTGTCACATCAAGATCATCATCGTCAGATGCAGCAGAGCCGATATCGTCAAACAGTTCCGCGATTTCGAATTCTGCTTCAGCTTCTGCTTCTGCAGCCAATTCTTGGATCGACTTGCCTGAGGCTTGAAGCTCAGCTTCTTCGGTTGAGCGTGCAACGTTCATTGTGATTGTACACTCAACTTCTGGGTGCAATTTCACGGAAACGTCATGCAGACCGAGAATTTTGATCGGTGCGATCAATGCAACCTGTTTGCGGTCAAGCGTGAAGCCTTCGGCGGTTGCTGCTTCTGCGGCGTCGCGTGTTGTCACGGAACCGTAGAGCGCGCCTGCGTCTGATGCAGAGCGAATCACAACAAACTGCTGTCCGCCAAGCTTTTCAGCCATTGCATCGGCTTCTTTCTTGGTTTCGAGGTTCTGTGCTTCGAGTTGCGCTTTTTGTGCTTCAAACCCAGCGATGTTGCCTTTTGAAGCAGTCAGCGCTTTGCCTTGTGGTAGCAAAAAGTTACGTGCGTAACCTGGCTTTACGTCGACGACTTCGCCCATCTGGCCGAGTTTTGCAACGCGTTCGAGAAGGATAACTTGCATGTGCTTTCTCCTTACTTAACAGCGTATGGCAGCAGGGCGAGGAAACGAGCGCGTTTGATGGCACGGGCCAACTCGCGTTGTTTCTTAGCAGAGACTGCTGTGATGCGGGACGGCACGATTTTGCCACGCTCAGAAATGTAGCGCTGCAGCAGACGTGTGTCTTTATAATCGATCGTGGGTGCGTTCTCACCAGAGAAGGGGCACACTTTGCGACGGCGGAAAAATGGTTTAGTTGCCATGGTTTAGCCCTTTCTTAGCTGCGGCGCTCGCGGCGATCGCCACGTTCTTCGCGTTTTTGCAGTTGTACGGATGGCAGCTCTGCGTGCTCATCGACTTTGATGGTCAGCACACGCATCACATCTTCATGCAAACGCATCAGGCGTTCCATCTCCTGAACGGCCGTTGCAGGCGCGTCGGAGCGCAAATAGGCGTAGTGGCCTTTGCGGTTTTTGTTGATTTTGTAGGCCATCGTTTTGACGCCCCAATACTCTGAATCGACAGCTTTGCCGCCGTTATCCGCAAGGACTGTCCCGAAGTGTTCGATCAGGGATTCAGCTTGCGCGTTGGACAAGTCCTGACGCGCGATGAACACATGCTCATACAAAGGCATGGGTTGCTCCATTCATTTTCTGGCGCACTTCAAAGGGTGGTATGAACTGCCGCCCGTCCACCCACGAGAGGTTACGCGGTTCAATCGAGTTGGACGACAGGCTTGCCGTTTAGCGCCCTTACACACATGGCGCAAGCCCGCAGACCGCAACAGCTTTTCTTTTTCTTTGCAAGGCCGCGGAAGCGCCTCTTTTTTGCCGTTCTTTGCGGTTTGTGTGGCGGAATAATGAGGTGAGCAAATTAATGAGTATCAGCAGTCCAGCCCGAAATTTTTCCCATGATGCAGCCGTCGTCGATATCCGGTTGGATGTGACCGAAACCGAGTGGGGTATCATTATCATAGAGCGCGGTGCTGTGAATGCGCGTGTCTTGGGGCAGCTTGCGACTGTTGTGGTTGGCCTGGCGCGGTTGTGTGCTGGCATTTTGATGGCTGCTATGAACCGCCATGATATCCCAAGCGCGCTTTGGACTGTGCAGATGGCTGTTTGCGCTCTTTTCGTCGTCGTGGGTGCTTTGATGATGTACGGCGCGCGCAACACCGGGCAAACACAGACCGAATTTGATTTTCGCACAAAAGTTTTGAGTCGGCATCAAATTGGCTCGGGCAAGATTATCCGCTCCATGCGGCTGACGAACGCTGATCAAATTGCAATGGTTCGAACAGGGCAGGGCGCAGGCATCGCAGCACGGCCTACAGATACATCTTTGGCAGAGGTCCTTGTGTCGGGCCCCCAAGGCCAAGTGTTTGCCATTTATCATCGGCTGATCGCGGTGATTGGTTAGTGTCGCTCCGTGTGCACTGATGTGCACAATTGCTGTTACCTTCACGTATTTGTGCTTTTGCGAACACGATATGTTGATAGATCGCGAGTTGATTAACACCGGTGCAACGTATGTTGTGTGACCAAAAACATTTACCAAAGGATGTTATTTTACGTTCCGTACTTTTCTTACTTCGTCTGTTTTGGCTGCTGGCCTTGCGACCAGCGTGTTTGCTGCCGCTGAAAAATACACACTTGATGCGAGCCACAGCCAAGTTCTGTTCAGCTATGATCACCTTGGGTTTTCAACAACTTACGGTATGTTCTCTGGCTTTGAAGGTGAGATCATGTTTGACGCAGATACGCCTGCGTCCAGTTCTGTCACTGTTTCAATGCCCGTCATGAGCATGTTCACTGGCTGGGAGGCCCGCGAAGGCCACTTCATGAGCGATGACTTTTTTGGCGCTAAAGAAGGCGATCTGGTAACATTTACTTCAACTGCGATCGAAGTGACTGGCGATGATACAGCCAAGATCACAGGCGATTTGACCATGAACGACGTGACCAAATCCGTTGTGCTTAATGCGGTTTTGAATAAGGCTGCTGCGCACCCGTTCGCCAACAAGCCTTGGTTGGGGTTTGATGCGACAACCACGTTGTTGCGGTCTGACTTCGGTGTTGGCAACTTTGCCCCAGCTGTAAGCGATGCGGTTGAGGTAAAAATCTCAATTGAGGCGCAAAAAGCCGAATAATTTAGCCTGAAAACAGTGGCGGACAGATGTCCGCCAAAAGCCGTCCTGCGTGTTTGTTTAGCATCCGCGCGGGGCGGCTTTCTTCGTTTCTCGAGGGGCCACTATGACCTGCGACATTCAGAGCCTATCTAGAGGCTTGCCAGATGCCCAGCGCCATATATAGTCCTGCTTAGGACGGGACCTTGCACCCGCATGTGTTTCGGACTTGCCCGTTTTGGGCGATGGAAAACCTATGCGGAGGTCACGACCCAATGGAACCCGAGTTCAGGACCAGTTTTGTACGGGAACCCAATAACTTACGGCATAATCCAGCCCTAGTGCTGAACGCTGATTATCGCCCGCTTAGCTATTATCCGCTTTCACTCTGGCCGTGGCAGGATGCCATCAAGGCCGCGTGGCTTGAGCGGGTTGATATCGTTGCGGAATATGATGACTACGTCAGCTCGCCCTCGACGAAAATCAAAATCCCCTCTGTGGTGGTTTTGAAAGACTATGTGAGGCCGCAAAAGCGTGTTGCTTTCACGCGGTTTAATCTGTTTCTGCGCGATGAATTCACCTGTCAGTACTGTGGCTCAAAAGGGGATCTGACTTTTGATCACGTGGTGCCGCGCGCCGATGGCGGGATTACAAGCTGGACGAATGTGGTCGCAGCATGCAGCCCGTGTAACCTGAAGAAAGGATCGCGCTCGCTCAAACAGTTGGGGATGAGCCTTCGCAAACCGCCGCGCCGACCTGAATCAGAGCAACTTCGGAACATGGGGCGAAAGTTTCCACCGAACCATTTGCATAAAAGCTGGATGGATTTTCTCTACTGGGACGCCGAACTGGAAGCCTGAGACGCTGGACAGTCTTTGGATTTGATCGTAACAGGGGCTCAAGTTTAGCGCTAACATAGCGTTCAAAGGAGAAGTTTGCCCATGGTCAGCCGCGTCATACCCGTAGATGATTTTGATTTGGTAATTTTTGGCGCGACAGGGGACCTTGCACGCCGGAAGATTTTACCGGGTCTTTTCCGCCGTTTTTGTGCAGGACAGATGCCCGCAGACGCCCGTATCATTGGTGCTGCGCGCTCAGAAATGGATAGCGATGGCTTTCGGACACTTGTCCGCGATGCAATTATAGAATTCGGCGGAGATGGTCTTTCATCACGCCCTGAACTTCCCGATTTTTTGCTACAACTGCACTATGTGACGACCGACGCACGTGGCGACGGTGGGTGGAAAGAACTTGCGGCGCAAATGCGCAGTGGTGTGGTTCGGGCGTTCTATCTGTCCGTAGGGCCCGGTCTTTTTGCCGATATCGCAGAGCGGTTAACCAGTTTTGGTCTGGCCGATGCGGCCTCTCGCATTGTCGTTGAGAAACCTTTTGGTCGTGATCTTCAGACGGCGCGCGCGCTGAACCATGATTTGGCTAAGCATTTTGACGAAAGCCAGATTTACCGTATTGACCATTACCTTGGCAAAGAAACTGTTCAAAACCTGATGGCTGTCCGTTTTGGCAACATCTTGTTTGAGCCGCTTTGGAACAGCCAGTACGTTGATCATATTCAGATCACTGTTGCCGAAACTGTAGGCGTTGGCGGGCGCGGGGGCTACTATGATAAATCTGGTGCGATGCGCGATATGGTGCAGAACCACTTGATGCAATTGCTCTGCCTCATTGCGATGGAGCCGCCGTCAAAGTTTGATCCTGATGCGGTTCGCGATGAAAAACTGAAAGTCATACGTGCACTTGATGATGTAGAGACCCACCATATTGTTCGTGGTCAATATAGCGCTCATGGTGACATGAACTCCTATCGGCAAGATGTTGAAAACGAAAGAAGTTTTGCGGAAAGCTTTATCGCCCTAAAGCTGCAGTTGTCTAATTGGCGATGGGCTGGCACGCCGTTTTATCTTCGGACCGGTAAGCGGATGAAGGCGCGGTCTTCCGAGATTACTGTGGTCTTCAAAGATCCGCCCTATAGTATTTTCGGGGCCGAAGGTGGGCAGCACCATAACGAACTGTCGATCCAGTTGCAGCCCAACGAGGGCATGACCCTTGATGTCACGATCAAAGAGCCTGGCCCAGGTGGTATGCGGCTGGTTGATGTGCCTCTTGATATGACTTTTGCAGACGCGCTTGGACCAGAAGCTGATGATGTGCCGGACGCGTACGAGCGGCTGATTATGGACGTGATCCGTGGCAACCAAACGCTCTTCATGCGTGGTGACGAAGTGGAAGCTGCTTGGAGTTGGACTGATCCTCTAATTGAAAAATGGCAGGCCCGTTCCGATGTGCCCAAACCATATGATATCGGCTCAAACGGGCCAGAAGATGCGCTGATGTTGATGCACCGTGATGGTCGCCGCTGGCGCGATATTAAGGGTTAAATCATGAATTTTCTCGAATACGCGGACGAAGAATTGATGATGATGGCGCTGGCGGATCGGATCGCCGGTGATCTCGAAGAGGTTCTGCTGACCCATGACACCGCTACTTTAGCGGTTCCTGGCGGTACAACGCCTGGGCCTGTCTTTGACATATTGTGTGGTGTTAAACTTGACTGGTCGCGTGTCCGCGTGATGCTTAGTGACGAGCGGTGGGTGCCTGAGACATCTGACCGCTCCAACACAAAGCTTCTCCGTGAGCGGCTTCTTGTGGGACAGGCGTCCGCGGCACAATTCATCCCGTTTTTTATGGGCGATGAGACACCAGAAGTTGGTCTTGCCAAAGTGAACGATACGATTGGAGCGTCTCTGCCAGTCTCGGTCCTGCTGTTGGGGATGGGGGCAGATATGCACACCGCGAGCCTGTTCCCGCACGCTGACGGTCTTGATGCCGCACTTGATGACAATGCCGCGCCGGTCGTGCCTATTCGCGGTGGTGGTGCCACTGAACCGCGTGTTTCATTGAGTGGACCGGTACTAAAGTCAGCGCTTCATACGCATGTTGTTATCAAGGGCGCCGAAAAGCGCACCGCACTTGATAATGCTGCAGGCAAGCTGATTGAAGCCGCGCCGATTAACCTTGTTTTGAACGATGCAACTGTCCATTGGACGGGTGCTGCTTAAGAAAGGCTGATGCCCATGTGGAATGATCTGAAACAACGTGCCGATGCGGCGCGCGCAAATTCAATTCTTGAGCTGTGCCAGCAAGATAGCCGGTTTGAGGACTTCTCTATCAAACATGGCGATTTGCTTTTTGACTATTCCAAAACACATCTGAAAGCCGCCGATTTGGACATGCTTTTCGATATGGCGAAAGATGTGCCTACACGCCGTAGCGCCATGTTTTCTGGTGAAAAAATTAACGAAACTGAGGGGCGTGCTGTGCTCCATACGGCCCTTCGTAATCTTGATGGCGGCGCTGTTAAGGTGGACGGGGATGATGTCATGTCCGAGATCACGGCAACGCTTAAGCGGATGCAACAGTTTGCCGATGATGTCCGATCCGGTGTTTTTAAAGGACAGGGCGGCGCCATCACGGATGTGGTGAACATTGGAATTGGAGGCTCAGACCTTGGACCAGCGATGGCAACGCTTGCTCTTGCGCCTTATCACAATGGGCCGCGTACGCATTTTATCTCAAATGTAGATGGTGCTGATGCTGCGGATAAACTTGCGCTTCTCAATCCTGAAACGACACTTGTTATTGTTGCGTCAAAAACGTTCACAACCATCGAAACAATGACAAATGCGATAACCGTCCGCAAATGGATGGAGACAGTTGTCCGCGATCCTGCCGCGCAATTTGTGGCCGTGTCGACAGCAGCCGAAAAAACCGCCGCTTTTGGTATTTCTTCCGAGCGTGTTTTCGGTTTTGAAGATTGGGTGGGCGGGCGCTATTCTATGTGGGGTCCGATTGGCCTGTCTTTGATGTTGGCTGTTGGTCCCGATGCGTTTGAAGAGTTCTTGCGCGGTGCGCAGGACATGGATGTTCATTTCCAAACAGCAGACCTTGCTGAGAATATGCCTGTCATGTTAGCACTTATTGGCCTTTGGCACCACCAAGGTATGGGCTTTCCGACACGGGCCGTTTTGCCCTATGATCAACGTCTAAGCCGCTTGCCAGCTTACCTTCAACAGCTTGAAATGGAGAGTAACGGTAAGTCAGTTGCCATGGATGGTAGCGCTGTTGAAACTGTTACGGGCCCTGTTGTTTGGGGTGAGCCCGGCACAAACGGACAACATGCTTTCTACCAGTTGATCCACCAGGGTCGCACTGTTGTCCCGTGCGAATTTATTGTGGCTGCCCAAGGTCATGAAGACCATCTGGCCGAGCACCATACGCTACTTTTGGCGAACTGTTTGGCGCAATCCGAAGCGCTGATGACAGGCCGTTCAATCGATGTTGCGCGTGGGCTGATGGCAGCGAAAGGCTTCGAAGGTGCTGAACTTGGGCGCCAAGCTGCGCACCGTGTTTTCGAGGGCAACAAGCCGTCTACGACACTGATTTACCCTAAGCTTACACCGTTTGTTCTGGGACAGCTGGTCGCACTTTATGAGCACCGCGTTTTTGTCGAAGGTGTGATCCTTGGCATCAACTCTTACGATCAATGGGGGGTCGAACTTGGTAAGGAGCTTGCTGTCAGTCTGACGCCAGTTGTTGAAGGCAATCAATCAGCTGATAACAAAGACAGCTCCACCCGCGGTCTTGTTGAATACGTCTATTCGTTGCGTGGCTGACGCGATGTTGCACTGTCTAAGCGGGCCATCTGTTCTTTAAGGGCCTCAGTTAGCGCACGCTTCGTACCGTCTTGATTAAGCTGAACAATAACGGCACTTCCGGTGGCGTGTAGCGCGTCGCCATGGACCGCATACTCCATCGTGAAGCTGGTGTTTCCAAACTGTGCGGTCCGTGCAGTAGCGATATAGTCTTGCCCTAAATGCATTTCGGCTTTGTAGGTCACATTGGCGTTAGCCAGTACCAATCTGGGACGGTCCGCGCTTTTGTAGTCTGACAAGCCATAGTTGCGAAAATAATGAATTCGGACGACCTCAAACCAGCTCATATAGGCCACGTTGTTTACGTGTCCGAGCGCATCTAACTCGCCAAAGCGGACTTTATCCGCCACCCCGAAGGCCCAAGGCTCGGGAATGCCCACAGAGCGTAGTTGTGTGGTGTTGAGCGGAGTAAGGAAAGGAAGCGTCACAGGGTCACCGGTGGTTATTTATGTCCGAGTACCATGCGTGATCGCCTGATATTATTCCAGCCCGTTAACGCTGTCCTGTATTTGCCGTTTTGGCCGCGCAGCCTTCGGGCATCGACGTCTACGACGAGCGCCGTCGTCTTCTGCCACCTGATCCGCCGCCAGACCCTTGATTGAAGCTGACATCAGGTAGATTGGTAATACTGCGCAGGGTCGGGAAGGGGTCTGTTTTATGGGGGATGGCGTTGGCGTTTACAAAGTGCTCTTGGAACTTTGGCTCAATCGCAGTTTCAACTTTCTCGATCTCGCGGACGGTTTTGCTGATGTCAATTCGGGACTGACGGTTGCAAAGCGCAATGCGCGCACCATGGCCCGCAGCGTTACCCGCAGAGGTCACTTTATCCAGTGCTGCGTCAGGGATCATACCAAGGACCATCGCGTGTTTGGGGCTAATGTGGGCACCAAAAGCGCCCGCAAGAGTTATGCGGTCAACTGTCTCAACGCCCATTTGGTCCATTAAAAGCCGCGCACCTGCATAAAGCGCCGATTTGGCGAGCTGGATCGCGCGAATATCACCTTGGGTTACAGTGATTACGGGGCCGTCATGGGCGCTGCCGTCGTACAACACATAGCTATGTGTGCGACCATCGACGATACACCTGTCCGTGCCTGTTTGTTCCGCCGAGCCAATCAATCCTGAGGGGTCAAGAAGGCCCGCCATGCGCATTTCCGCAACGGCTTCGATGATGCCAGAGCCGCAAATACCCGTGATGCCTGTCGCGGCTGTTTGGTTGGTAAAATCTGGATCGTCGGACCATAGATCAGAACCGATGATACGGAAGCGTGGCTCTTTTGTAGCAGGGTCAATTTCTATACGTTCAATCGCACCCGGTGCTGCGCGTTGGCCGCTTGAAATTTGCGCGCCTTCAAAAGCCGGACCCGTGGGTGATGAACAGGCGAGTACTTTTTCTTTGTTGCCAAGCAGGATCTCTGCGTTGGTTCCAACATCGACGACCAAGGTCAACTCGTCTGACTGATCTGGCGCTTCCGAAAGCGCGACCGCCGCTGCGTCAGCGCCGACGTGTCCCGCGATGCAGGGCAAGATGAACACGCGCGCTGATCGGTGCATTGCCGTCAGGTCAAGATCTGATGCTGGCAACTCAAGAGCTTCTGAAGTGGCCAAGGCAAAAGGGGCTTGCCCAAGCTCAACCGGATCAATGCCAAGGAGTAGGTGGTGCATCACAGGGTTACAAACGAATACTGTTTCGACGATGTGTTTGGGGTCAATGTCGCCTTGGGTGGCAAGAGTTTCCGTCAACTCGTTGATTGCGGCACGCACGGCGTTCGTCATCTCAACATCACCGCCGGGGTTCATCATCACATAGGACACCCGCGACATCAGGTCTTCGCCAAAGCGGATTTGTGGGTTCATCAGGCCTGCAGAAGTAAGAACATCGCCGGTTGTCAGGTCACACAGATGTGCCGCGATGGTGGTGGAGCCAAGATCGATTGCAAGACCGTAAAGAGGGCCCTCGAAGAAGTCGGGCCAAACATCAAACACACGCTGGGGGCCGTGATCGGGGCGGTGCAGTGCGACTGTGACGGTCCAATCGCCTTTGCGCAGACTTTTTTGAAGTTGATGTAGAACTTTAAGATCGGCCTCTACGTCATTGATATTCCATTGATTTGATAGAGCGCGCTTTAGTCGCTCAAGATCACCCGTAGGTTCATGCATATCCGGCTCATCGACGCTGACCAGATAGAGCCGTGTTGCAGGATCAAGAATAATGGGACGGGTCGATGCCTCTTTACGAACAACTTGTTTGTGCACTTGTGAAGTCGCAGGTACGTCGATGACTATGTCGCCTTGAACAGTCGCCTGACAGCCAAGACGCCGTCCCTCGGCCAAGCCGCGCTTGTCATCATAGCGCTGTTCAACGCTGTTCCATTCCGAAAGTGCGTCTTGATGGACGGTCACGCCGTGCTTGGGAAAATCACCAAATGAAGGCGTGATCTGACATTTCGAGCAAATCCCACGCCCGCCACAGACTGAGTCGAGGTCCACTCCCAATTGACGCGCGGCGGTCAGGATCGGCGTGCCCACGGGAAACGTGCCGCGCTTACCTGATGGCGTGAAAATAACGAGTGGATCAGACATTATGTGTTCCTCGAAATCGTAGTGATTAACCCAATCATTGAGACTTAAGCTTAGCCGCGGCGGCGACGGCGTCCACCTGCACGCCCACCAGCCGGGGCGGCATCTGGATCTTTGTTAAAATTGATCCATGCAGCGCCAGACGGGTCATGATCCATCAAGAAGTTTGCGGCGCGAATGGCCTCCATCTCCTTGCCGGGGCGTGCCAAAGTACTGCCCATACCCATGAGTTTAACGAAAGTTTCATCGTCCATATCATCTGGGATAATCACACCTGCTTCGAGCAGCTTTTCCTTACGCTCTGAAATTTTGATAGGCCCAATTGGAAGAGCGATCGGGTTCATGATTGCAGAGGTCATGCCAGCAGTCATTGCCATTGGCAGGAACGCGTTGTTGATGCCGTGACGATTTGGAAGGCCGAAACTTACGTTAGATGCACCGCAAGTCGTGTTGACGCCAAGCTCATCGCGTAAACGGCGCACGAGAGTGAAAACCTGCAGACCGGCAGTGCCCATCGCACCAACGGGCATCACGAGTGGGTCAACAACAATGTCATGGGCAGGGATGCCGAAATCAGCGGCACGCTCAACGATTTTCTTGGCAACCGCAAAACGCACATCGGGGTCCTCGGAGATCCCAGTGTCATCGTTCGAAATAGCGACCACTGGCACGTTGTATTTCTTGACGAGCGGCAAGACCAGTTCCAGCCGTTCTTCCTCACCCGTGACCGAGTTCAGCAGAGGCCGACCTTCAGCAGCAGCAAGACCATTTTCAAGCGCACCGGGAACAGAGCTGTCGATACATAGCGGCACGTCGACGATTGCCTGAACGCGCTCAACCATTTCGCGCATCAAAGGGGGTTCGACAAAGTTGTTGTCCGCATAGCGGGGATCTTCGGCCATTTTGTTGGTGAAAACTGCACCAGAGTTAATATCGAGGATATCGGCACCCGCAGCAACCTGCGCGATTGCGTCGGCCTCAACGCGTGAAAAATCACCCGCCTCCAATTCCTCAGCCAGCTTTTTACGACCCGTTGGATTGATGCGCTCACCGATCACGCAAAACGGCTCGTCAAACCCGATAATCGCTGTCTTGGTCTTTGATTCAATTACTGTACGGGTCATTTTTAGTCCTGTGCGTTAAGGGCAGGTGTGCCAGCTGCGCCACCGTTTTCGGTGACCCATGTTGCGTTTGTTTTGATGCCACCCAGCGGGAAGAAGTGGACGTGTGTGATGTTGAAATTCGGGTTTGCGGCTTTGTGTTCGGCCAGTTCAGTCAGAAATTCTGTTGGCTCAAACGGCAGCAGCAGCTTGGTTACGTCTTTGGCCCGCTTTTGAAGCACCCGCAAAGACGCGCCCACACCGCAGGCGATAGAGAATTTGATCAGTGTCTGAAGTTTTGCAGGCCCCGCCACGCCAATGTGGATCGGGATGTTGATGCCAGCCTCAGCCAGATCATTTGCCCATGCGATCACAGGCTTTGCTTCAAAGCAGAACTGCGTGGCAAGAGCCATCTCAGCGTCAGAGCTTTCAGCAAACTTCTGCTTCCATTCAAGGGCTTGTGTGACGTTCTTCATGCTGCCGTCAGGATCAATGTCCTTGTTGCCCTCAGGGTGGCCCGCGACGTGAAGGCGTTTAAAGCCAGCCTTGCCAAATGCACCTGTCTCAAGAAGCTGCATCGAGCTGTCAAAATCGCCGTGCGGTGTGGTGACCCCGCCGGCAAGCAAAAGCGCTTGGTCCACATTCGCTTCACCTTGGTACCGCGCGATCCAATCTTTGAGCGTGGCGGTATCTTTGATGATGCGCGCAGGAAAATGCGGCATGACATCAAAACCTTGGCCGTTCAGACGCGCGGCGGTGGCAACCATATCCTCGATGGGCGTGCCTTCAATATGCGCGACATAAACCCGTGTTTTTTTCGGTAACAAAGCGCGAAAATCTTCGATTTTCTCAGCCGTCCGCGGCATGACCTCAATTGAGTAGTCTTCAAGGAAACTTTCTAGAACCGGATTGACGGGGGCGGGTGCCGACGCTTCTTTGCGTCCAAAGTTCAAAAGGGCCATTGTGGTGTCTCCGTCTAACTGAGCTGCGTCTACTGGGCCGCTTGCGTGGTATTTTGGGCGGCGTCATGTGCCGGTGCCCAGCCATCTGCATCGATAAGCTGCTTTAGGCGTGCTTGGTCGTATTCCGCATCAATGCGTGCAACCTCGGCCTCTGCAACGTCTGCATCTGCGCCTTCAACGGTGTAGGGGGGCGCTTTGTGCCATTCGGCCAAATAGTCATCACTTTCCGCTGCACCAGATTTCATCGCTGCACGGTCAATGGCTTGCTCGAACCGCTCGGGCAAAGGCAGTTTTGTGCCGCGCCGGCCTTTACCAACGATAACCTGTGCAGGCATGTCGCGCCAATAAACGATTGTGACTTCGGCCATATGATTCCGCCTTCCGTTAAGTTGTTACGTGACACTCGCGCAGCGCGCTTAAAAAACGACGCTTGTTTTCGACATGATGTGCGCGCCATGCGACTTTCATTCAATTTACATATCCGCTCACCAACACCTCTGCGAGGGCAGTACCTTTGAGAATTATACATCATCTTTATGCAGGCAATTCTTGCGCGGGGCGGGATGCGGGTTTATGTTGAAGGTAACTTGATATGAAAGGCGTTTATGATGACGCCACTGCGTCCCTCTGGTGCGGCCGCGGTCCCGAAATTGGTAGAACGACCCGCGCCTCGAAGAAAAGGCTCGGACAAAGCGCCGCTATATGCAGCACTTGATCTGGGCACGAACAGTTGCCGCATGCTGATTGCGCGCCCCGATGGCGCTCAATTCCGCATCGTGGATAGTTTCTCGAAATCCGTCCAGCTTGGGGTGGGGCTTGAGAGCAGCGGAAAGCTAAGCCGCGCGTCTATGGCGCGTACGGTGCAGGCGATGCGCATCTGTAAGCAAAAGCTTAAAAAGCATGGGGTCAAGCGGATGAAACTTGTCGCCACAGAAGCGTGCAGGCGTGCTGGCAATGCACAAGATTTCATCCGCTACATCAAACGTGAAACAGGGCTTAGCCTTGATATCATTGCGCCTGAGGAAGAGGCCCGCTTGGCGGTTATCTCCTGTGCGCCGCTTGTGTCGCGTAAAACCGAACAGCTTTTGGTGGTTGATATCGGCGGTGGTTCGACGGAATTGGTTTGGATTGATTTGTCACAAGTTGAGCCAAATTCCCGCGCTCAAGCCATTATGGCGCTGCATCAGGGGTTTGAATTTGTAGGCGGTGCCCGTGTTGTTGACTGGATTTCGGTGCCTTTAGGTGTAGCGACGCTACGCGAGCAATTCAGCGATGTGGCCGATGATGCGGCGTGTTTTGCACTTATGTCATGGTTTTTTGAGGAAAATCTTGCGCCGTTCGCGCCTTATGCCGAAGAGCAGTCCCGCGAAGGGTTTCAGATTATTGGCACCAGCGGCACTGTAACCACAGTCGCCGCTTCACATTTGGGATTGCGGCGTTATGACCGCTCGAAGGTGGATGGCATGCGAATGACGTCCGATGAAATTGATGCTGTGATACGAGACTACCTTTCAATGGGGCCAGAGGGCCGCCGCAATGACCCGCGCATTGGCCGTGATCGGCACGCGCTGATCATGTCCGGTTCGGCAATTTTACAGGCCTTGTTGCGCTCGTGGCCAACAGACCGGTTGTCTGTTGCGGACCGTGGTTTGCGCGAAGGGTTGCTTTATGCACAGATGTCTCAAGATGGCGTTCTGGAGGACGTGACTTATGGTTAAAAAACCCGGTGAAAACACGTCAGGACGCGGACAGCGGGACCTGAAAGTAAAAGTCAAATCAGCGCGCGGGCGGCGGATGTCGTCGACGCTTTGGCTGCAACGCCAACTCAACGATCCTTATGTGAAGCGCGCCCAGGCGGATGGATATCGTGGACGCGCCGCATATAAGATACTGGAACTTGATGATAAGTTCCGGTTTTTGGTGCCGGGCGCGCGCGTCGTTGATTTGGGCTGTGCGCCCGGTGGGTGGTGTCAGGTCGCGACCAAGCGGGTTAACGCCATGGGAGATCGCGCCGGCAAACGCCAAGGCACAATTCTGGGGATTGATTTGCAACAAGTAGAGCCGATCGCCGGTTGCGAGTTGCACGTTTTGGATTTTCTTGAAGACGGTGCCGATGACAAAGTCAAAGGTTGGCTTGGCGGGCAGGCGGACGTTGTGATGTCTGATATGGCGGCGTCCAGTTCCGGTCACAAACAGACGGACCACCTACGTATCATGGCGCTGTGCGAAGCGGCTGCTTATTTTGCGTTTGATGTGCTTGATGAGGGGGGGACATTCGTCGCCAAAGTGCTTGCCGGTGGTGCGGAGGGTGATCTGCAGAAATTGTTGAAGCAGCAATTCACGAAGGTCCACAATGTGAAACCGCCTGCGTCACGTTCCGATAGTTCAGAGAAATTTGTTGTGGCGACGGGCTTCAGAGGCGGTGCGCAATAGGCTCACACTTGCGAGCGTCTGCACAGTTTGTTAGCGCTCGCATTTAAGGGGTAGGAGTGGTAACTTGGCTGACGATACACTTTACGATTTGTTTATTATTGGCGGTGGCGTGAACGGCTGCGGTATTGCGCGTGATGCCCAAGGGCGCGGGCTTAACGTGGCGCTTGCGGAGATGAATGATCTTGGATGGGCCACGTCGTCCTCTTCGACCAAACTGTTCCATGGTGGGCTGCGCTATCTAGAGTTTTTCGAATTCCGCTTGGTAAAAGAAGCACTGATCGAACGTGAAATCCTGCTAAGTGCAATGCCGCATATCTCTTGGCCAATGCGTTTTGTGCTGCCGTTTCACCGTGACATGCGGTTTGAAGGCAATACCCCCACGTCTAAGCTGCTCAGTTTTGTGATGCCGTGGATGAAGGGACGAAGACCGTCTTGGCTGATCCGTGTTGGACTTTTTCTTTATGATAACATGGGTGGGCGAAAACTTTTGCCTTCTACGAAAACTGTTGATCTGAAAGCGAATCCTGTGGGTGCGCCCCTCGATGACCGTTTTGCCAAAGCGTTTGAGTACAGCGATTGCTGGATCGAGGACAGTCGTCTCGTGATCCTTAATGCCCGTGACGCCCAAGCACGCGGCGCCAACATTATGCCGCGCACCAAAGTCCTTTCCGCGGATCGTTTTGACGATCATTGGAAAGTAACGGTTGAGGGTGGACAGGTGTATCACGCCAAATGTCTTGTGAACGCTGGCGGTCCTTGGGTTGAGGACATCATCCGGGGCATAATTCGGCAAAACACGACCGAGGGTGTGCGCCTTGTCCGCGGCTCGCATATTGTCACTAAACGGTTGTTTGATCACGATAAATGCTACTTTTTCCAAGGTGAAGACGGCCGCATTATCTTTGCCATTCCCTATGAAACTGACTTCACTTTGATCGGCACAACGGACGCGGACCATGACAGTGCGGACACCCGTCCGCAGATCAGTGAGGAAGAACGCGATTATCTGGTCAACTTTGTAAACGGCTATGTAAAGCAGGACATCACGAAAGAAGACGTCGTGTGGACATATGCAGGTGTTCGGCCGCTTTATGATGATGGCGCGACAAGTGCCACCGCCGCGACCCGTGATTATGTCCTCAGCCTTGATGAAACGGCCGCCCCTGTTTTGAACATTTTCGGCGGGAAAATTACGACCTACCGGAAACTGGCTAAACACGCTTTGGCCAAGCTGACAGATATTTTCCCCAAGATGAGTGGCGATTGGACCGCAGGTGTGCCGATGCCTGGGGGGGACTTTCCCGTAAATGGCGTACAAGATTTGGTGACAGATTTGCAGACTACTTATCCGTTCTTGGATGATCGTTGGGCACTGCGAATGATCCGCGCCTACGGAACCGAAGCGCGGGATGTTTTTGGTGATGCCAAAACGATTGATGATCTAGGCACCGATTTTGGGGCAACGTTGACAGAGGCCGAATTGCGTTGGATGCGAGACGCTGAGTTTGCAACATGTGCCGAGGATGCTGTGTGGCGGCGCACAAAGCTTGGTTTGCGATTAAGTGCTGAACAAGTGTCCGCAATTGATGCGTGGTTTGTAGATAACCAGCTGTAATTAAGTTGTTTTATGGGGCGGACAGATGTCTCGTTAGCGTCGAAAAGGCGGAAAAAAGGGAGAGCGTAGCATGCGATACATTATGGCAATTGATCAGGGTACTACATCAAGTCGTGCTATCCTGTTTGACGAAAATATGCAGCGCCAAGCCACAGCCCAAGAAGAATTCCCACAGCATTTCCCGCACTCTGGCTGGGTTGAACATGGCCCTATGGATTTGTGGTCCAGCACTGCTGCAGTTTGCCGTTCGGTCATGGAAAAGGCTGATGTATCCACAGATGATATTGTCGCGATCGGCATCACAAATCAGCGCGAAACAACAGTGGTTTGGGATAAAGAGACAGGTCAGCCGCTTGGAAACGCAATTGTCTGGCAGGACCGTCGGACATCTGCGCTTTGTCAGGCTCTGAAGGCTGATGGGCACGAAGCACTCATTACCGAGCGGACGGGATTGCTGCTTGATCCCTATTTTAGCGCCACAAAACTGAAATGGATATTGGACGAAAACGAGGGTGCGCGTGAGGCGGCCAAAAACGGTAAGTTGCTGTTTGGGACTGTTGATAGCTTTATCATCTGGAAGCTCACAGGTGGTGCGTCCCATGTAACAGACGCCACAAATGCTGCTCGCACTATGCTTTACGACATTCGCAACGGACAGTGGGACGCGGACATCTGTTCGCTGCTTGATATCCCGATGGAAATGCTGCCCGTTGTTAAGGATAGTGCGGGGCATTTCGGAGACACGCGCGCTGATCTGTTTGGAAAACCCCTTCCAATTCTTGGAGTTGCGGGAGATCAACAAGCGGCTACAATCGGGCAGGCTTGTTTCAAACCCGGTATGCTTAAGTCGACGTATGGCACTGGCTGCTTTGCGCTTTTGAACACAGGCGAGACACTTGTCCGCAGTGAAAACCGACTTTTGAGCACGATCGCGTATCAGCTTAACGGAACGCCGACATACGCCCTTGAAGGGTCTATATTTATCGCTGGCGCAGTTGTTCAATGGATGCGTGACGGTGCCAAAATGATACGTGAGGCAAGTGAAACCCAAGCTTTGGCTGAGGCTGCTGATGAAACGCAGCCGCTTTATCTTGTGCCCGCGTTCACCGGACTTGGGGCGCCGTATTGGGATGCGGATTGTCGTGGCGCGATTTTCGGTTTGACCCGTGGTTCGGGACCGGCAGAGTTTGCTCGCGCGGCCCTTGAAAGTGTGGGCTATCAGACGCGTGATCTGCTTGAAGCTATGACTGCAGATTGGAGCGGCGGTGCAGAGGCGGCCGTTTTGCGGGTTGATGGCGGCATGAGTGCCTCAGACTGGACCATGCAGTTTTTGGCGGACATTATAGGGGCGCAAGTTGACCGGCCCGAGGTTTTGGAAACTACAGCACTTGGTGCAGCTTGGCTTGCGGGAATGCAAGCTGGCATTTATCCGGACCAAGCAGGATTTGCTGACAATTGGGCGCTTGATCGTCGATTTGAGCCCAAAATGACTGATAATGATAGATCGCAGAAATATGAGGGATGGAAAGACGCCGTTCGCCGGACATTGAGCTAAGCCGTTTCTGCTTGGCCTACCAGTTGTTGAACACTACGGTGCGCCAATGATCAGAGCCTTTTGCATAGCCGTGTGTGTTTTCATCAGCGTTGCGACATCGCCGCGTGCCGAACAGATCACCGTATTTGCTGCATCAAGCCTCAAGCCCGTTTTTGATACACTCGTCCCTCTATATGAGACTGAGACGGGGGGGCGTGTCTCTGTGTCGTTTGCTGGCACGGCCACAAACGTTCGACAAATTCAGCAAGGTGCACAGGCCGATGTGCTTGTGTCCGCCAATATTGTTTGGGCTGATGTGATTCAAAGCGATGAAAACCTTGTCGTGCAAGCAAGAGCAATGATCGCAAAGAACCGTTTGGTTTTGGTAAGCGCGACGGAGCTTGGTTCATTTGAGCCGGACGATGCCCAGCACTGGGACACGGCGCTTCGGGGGGGGCGATTGGCGGTAGGGTTAACCCAAGCTGTGCCCGCCGGAATCTATGCGCGGCAAGCGCTTGAACGGCTTAATGTGTGGGATGACGTTCAAGATAAACTTGTTGAGGCATCTAGCGTACAGGGTGTGCTAAATTTCGTCAGACGTGGCGAAGTGCCTCTTGGGATCGTTTACTTAACGGATGCATTAAGTATCACCAAGGGTGTTTATCAAGTCGCTTTGTTTGATGAGAATTTGCACGATACTATTGAGTATCCGGCCTTGGCTTTGACGCAAGCGGGTAGCGATTTTGTGGAATTTCTTTTGCGGACTGAAACGCAGAGAATTCTGTTAGAGATGGGATTTGAAAAGCGATGATGACCGAGGTCTCGCCGCAGGTTTGGCAAGCCGTTTGGCTGTCTCTAAAGGTCGCGAGCGTTGCGACTGTTTGTGCGTTGCCGGTGGCTGTTCTTGTGGCATATCTACTCACGCGTGTGGTCTTTTGGGGCAGGGGTTTGTTGACTGTTGTTGTCTACCTTCCCCTTGTTTTGCCGCCAGTTGTGACGGGCTACGCGCTGCTTTTGGTGTTTGGCTCAAACGGTTATGTCGGTTCACTCCTCGCGGACTTGGGGATTGTTTTCGCCTTTCGCTGGACCGGGGCAGTGCTGGCTGCGGCGATCATGGGCTTTCCCCTTATGGTCCGTGCAATCCAGCAAGCGCTTGACGCATCTGACAAAGGTTTAGAGGCGGCGGCAGCAAGCCTTGGGGCTTCAAAAATGATATGTTTTCTTACAATCACATTGCCGCTAATCGCACCTGGCATATTGGCTGGCGCCATACTCGGATTTGCCAAGGCACTTGGTGAATTTGGTGCCACAATAACATTTGTTGCAAGCATTCCAGGTCAAACTCAAACCATCCCGTCGGCAATCTACAACTTCTTACAAATCCCGAATGGTGAGCCTGTAGTCATGTGGTTGGTCGGAATATCAGTTCTATTGTCTGTCGTCGCACTCGCGGCGAGTGAGCTTCTGGGACAGTGGATGAGAAAGCGCGGCCTGTGATGTTTGATCTGCGCTTACGGCATCAATTCAACGGGGCCAGTCTTGATGTGTATGTCCGCTCGGATGCCCGCGTGCTGGCGCTTTTTGGACCGTCCGGCGCTGGCAAAACGTCGCTGATCAAAGCGCTTGAGGGGAGCTTTGCACCACAGTTCGCTGTCTTGAGCGTGGCGGGCGAAACACTGCTCGACACAACGCGGTCAATTCGTGTTCCGACATACCGCAGGCGGCTTGGGGTGATCTACCAAGACGCGCGTTTGTTTCCGCATATGACCGTTGATGGAAATCTTCGCTATGCTGAACAATTTGGTCGCGCAAATAAACTTAATGGCGCGTTTGAAGAGGTGGTTGATCTGCTAGGTCTTGGACGCGTCTTGCACCAACGCCCCGCAACGTTATCCGGTGGCGAGGCACAGCGCGTTGCCATTGGAAGGGCAATTTTATCTCAGCCTCGTGCCCTGCTTTTGGACGAACCGCTTGCCGGAATTGATCAAGCAAGGAGGGAAGAAATTATTCCGTACCTGCTGCGCCTTAAACGCGAGCTTTTTTTGCCGATGATCCTAATAAGTCACGATTTGAACGATGTTGTCCGACTTGCTGATGATGTTGCCTTGATTGATGAAGGCCGCGTGGTGAAGCAGGGAGCGCTGGCTGATGTCTTGGCCAATCCTGAATTGTCACAGTTCTTTGGCCCGTCTCAAACCGGTGCTGTTATTAATGGTCACGTCGTTGCACATCATCCTGATGGCATCACCGAGATTGCTACATCCGCAGGGTCCGCGATGTTGGCCCAAATTGACACTAAAGTCGACGCGGATGTGCGTATACGGGTCCTTGCAAAAGACGTGATGATTTCGCGGGCGAAACCGATTGGGTTAAGCGCGCTCAATATTTGGCATGGATCCATCGTTAGTATCACGCCCGCAGGCGCGCGCGGCGTTGTAGTTGACCTAAAATGTGGCAGTGATCACGTTCTGGCTTTTGTGACAAACCGGTCATTGCAAGCCCTCGCACTTGAGGTGGGCGCGGTGTGTTGGCTGGTCGTTAAGTCTTTGTCTTTGACTGACCCCCAAATCTCATAGGCACCGCGTTCATAGGTGTATAGTTCCTCAAATTTTATTCATTTATGGTCTAGAGCACCGCATTTGATGGCGCCTCTTTAAGCCTTTTTCACGTCTGATGGTCAACGCTTGCACAAAGGCTCCGGTATCTCTGGGCCATATATTTGAGCAAAAAAGGATTTTCCGCATGGGCTTGAAAAAGATCAATATCTCAACTTGGCTGCCAATTGCGATGGTGCTGCTGGCCGCGGTCTCACTTACGGTTACTTCGTTTTTTTCGTATCACGACACACGCGAGGTGTTGCTGAAAGACGCCGAATTAAGATTGACGGGCCTTGCTTCTGATCGACGGGCCAAGCTCGACCTTTGGCTGGAGGGCGTCGACAAAGAGTTGGAGACGATTTCAGAGGCTTCAGCTGCAATCACGGCGCTGGAAGATTTTTCCTATGCGTGGTCGGGGCTAAGCTCGGAGGGTTCTGCAGCCGCCACACTTCAACGGCGATTTGTTAATTAAAACCCTTTTGGGTTGGGCGACCGCGACAAGCTTGAGGTGTTGAAAACCGGCGGGCGGTATAGCCAAGCCCACCAAACTCACCATCCGGTTTTGCGTACGCTTGGCGAGCGGGGCGGTTACTATGACCTGTTCTTGATCGATAATTTCGGCAATGTGATCTGCTCGGTGGAAAAAGAGGCAGATTTTGCCACGAACATTCTTACTGGGCCGTATAAATCATCAGGCCTGAGCGTAGCTTTTCAGAAGGTTGTTCAGATTGCCAATGGCCGGCTGAGCGAGGCCGCTGCATTCACAGATTTTGAGCCATACGCCCCAAGCGCGGTTGCGCCAGCAAGTTTTGTTGGACGGCCCATTTTCTCACAATTTTGAAATATGGCCGGTGCGGTCGTGAGGCCCTGCAGAACATCTTCATAAGCTGCTAAATCCAGCTTGGCAGGTAACGTCAGAGTGGCGGATGGGGCCTGAGAGCCATCAAGGGCGCCCAAATCTGTTCTAGTATTCACGCAATCACTCCTGTTTTGTGCCGTGTTAAGGCTGAGGAGTAGCGGGTGCTCTGTTAAGAAAAGGTTTCCGGCATGGCTTTGATTTCTAAAATTTAGCGCGAATTTTTGAGGAATTGTGCACAGCCGATCATGGCTGCGTTGTCATCTTCCACGATTTGTACGGAAAAATCGTCCATAAACGTAGCAAAGCGCCCTTTATCACGGAAGTTTTCGCCAAAACCCATACGCTCAAAATAGGGTTTCATGGCACGTGCCACGCCGCCTACGAAATAAACGCCGCCATAGGGCAGGTGGATCAGCGTAAGATCCCCTGCCACCGCGCCCAATAACCGAATGAAACTTTCCACTGTCTTTAATGCAATGGCATCACCGTTCTCTGCGTCATTCATCAGATCGGCCGCGGATTTCTCGACGCCGCCCGAGCGCCATTTGTAAACATGTTCAAGGCCGCGACCGGAAAGAACATCTTCCACGGCCGCAAACCCATGTGCACTTTTGACGTGGTTTGAAAGATCAAGGTCCTTAGCATCACGCACAGGCAACCCGATATGGCCACTTTCCGCGGCGGCCACGTGCACACCGTTGCGCAGACTGATAACGCCCGCACAATTAAAGCCTGTGCCTACGTTCAGTACCAGTTTCGTACTTCCGTTTGGCGCCGTTGGGGCATCAATGACAGGGGCCAACGCCTCAGGTTCTAATCCGGCCAACCCGTACCCTTGGGCCTGTAGGTCGTTGATAATGTGAGTTTCTTTCGCGTTCGTCTGATCAATCAAATCTTGCGGGCGGATGATCCACGACAGATTTGTCAGCGTACCGATACCGTCCTTGATGGGGCCTGCCAGTGCTACGCATATGCCGTCAATGTTTTGGTCTTTATGCGCACTCAAGTATTCGGTCAAAATGCCCGACAGCCCATCGCGGCCCGTATTCAAAAAACGCGCGTTCGTAGAGACGTCCAGAACACCGTCACGGGCCAAGCCACAGCGGGTGTTTGTACCACCAATATCCACAACCAGATCGATGCCAGACTTCGATTTTGTCATACCAAAAGGCCCCTTAGAACATGCTTGGCACTCCGTACCTTTGTCTGGCGTGTTGGGCAAGCGGTTGAAAGCCGTCCTGTAACGCAATTTCCTCTGGCCAAATCTGTGCATCTGTGGGAAAGGGCATTGTCAAACGAAGCATTCCAAGCTGCACCTTAGGGGGATCAATTATGGAAATTCGCGAGGCACTTACCTTTGATGATGTTCTGTTGGTCCCTGCGGCCTCTGATGTGTTGCCGTCCACGGCTGACACGTCGACTTTTGTAACGAAATCGATCTCGCTCAATATTCCGCTACTCAGCTCTGCGATGGACACCGTCACAGAAGGCCGTATGGCCATTGCGATGGCGCAGGCGGGTGGCATGGGCGTCATCCACCGTAACTTGACCATCGAAGAGCAAGCCCGCGATGTGCGCCGTGTGAAGCGTTTCGAAAGCGGTATTGTATATAATCCGATCACCCTGACTGCGGATCAAACCCTTGCGGATGCAAAGGCGTTGATGGAGCGGTACCGCGTCACTGGCTTTCCTGTCACTGACGGCGATGGCCGCGTTGTTGGTATCGTCACAAACCGCGATATGCGTTTTGCAACGGATGATAATACGCCGGTTTCTGTGATGATGACGTCGGATAATCTGGCGATGCTGCAAGAGCCAGCCGATTTGGAAGAAGCGCGCAGCCTGATGCGCTCGCGGCGGATTGAAAAGCTGTTGGTCGTTGATGGTGCTGGCAAGCTGACGGGTCTTTTGACCCTGAAAGACAGCGAGCAGGCGGTCATTAACCCCCAAGCCACCAAAGATGAGTTGGGCCGTTTACGTGTTGCTGCCGCTTCAACTGTAGGTGACGCAGGTTTTGAGCGGACCGAGGCGTTGATTGACGCGGGCGTTGATATGGTCGTGATTGATACGGCCCACGGGCACTCAAGCGGTGTGGCCGAAGCTGTGCGCCGTGCCAAAGCAATCGCGGGTCACGTGCAAATTGTTGCTGGTAACGTGGCAACTGGTGCAGCAACGCGCGCCTTGATCGATGCAGGCGCGGATGCTGTCAAAGTGGGTATTGGCCCGGGTTCTATCTGTACCACTCGCATGGTGGCAGGCGTTGGGGTCCCGCAACTGACAGCGATCATGGATTGTGTGGCCGCAGCAGATGACATCCCGATCATCGCAGACGGTGGTATCAAATTCTCAGGTGATTTTGCCAAAGCAATCGCGGCAGGCGCGTCCTGTGCGATGGTTGGCAGCATGATCGCGGGAACAGACGAAAGCCCTGGCGAGGTCATTTTGTATCAAGGCCGTTCGTTCAAATCCTACCGCGGTATGGGTAGTCTTGGCGCCATGGCGCGCGGCTCAGCCGATAGGTATTTCCAAAAAGACGCAGCCAGTGACAAACTGGTTCCAGAAGGGATCGAGGGACAGGTTCCTTACAAAGGGTCTGCGGGCGCAGTTGTGCACCAATTAGTTGGCGGTCTGCGGGCTGCCATGGGCTACACGGGGTCCGCAACAGTTGCGCAGATGCGTTCTGGGTGTGAGTTTGTGAAGATCACCGGCGCGGGGCTTAAAGAGAGCCACGTGCATGATGTTCAGATCACGCGCGAAAGTCCGAACTACAGAGTTTCTTGATATAACAATGCTGTATGGGGTGATGCTCATATAATACATGAGGATTAACCAATGACCCCTGCAGCACGCTATGCCGCCGCAATTGATGTATTAGACCAAATTTTGGACGGCCAGCCTGCGGAAGCGGCACTTTTGAAGTGGGCACGCGGCAACCGTTACGCAGGTTCCAAAGACCGTGCGGCGGTTCGCGACCATGTGTTTGATTGTTTGCGCTCCAAAGCGTCTTTTGCCGCTAAGGGCGGTGGTCAGACGGGCCGCGCGATCGTTGCGGGATGTTTGTTGGCGCAAAATGCTGATCTAAATAAAGTTTTTTCTGGGCAGGGTTATGCGACTGCACCCCTTGATGATGCAGAACTGGCACGTCTTGCCCCTGATGCGGATGCCGTGGACCTGCCTGAATGGCTATTGCCAAAGTTGCGTGACGTGGCAGGGTCTAATTTGCAAAAGCTAACTGAACAGTTTCGGCAGCGGGCAGATGTCTTTTTACGTGTGAATACGCAGAAAAGTGACATTAAGAATGCCGAACAGTCGCTTGATAAAGAAGGAATTGCCACTTCAAATCTTGCAGGAGCCACTACAGCGCTGCGCGTCACATCAGGGGCGCGGCAAGTCGCCCGAAGTGCGCCGTTTTTGTCTGGGGAAATTGAGCTGCAAGATGCGTCCAGCCAAAAGGCATGTCTGATGCTTGGTGCAGCGGATGGTGAGACGTTGCTGGACTATTGTGCGGGGGGTGGCGGCAAATCACTCGCACTGGCTGCTATGGGCTACACAGTGACCGCCCATGATACTGACCCGAAGCGCATGAAAGATATCGGCCCACGTGCAGAGCGGGCAGGTGTTTCAATTCCTCAAGTTACCGAAATTACCCAGCAATTTGATACTGTTGTCATTGATGCACCGTGTTCAGGCAGCGGGACGTGGCGCCGTACACCTGATGCGAAATGGCGCTTTACGGAGCAAGATTTGGCGGATCTGGTCGAACTTCAGCGCGATATTATCGGGCACGCTCAAGGCCACGCGCTAAAGCGGTTTGTTTACATGACATGTTCGTTGCTACGTGATGAAAACGAGGATCAAGTAGCGTTTGTTGAGGCGTCGCTTCTAAAGTGGACATGTGTCCGCCAAGAACGTTTTGTGATGGATCAGGACGGCGATGGCTTCTTTTGTGCGATTTTTGAGCAATCCTAGGGTGTTTAGCATGTCGGGCGTTTAGCGCCTGTTAATCAACTTTACTGTAATGAATACACTTTAAAGTTGGGTTCACCTAAATATAACCCGCATTAAGTGTTTATTAACCGGTAACGGGCATATGTGCGTTGGTTAGATGGGGAACACTTGGATGCGATTTGCACCAGCGACACAAAGGCTTTTGCGTGATGCGGGGCTTCAACTCGGGCTTTTGGTGCTTGGGGTTGGGCTAACCGGCCTGTCTACGCTTACGGATATTCGTCTGGACGAAACCGTTATGGGCGTTGGCGTTTTGCTAAGCTGTGCCGCGTTGATGTGGTCAGTTCTTGGGGGCGCGGCGCGGTGCGCATTCTGAGCGCCTAGAGTTACTACGCGAAGTCTGCGAAGCTGATCCTGTCAGAACGTCTATTGTCGATCCAGAAGGCGAAGTGCTGTTTCGCAACGCAATGGCGCGCACTGATCCAACGGCCACGGCTGATGCGGTTGGTAAAGACCTGACAATGGCTGCGGTCATCCGTCCTTTGTTTGCTAATCCAGCAGGCGTGGTGAACCGCCTTCATACGCAAGCGACCCAACAGGGCACGGGTCAAGAGGATCTGATTATCCGACAGGGGCAAATGCGACTTAGCGTGCAGCACGTTGAGGGCTGCGGTTTTGTGTGGCGGCTTGAGCAAATGCGTCCAACTGGCGGTGTCGGGCAGGGTGATAGCATCGCACTTCCCATGATCACTGTGTCTAAAACCGATACGGTTCTATTTATGAGTGACGCCTGCCGCAAATTTCTAGGCGGGCGCCCGAAACGGCTGGACGATATCATACGCGATATGCCGCTTGCCTCTGACCGCATCCACCGTGTCGCTACGGAGCATGGGCACGCCAGCGTTCGGGTGTGTGACGTGGCCGGACCTAACGGTCGTCGCGAGATTTTCTTTTTCCCAGTGACCACGGCTGAGCCAACGACACTCAACGGCCCCGAACCCCTTGCGGTGCTCAACAGTTTGCCGATGGCAGTTGTAACAATCGGGTCTGACGGCAAAGTGCAAAGTGCCAACGCAGCCGCCTGTTTGGCTCTTAAGGAAGATGAGGTAGCGGGCAAGCCAATCGCTGCCCTTGTGGGCGGACTTGGCCGCGACGTGAGCCATTGGGTGGCCCAAGCCGCGGCTGGTCACAAACTGAGCAAACCTGAAGTATTGCGCGTGTTGAATACGGATCAGGACAGATACCTTGAAATTACGCTGTGCCAGCTGGACGGCATGAACAGCAATTCGGTTGTGGCGCTGATAAATGACGCGACCGAACTCAAGACCCTTCAGGCGCAATTTGTTCAAAGCCAAAAAATGCAGGCAATTGGCCAACTCGCAGGCGGCATTGCGCATGATTTCAACAACTTGCTCTCCGCCATTTCTGGGCATTGTGATCTTTTGTTGCTGCGTCACGATCAAGATGATGAGGAATATCCCGACCTTCTTGAAATTCACCAAAACGCCAACCGCGCGGCCTCGCTCGTACGTCAATTGCTGGCCTTCTCACGCAAACAGAACCTTAAAATGGAAGTGGTTGACCTGCGCACCACGCTTTCTGAGTTGACCCATCTGTTGGACTGGCTTGTGGGCGAAAAAGTGCAACTTGAACTGACCCACGATCCCTCGCTCGGGCCTGTGCGTGCGGACAAGCGCCAGCTTGAGCAGGTCTTGATGAACTTGGTCGTCAACGCGCGGGATGCCATGGCTGATGGTGGTAAAATCATCATTGATACAGAGGTTTACGCGGTCACAGAAGTGCAGGAACGTGATAGTGCTGCTGTGCCAATCGGTGATTATGCCAAAGTCACCGTTTGTGATGAAGGCATCGGTATTCCGCCCGAGCAGCTAAGCAAGATCTTTGAGCCGTTCTTCACGACTAAGAAAACCGTTGAGGGGACAGGGCTTGGCCTGTCGACGGCCTACGGCATCGTCAAACAGACGGGCGGCTTCATTTTTGCGGAAAGCGTTGTGGGGCGCGGGGCGTCGTTCACGCTTTTGTTCCCGATGTTTGATGGCGCAACAGTCGCGACCCCACTTCCACCGGCTGCAAAGCCCGTTGAGCAAGTCGTTCAAGATACAGGCGTGATCATGCTTGTCGAGGGCGAAGCGCCGGTTCGCGCCTTTGCGTCTCGGGCGCTAAAAATGCAAGGTTTCACCGTGATTGAGGCGGACTGTGCCGAAATGGCGCTTGAAAAACTTGAGGCCATGGATACCAAGATTGATATGTTCCTCACGGACGTTGTGATGTCCGGTTTTGATGGACCAACTTGGGTCCGCCAAGCGCTGAAGGGCCGTCCGGATACGCGCGTTGTATTTGTGTCGGGCTACGCTGAAGACGCGTTCAAAGAAGGGGAACAAGCGATTCCCAATGCCGTGTTCTTGCCTAAGCCATTTTCGCTGTCTGAATTAACCAATACGTTCAAAGCGCAACTACACGACGAGCCGGCGTAAATACGCTGATCTTCATGTTTTTATGGGTGTTCAAGCTGCGTTTACCTAGGCGCGCTACGAGCTAACTACGATTTATGTTGAAATGTTCTCTTTTTGATCTCATAACGGGAGCAGCAGAACAGGGCGTGAACATGTGAGTGATTGCTCAGGGTGTTGCGCTGTGAAATAAGGGAAGAAACTCATGGCACAGGCAGATCTACTCACGATGGACAAAAAAGCTTCTGATAAACAAAAAGCGCTCGATAGCGCGCTGTCTCAGATTGAACGCCAATTCGGCAAAGGCTCGATCATGAAATTGGGTGGTGAGAATGCCATTCAGCAGATCGAGGCGACGTCAACTGGTTCACTCGGGCTTGATATCGCCTTGGGCATTGGCGGTTTGCCAAAAGGCCGTATCGTTGAAATTTATGGTCCCGAAAGCTCTGGCAAAACCACGCTGACGCTTCACTGTGTTGCTGAGGAACAGAAGAAGGGCGGCGTTTGTGCGTTCGTTGACGCGGAACATGCACTTGACCCGCAGTATGCCAAAAAGCTGGGCGTTAACCTTGATGAGTTGCTGATCTCACAACCCGACACGGGTGAGCAAGCACTCGAAATCACCGATACACTTGTTCGTTCTGGCGCTGTTAACCTTGTGGTTGTCGACTCTGTCGCGGCACTGACGCCAAAGTCGGAGCTTGAGGGTGATATGGGTGACAGCAGCGTGGGTGTGCACGCCCGCTTGATGTCCCAAGCGATGCGTAAGTTGACGGGGTCGATTGCGCGTAGCAACTGCATGGTGATCTTCATTAACCAGATCCGTATGAAGATTGGCGTTATGTTTGGTAGCCCGGAAACCACTACTGGTGGTAACGCGCTTAAATTCTATAGCTCTGTTCGCCTTGATATCCGTCGGATTGGCGCCATCAAAGACCGCGATGAAATTGTGGGTAACCAGACCCGTGTGAAGGTCGTGAAAAACAAAGTCGCACCACCGTTCAAGCAGGTCGAATTTGACATCATGTACGGTGAAGGCATTTCCAAAATGGGCGAACTGCTCGATTTGGGTGTGAAAGCAGGTGTCGTTGAGAAATCTGGCGCGTGGTTCAGCTACGGCGATGAACGCATGGGGCAGGGCCGTGAGAATTCCAAGAACTTTTTGCGCGAAAACCCCAAAGTTGCGTGGGAAATCGAAGATAAAATCCGCGCGGCGCACGGTTTGGATTTTGAGATGCCAAAAGAAGAACAAGTCAAAGATGACGGTGATGATGTCCTAGACGAATAATGGGCGATGCACGTTAGTCTGTTGTAACGCTAATTTAGCAGGGGCTGGTACGTAAGTACTGGCCCTTTTGGTTTGTAAGTGCGGTTTCGGCGCAGGTGCAATGACCATGGACACCTTGGGCCTGCAGGGATAAATCAGAGTGAATTAACTTGCCACCGATAACCCCAAGGGCCTCCTGATGCGTACGCTGAATGACATTCGTTCGACCTTTCTGACCTACTTTGAAAAGCAAGGGCACGCGGTTGTGGACAGCAGCCCCCTTGTGCCGCGCAACGACCCAACCTTGTTGTTCGCCAACTCTGGGATGGTGCAGTTCAAAAATTTATTCACCGGTGTGGAAACGCGCGACTACCAACGCGCGACTACCGCGCAAAAATGTGTACGCGCGGGCGGTAAACATAATGACCTTGATAACGTGGGCTACACCGCACGCCACCACACGTTTTTTGAGATGCTCGGCAATTTCAGTTTTGGTGATTACTTCAAGGCAGACGCGATCAAGTTTGCTTGGGAGTTGATCACAAAAGAGCTCGGGATTGATAAGAACCGCCTCTATGTCACCGTCTACCACACCGATGATGAGGCCGCAGATATCTGGAAACGCGTTGCTGGTCTGCCAGATGAACGGATTATTCGCATCGCCACAGACGATAACTTTTGGATGATGGGCCCGACTGGTCCTTGCGGGCCGTGTTCTGAGATTTTTTACGATCACGGCGATCACATCTGGGGCGGACCTCCCGGCTCCCCTGAAGAGGATGGCGATCGGTTCGTTGAAATTTGGAACCTTGTTTTCATGCAATATGAGCAGCGCGAAGACGGCACTCGCGTTGATCTGCCGAACCAGTCAATTGATACTGGCATGGGGATCGAACGCGTTGCGGCGTTGTTGCAAGGCACGAATGATAACTATGGCACGGACCTTATGCGCAACCTAATTGAGGCAAGCGCAAATGCCACGTCGTCGGATCCTGATGGTCCGGGCAAAACCCACCACCGCGTGATTGCCGACCACCTGCGCTCAACGGCATTTTTGATTGCGGACGGTGTGACGCCGTCAAAAGATGGCCGTGGGTATGTTTTGCGCCGGATCATGCGCCGCGCGATGCGCCACGCCCATCTTTTGGGTGCGGCTGACCCGCTGATGCACCGTTTGGTGCCCGCGCTTGTTGGCCAAATGGGAGCTGCCTATCCCGAATTGGGCCAAGCACAGGCTTTGATTGAGGAAACTCTGCGTGCTGAAGAAACACGTTTCCGCCAAACCCTTGATCGCGGGTTGAAGCTTCTTGATGAAGAGTTGATCTCGCTGCCAGACGGTGCCGATTTGCCTGGTGCCACGGCGTTCAAACTGTACGATACATTCGGTTTTCCGCTCGATCTGACCCAAGACGCGCTTCGCGAAAAAGATCGCGGTGTAGATACAGATGGCTTTGATGCCGCTATGGCCGAGCAAAAAGCCAAAGCGCGCGCGGCGTGGTCCGGCACAGGCGAGGCCGCTGATGCGCAAGTTTGGTTCGATATCGCCGATGCCCATGGGGTGACTGACTTCTTGGGCTATGACACCGAAAATGCCGAAGGTCAGATCATTGCGATCATCAAAGATGGTGCTCAGGTGCAGACGGCAAAAGCTGGTGATGAGGTTCAGATCGTCCTGAACCAGACCCCGTTTTATGCGGAAAGCGGCGGTCAGGTCGGCGATATGGGCCAGATCAGTTTTGATGGCAACTTAGCCAAAGTGACTGACACCAAAAAGCAAGCGGATGTCTTTATTCATTTCTGTCGCATTCAATCGGGTGAGTTAAGTGTTGGTGCCGGTGTGGAACTTGCCGTTGATCCAAAGCGGCGCGGGCAGATCCGTGCGAACCACTCTGCGACGCACTTGTTACACGAAGCTCTGCGCGGCACTTTGGGTGAGCACGTGGCGCAGCGCGGCTCATTGAACGCACCAGACAGATTGCGCTTTGATTTCAGCCATAACGCAGCGATCAGCCTTGAAGATCTGCAGCGGGTTGAAGCGGAAGTGAACAGCTACATTCGGCAGAATACAGCCGTAGAGACACGTGTGATGACGCCTGATGATGCGCGTGACATGGGGGCGCAGGCACTTTTTGGTGAGAAGTACGGTGACGAAGTTCGCGTTGTGTCAATGGGCCGTGCGGATACTGGCAAAGGTGCTGATGGTAAGACGTACTCGCTTGAACTTTGCGGTGGCACGCATGTGCGCCAGACGGGTGATATCGGGCTGTTTGTGGCGCTTGGTGATAGCGCGTCGAGTGCAGGTGTGCGCCGTATTGAGGCGCTGACTGGTGCCGCAGCCTTTGAATATCTAAGCGCGCAAGATCAGCGATTGGCGCAAGTTGCGACATCATTGAAGGCGCAGCCTGCGGATGTTGCTGAGCGGGTAAAATTACTGATGGACGAACGGAAAGCGCTGCAAAACGAAGTAGCACAACTCCGTCGCGAGTTGGCCATGAGCGGCGGTGCCGCAGCAGCACCGGCAGTAGAAGAGCTAAACGGCACCGCGTTTCAGGCGCAAGTTTTGCAAGGCGTGACGGGTAAAGACCTGCCTGGCATTATTGACGAAATGAAGTCGCAAATGGGCTCGGGCGCTGTGTTGCTAATTACTGATGCGGGCGGAAAAGTCGCCGTCGCTGCCGGTGTGACGGATGATAAAACAGCCACTGTATCTGCGGTTGACTTGGTAAAGGCAGCTGTTGCCGAAATGGGCGGCAAAGGTGGCGGTGGCCGTCCGGATATGGCGCAGGGTGGAGCAAAAGACATTGGCGGTGCTGATGCCGCAATGACAGCAGCACGAAAGGTTCTTGAAGGATGAGCGCACTTTGGATCAGTCACGTTACGGTCACCGATGACGTGGAATACGCCAAATATGCCAAGCTTGCGACCCAAGCGATTGCCGAACACGGCGGGGTATTTTTAGCGCGCGGCGGCGCGTATGTTCAAAAAGAAGGCGTAGAGCGGCCACGCAATGTAGTGGCGAGGTTTGATAGTCTCGAGATTGCCGAAAAATGCTATAATTCAGCCACTTATCAGCAGGCATTGGTCCATGCGCGGGTGGCGAGTGAGCGTGAATTAGTGATTGTTGAAGAAATCTAGACGCTTAGAAAGTTAAACTAACAATGTAAAACGGCGGCCCTTTGATTGGGCCGCCGTTTCTATGTCTGGAGTATTCTAAGGGTAGATTACGCTGAACGTGACGCGCGTTTACGCTCATGCGGGTCAAGGTGGCGTTTGCGCAGACGCACAACGTTTGGTGTCACCTCAACCAACTCATCATCGTCGATATAGGCAATCGCTTCTTCGAGGGACAAACGGATTGGAGTGGTCAAACGAACTGCTTCATCTGTGCCGGACGCGCGGACGTTTGTCAGTTTTTTGCCTTTAAGGGGGTTCACCTCAAGATCATTTTCACGGCTATGCTCGCCAATGATCATACCTTGGTATACGTCTTCTTGGCTTCCGATGAAGAAACGACCACGGTCTTCAAGGTTGAAGATTGCGTAAGCAACAGACACACCATTTTCCATTGAAATTAGAACGCCAGCGCGACGGCCAGGGATCGATCCTTTATGTGGTGCCCATCCGTGGAAAACGCGGTTCAAAACGCCTGTACCGCGCGTGTCGGTCAGAAATTCACCGTGATAACCAATTAGGCCACGTGACGGGATGGTCGCAATAATGCGGGTCTTGCCGCCTTGTTGCTTCATCTCGGTCATCTCGCCTTTACGTGCACCAGTGATTTTCTCGATCACTGCGCCGGAATATTCGTCATCCACGTCGATTGTGACTTCTTCGATTGGCTCAAGACGCTGGCCGTCTTCTTCGCGGAAAAGAACCTGCGGGCGTGAGATTGAAAGCTCGAAACCTTCGCGGCGCATGTTCTCGATCAGAACGCCCATCTGCAATTCACCGCGGCCCGCAACTTCAAAGGCGTCACCACCGGCGGTATCCGTGACGCGGATTGCTACGTTGGTTTCGGCTTCTTTCATCAGGCGCTCACGAATAACACGTGATTGGACTTTTTTGCCGTCACGACCTGCAAGAGGGCTGTCGTTGATGCCGAAAGTGACTGTGATGGTGGGCGGGTCAATCGGTTGTGCGGGGATCGCGTCATCAACAGAAAG
Organism: Thalassobium sp.; assembly: GCA_024640765.1. Taxonomy (GTDB): domain Bacteria; phylum Pseudomonadota; class Alphaproteobacteria; order Rhodobacterales; family Rhodobacteraceae; genus Nereida. Next base: position 86,243 of record JAHEEK010000004.1, on the reverse strand, counting down.
ATCACAAATCGTATCAGCCACGGTCGCTTTGGTCATACCCGCAAGGCTTACGATATCGCCGGCTTCCGCTACATCGATCGGAGATTGGGCAAGACCGCGGAACGCCAGAATTTTAGTTACGCGGAACTGCTCAACTTTAGTACCATCGCGAGACAACGCTTTTACTGTTTCACCAGTGCGCAACGTGCCTGCTTCAACGCGGCCAGTCAAAATGCGGCCGATGAATGGATCGGCACCCAGCGTGGTCGCCAGCATGCGGAAAGGCTCTTCACGCTTCTGGATTTGCTTGGGGGCAGGGACGTGATCAACGACAAGCTTAAACAGCGCATCAAGGTTCTGACGGTCGCCTTCAAGGCTGTCGTCACACCAACCGTTACGGCCTGAGGCGTAGAGCGATGGGAAATCAAGTTGCTCGTCAGTTGCGTCAAGCGAAGCGAACAGATCAAAGACTTCATCAAGCGCGCGATCAGGTTCTGCATCAGGCTTATCAACTTTGTTCAAAACCACGATTGGCTTCAGCCCAAGCGCGAGTGCTTTCGAAGTCACAAATTTTGTTTGAGGCATCGGACCCTCTGCGGCGTCCACGAGCAGGACAACACCGTCAACCATCGACAAGATCCGCTCTACCTCGGCGCCGAAGTCTGCGTGACCGGGGGTGTCAACGATGTTGATGCGCAAACCGTTCCATTCAACAGATGTCGCTTTGGCGAGAATCGTAATGCCGCGCTCACGCTCCAGATCGTTGCTATCCATGGCGCGTTCGGCCACTGCTTGGTTCTCGCGGAAAGCACCGGACTGTTTGAGAAGTTCGTCAACAAGGGTCGTTTTGCCGTGGTCAACGTGGGCGATGATCGCAATATTGCGCATATCCATTGGGTTTTTGCCTATATAGAGGGACGTGTTGTGTGCGCCTTATAGTGGCTTTTGCAAAAAGGCCAGAGACAAGGTGCGAGAAGCCGTTGACGCCGCCGAAGACCGGCGCTAAACCGCGCCTACTGTGTTACGCCGGTGTGGCGGAATGGTAGACGCAGGGGATTCAAAATCCCCCGATGGTGACATCGTGTCGGTTCGAGTCCGACCACCGGTACCACAGTAAGTTGAATGCCTGCGCCGCACGGTTTCGGCAGGCATAAAGAGGTCTTATAGAAAATGTGATTCTTCGTCGTTGCGCTTAAGAGCGTTGTGGTCATTGCTTTCCGTGGTGCAGTTTCGAAGAAAAATTCAAACTAGGTTAATGATAATCGCCGTGTTTGACGCCCAGATGATTGTTTCTGAGTTATGGTTAACCCGTGGACGCTTTTTATAGCAGCTGCTGCCTGTAACGCACCGTATTTCAATGTTCTTCATGATTAACGATGAGCTGCGATTAGGCTCGCGTGTTGAAACAATCTGTCAATAAGCTCCGTCTGATTTGTGTCCAACGCCGCTACTGATAGTAACTGGGTCGCTTGATTTGTTCATCTAACGTTATTTTTGTCTTTGGTGACCGTATGCTCTTACTTTATGCAGACCGTGGGCCGATCCTAGTGACCCCATTCGTTAGTAAGTGAATGATCCGGTGCAGAGCACCTTCCCTATATTGCAAGACCTGTATCGCTACGGCGTTATCCCTTGTTTCACGCCGGGCACGTGCATCGCTACAGATAAGGGCGAGCGCTTGGTCCAAAACCTGCGCGAGGGGGACCGCGTGATTACACGGGACAACGGCATCCAAGAAATCAGATGGGTTGGCTGCAAAGACGTGAACCACAAAGGGCTGGCCGGCGCGCCCGAGTTGAAGCCCGTGATCATTAGGGCAGGCGCGTTGGGGAATGACCTGCCAGAACGCGATATGATCGTCAGTCCGAACCATAGAATGCTAATCGCCAACGACCGCGCAGAGCTGTACTTCGAGGAGCGCGAGGTGCTTGTCAGTGCTAAACATTTGGTATGCAGTGATGGAATTGAGCGGCTGAACACGCAAAGTGCCAGCTATATCCACTTCATGTTCGACCAGCATGAGGTTGTGTTGTCTGACGGTACATGGTCCGAGAGTTTTCAGCCCGGTGACTACACCATGAGGGGGATTGACCGTGCGTAGCGCGATGAGATTTTCTCGCTGTTTCCGGAACTGAATAGTGATGCGGGCATGCAGGATTACACCAGCGTACGTAAATCTCTTAAAGCCTATGAGGCGCGGCTATTGGTTCCCAAGTAAGGCAGCCAAACCGCTCAGCCCACGGCTGGTACGCCAAGTCTGCCACGCTTCTGGCGTATCAAGATCAAGGGTGGCGCGGTCGCCCTCAAGTGGGACCAAACCATGATGTTTGGCGTTGTCGCTCACGATAGATGCAGCGCCCCGATCCCCCGAAAGTCCATCAAATTGTACAAAGAGCGAGCGATCAAAGATCACAGGATGCCCCGCTTTTCCATCGGCAGAGGCGGCCTGAAGGACTTTGAGGCGCGACGCCTGAAACACAGCCCACATCATCGACATATCATTGGCGGTAATTGCTGGCATGTCAGCGGGCAAGATCATCATGGCGGTCACATGTGACGGTAAGGAGCCGACCCCAGCTTTGAGCGACGCGGACATGCCTTCATAGGCGTTTTCACACACAACAGCGGTCGCGCCGCCTGTTAAACTCATGCGCGGATGATCTGCAGCCGGAACCGTCACGATAACATCATCAGTCACCTTTAGGGCGCGCTGAACCATTGCCGTTAGACAAGGCGTGCCGCTGACATCTTCAAAACACTTGTCAGCGCCGTGCATCCGCGTTGAGGCACCTGCGGCGGGGATAAGAATGGCGAGGTGCATCAGGTGTTCCTGCTGTTTCGTGTGTGCCTTACCCGTTCACGGGCGGTTCACGTTTTGATGAGGCACGGGCTTTGCACTGCCCCTCTGCCACAGCTTCTGTTTATGGTTTAGTAAGTAACAGTATAGGACTTATCATGTTGAAAAAAGCTCTGTTTGCGGCGGTAAGCGCGACAGCCCTCATCTCCTTCGGCTCATCTGCACTGGCGGCCTCTGTCAGCTTGTCTGAAGGATGGAAAAACCAACGGCTGTCACTGTTTTCAAAGAACGATTACGAATTTGGACAAAGCCTTGGCATCGTATCAGATGGGGCAGTGTCCATTGCGTGGCGCAAATTGCCCCGCAGTTTTTGGGAGGCCGAGCGCGCCTCATGGAACTGGTCTGTGAGCCAATCTGTTCCCGCCACAGATCTGAGCGTGAAAGGCGGTGATGATCGCAACATCTCGATCTATTTTCTGTTTGCCCCAGACGATCAGGCCGAAAAGCTGGCTGGGGCTGGCATCAGATCGCTGTTGGGAAATGATGACCTGCGCGTGATCCAATATGCATGGGGCGGTAATCATAGCCGAGGCGCTTTGTTGCAATCACTTTACCAGCCTGGCCAAGGGGTGACGGTTGCGTTGCGGTCCGCCGGCACCGGAACACATTCTGAAAGCGTCAATTTATCGAATGATTTTCGCAAAGCTTTCGGCGGCACATCAGGCAAACTTTTAGGTATTGCTGTGTCTGGTGATAGCGATGACACCGATAGCGTTATTCGTGCACAGATCAGCAATTTTGAGATCTACTGAGTTAACTTTCTAAGCAAATAAAAAGGGGCGGTCCAATCGACCGCACCTGCCTAATTGTGCAAAGCAATAAGGCCGATCTACTTTTCGGGGATTAGGCCACGTGGGAAGAACCGCAAAACAAGTAGTAAGATCAAACCCATGGTCAGCAACCGCATATACGCAACACTAGCCAAAAGGCGCTGTTTAATCGACCAAGCGTCAGGCATCGGGTCTGTAATTAAACCCATGAGTGCCGCGCCGTATGGCTCTACCTGGACCCACAGGAACCAGATAAGAAAGCCACCCAATACGGAGCCGTAGTTATTGCCAGAGCCACCCACGATCACCATGACCCAGATGAGGAATGTGAAACGAAGCGGCTGGTAGCTGCTCGGAGTAAGTTGACCGTCAAGCGTGACCATCATCGCCCCGGCAACACCACAAATAGCCGATCCCAGCACAAAAACTTGCAGATGTCTCGCCGTAACATCTTTACCCATGGCCCGTGCAGCAGTTTCATTGTCACGGATGGCACGCATCATGCGGCCCCAAGGCGATTTAAGGGCCAGCTCTGCCGCAAGAAAAATGACCAGTAGAATGATGATGAACAAAATCGAATAGCTGAGTTTGACATAAAGCGCTGAGGCCGTGACCGTATCAATGTTGAGTGAGGCAGCGCGTTCTACGAACCGTGAGCTTTCTTGCAGCTCAATTGCATTAGGTACAGGCCGCTTAATACCGATGACGTTCTTGACCCCACGAGCAAGCCAGTCTTCGTTTTTCATTACAGCGATGACAATTTCAGAAATACCAAGAGTCGCAATGGCTAGATAGTCACTGCGCAGGCCAAGAGCTGTCTTGCCGATCGCCCAAGCAGCCGCGCCAGCAAGGATACCGCCAACGGGCCACGCGAGCAGGATGGGCAAATTAAGCCCCCCAATGTTGCCTGAAACTGCCGGATTAATAGCTTCGATGCGTGCCACAGCGGGGTCAAAAATGGCGCGGTAGATAAAGAAGCCTAGAACAAGAAGAAGTGTTATGGTGATGGTGCGAACGCGCCCAGTTATTTTACCACGTACAAAGATCGTAAGGGCGATTGTTGCAAACCCCATTAGCAGAGCTGCGATAACCTGAAATCCACCAGCGGACCACGCACCCGGTGTTGCGGGCTCAGAGACCAGCACGGCAGCAAGACCGCCGAGCGCTAAAAAGCCCATAACGCCGATGTTAAACAAGCCGGCAAAACCCCACTGAAGGTTAACGCCGATCGCCATAATGGCCGAAATCAAGCCCATGTTCAGGATCAGCAACGCTGAGTTCCAACCAGAGGTAAATCCTGTGAGCAAGATCAGGCCAAAGACGACGGTGAAGAGAGCAGTGTTTCTGACAGATACCATTAGACTGACTTCCCTTTAAATAGACCGGTTGGCTTGAAGAGCAAGACAATTACAAGCAACGCGAAGCTGACGGCAAATTTGTAATCGGTGGACAATAGTTGCATGAGGCCGGAAGGCTCAAGAGCGTCAGGCAGGGCGTAGACTAGTACTTTTTTCCACGCATATGTGATAAGAACTTCGGAATATGCGATGAGGAAACCCCCAAAGATCGCGCCAAGCGGATTACCCAAACCACCTACAACTGCGCTGGCAAAAATTGGCAACAGAAGTTGGAAATACGTGAACGGTTTGAATGACTTATCCAATCCGTAAAGAACACCAGCGATTGTCGCAAGCGTTGCGACGATCATCCAAGTGACCATAACCACACGCTCTGGGTTTATCCCAGATAGAAGCGCCAAGTCCTCGTTATCAGAGTAGGCGCGCATGGATTTTCCGGTCCGCGTGCGGTTCAGGAAGTAAAAGAGCACGGCAACAACCAGTACGGCGACAATGATCGTAATGCCTTGGGTCGTTTTGAACGCCAGTCCTTCGCGTAGGCCAGTTATTTCCTTGAACTCGCGCGCGGAAATGATGAATCGGTCGCCATCGGCAAAGTGGCGCGCATCTGGGCCGATCAGAATGCGAACCAGACCGTTCATGATAAACATGACGCCCATGGAAACGATGACGAAAATCACTGGTGCGGCTTTTTGGGTGCGATAAAAGCGGTAAACGCCCACATCCGTTACCAGGACCAGCGCGATCGTTGCGGCGATCCCGAAGGGAAGCGCAAGAAGTGCGGTGGGGAGCGGTCCAAAGCTGACGCCCCAGCTTTGCAGTACAACCGTTGCGCCGATTGTGGCCATAGTGCCGAAAGCCATCGTGTCGCCATGAGCGAAGTTTGAGAACCGCAAAATACTGTAAATCAGAGTAACGCCCAACGCCCCAAGGGCCAGTTGCGCGCCGTATGCGGTTGCGGGAATAAGCACGAAATTTGTCAGTGCGACGATAGCGTTAAGATAGTCCATCGTTCAGCCTCCCAAGAATGATTTACGAACTTCAGGGTCCGCAAGAAGGTCTTTACCGGTGCCTGTAAACGCATTTGCCCCTTGGACCAGCACATAGCCTTTGTCTGCAATTTCAAGCGCTTGGCGGGCATTCTGTTCCACCATCAAGATGGAAATGCCTCTGCGTGCCACCTCGATAATGCGGTCAAAAAGCTCGTCCATCACAATTGGGCTTACGCCAGCAGTAGGTTCATCTAGCATCAAGACCGTTGGTTTTGTCATTAGCGCGCGGCCCACGGCCACTTGCTGACGTTGCCCGCCTGACAGCTCGCCTGCCGCTTGATTGCGCTTATCACGCAAAATCGGGAACAACGTATAGACCTGCTCCATCGTGTCTTTGATGTCATCCGTGCGGATAAACGCGCCCATCTCAAGGTTTTCTTCGACAGTCATGGACGTAAAGATGTTTGATGTCTGCGGCACGAAGCCCATGCCTTCGCGCACGCGCGCCTGTGGGCTGAGTTTCGTGATGTCTTTCCCGTTCAGAAATACGCCGCCTTGGCGCACATCTAGCATGCCGAAAACGGCCTTCATTGCGGTTGATTTACCGGCCCCGTTAGGTCCAACGATGACGGCAATCTGGCCTTTATCGACGCCGATGGTGCAATTGTGCAAAATGTCGGGGCCTTTGCCGTAGCTGCCGGTCATGTCGCGCCCGATCAAGAATGGCTCGCTCATGTCGTCACCTCGGCCTGTGCTTTGTCTTTGTTTTTGAGGCCAGTGCCCAGATAGGCTTCGATGACCTGCTCGTTGGCTTTAATCTCGGGCAGGGTACCTTCGGCAAGGACTTTGCCTTCTGCCATACAGATCACTGGGTCGCAAAGCCGACCGATGAAATCCATGTCATGTTCGATCACGACGAATGTATAGCCGCGCTCTTTGTTGAGCCGGATAATCGCGTCCCCAATCGTGTTGAGAAGGGTGCGGTTCACACCGGCGCCGACTTCGTCAAGAAACACAATCTTGGGGTCAACCATCATGGTACGACCCAGTTCCAACAGCTTTTTCTGACCACCAGAAATCTGTCCGGCTTTATGATCGGCAAGGTGCTCAACGGTCAGGAATTCCAAAACCTCGTCGGCTTTGGCACGCAAGGCACGTTCCTGATCAGCGATCCGCTTACGGCCAAACCACGTGTTCCAAAGGGTTTCACCCGCTTGCGCGCCCGGGACCATCATCAGGTTCTCGCGGCACGACATTGATGAAAACTCATGGGCAATCTGGAAGGTGCGCAGCAAGCCCTTGTGAAACAGCTGGTGCGGTTCAAGTCCGGTAATGTCTTCGCCGTCCATTGTCACACGGCCACCAGACGGCTTAAGAACGCCCGCTATAACATTGAAAAGCGTTGTTTTTCCTGCGCCATTTGGCCCGATAAGGCCCGTTATTGACCCGCTCTGGATCTCGAGGCTAGCGCCATCGACTGCCCGAAAGCCGCCAAAGTGCTTGGACAGATTGTCCACTTTGATCATGATATTGAGTTCCCCTTAACAAAACAGCCCGACACAAGATCGGGCTGTTCCTTAGTTTTGTGATAGGCCGGCTTAGCGGTACTTGACCACTTTCAGCTCGCCACCTTCGAATGTGATCTGACGGTAGTTACCAGCGCTTTCGCCGGGTCCGATCAGCTCAACAGCAGACGCACCAACGTAGTCGATTTCTTCGCCAGCTTTGATCAGTTCGAGCGCTTTGCCCAACTCACCAGGGAAGATTTCGATGCCCGGTGCGTTTGCAACGTCCATCACGTGGTCTTTGTAGTCAGACGGGTCTTTGCTGTCTGCTGCTTGCATCGCCAGCATGATAAGTGCTGCCGCGTCATAGCTTTCCGCAGAGAAAGGTGATGTTGGGTTGAACTTGTCGCCGATCAGCTCTGCGTATTTTAACGCACCTGGGCTGTCTGTGCCTGGGTTTTGACCTGTTGAGCCGTCGATCTCTGAACCAAAGTTCTCAACAAGCGCGTCGGAGATCATACCGTCAGGGAAGTGGAATGTGTCGAATGCGCCGCTGTCTAGAGCCGCACGAACGATACCAGAACCACCACTGTCAACGTAGCCTGCAACAACCAGCCGGTCACCGCCAGCAGATGCCAACGCCCCAACTTCGGCAGAGTAGTCCGCCTTGTCGTCTTCGTGAGCTGCTGAGATAGTAACTACGCCCCCAGCTTCTTCAAAAGCAGCTTGGAATGAATCAGCAAGACCTTTGCCGTAGTCGTTGTTTACGTACGACAGCGCAACTTCGTTAATGCCTTCTTCGAGCAGAACATTAGTCATTACAACGCCTTGACGCGCATCTGACGGAGCTGTGCGGAAGAACAGGCCGTTGTCTTCTACTGTGGAGAGGCCTGGTGATGTCGCAGAGGGCGAGATCATTACAGTGCCGTTTGCCAAAGCAACGTTTGATAGGATCGCGCCTGTTACGCCTGAACAGTCTGCGCCCATGATGCCGTCTACTTTGTCGGATGTTACCAGGCGCTCAGCAGCAGCAGTCGCCGCAGCGGCATCGATACATGTGCTGTCTGCGCGCACGCCACTTACTTTTGCCGCGTCCAGCAGCATGCCTGAAGCAGTTACTTCTTCAATCGCGGCTTCTGCGCCGCCAGCCATTTGCTGAGTCAGAGATTCAAGCGGGCCAGTGAAGCCCAAAATGATTCCGAGTTTAACTTCTTTACCGTGGCCGCCTGCGAAGGCAGTTGTTGCCGTAACAGCTGTAAGTGCTGTCGCCATCAACAATTTTTTCATAACAATCTCCCATGTCGGATCTAAAATGTCCGTCAAGTACATTACGCATAGATTCGCAAATAGGGAAGCAGTTTCCTAACGTAAACAGCCGATTAATGAGACGAAATGCGCAATAAAATTAGCCTAGTTCTTAGCCTCGGCCGGCGTGTGCTCCCCGTTCGCGGTAGGGTGTGGTGTCATAGTGGCACCGGTAGCATTTGGAAAAATGCGATGGCGAGGCAAAACCGCACGCAAGTGCTACGTTAATGACACTCATATCCGTCTGGATCAGCAAGTTCCGCGCCTTTTGCAAACGCAGTTCCATGTAATAGCGCTTAGGGCTGCGCGACAAATATCTGCGGAAAAGCCGCTCAAGCTGTCGGGTCGACATGCCCACGTGTTTAGCAAGTATACCGGGACTGATCGGTTCTTCGATGTTGGCTTCCATCATTTGGATAACAAGGCTCAACTTCGGGTGCCGTACGCCAATGCGCGTGGGGATAGACAAACGCTGGCTGTCCTGGTCCGTGCGAATAGAGGAATAAATTAGCTGGTCCGCGACCGAGTTGGCCAAATCCTGCCCGTGTTCTGCGGCAATAATCTTGAGCATCAGGTCAATCGAAGCGGTGCCTCCGGCGGTGGTGAAGCGGTTGCCGTCCACCACAAAGACGGATTTTGTTAGCTCCACATCTTCAAATTCCTCGGCAAAGCTGTCTTGGTTTTCCCAGTGGATCGTCGCGCGGCGCCCGTCAAGCAGACCCGCTTTCGCCATTGTAAAGGCAGCTGTGCAAAGGCCACCCATTTGAACCCCACGGCGGCTTTCGCGGCGCATCCAATTCATCAGTTTGGTTGTGGTAACTTGCTGTACCTCAAGACCGCCACAAATCATTACAATGTCATCGCGGCTTAACTCATCAAGGCCGCCCTGAAGCCGAAACGGAATGCCAGCAGAGCACGTCACAACACTATCATCATTCGCGCCCATCTCGCCCACAAGACGCCATTCATAGAGCGGCTTGCCCGCCATCATATTTGCAAGACGCAGCGATTCAATTGCCGCAGAAAAGCACAACAGCGTAAAGTTCTCGAGCAGGACAAACACAATCCGCTTCGGTTTGCCGTCCGTTTTCACCTCGATGATCTGACGTTTCTCCGCCATGTTCCTGCCTTTCCCGAAAACGCAACGTCGAATAGCAACAACACCAAACTGCATTTTATTCAAGGAAAAACGCGTCTCGGGTGACAAAGCCCATTGGAACTGTGCAAAAGTCGGGTTATCAGCTTTTGTGCTAACGCTAACGTCGTGACGAGGATACCCGATGACCAACTGGACTAAAGATGCATGGCGCGCAAAACCGCGCGTACAGATGCCAGATTACACCGATGCTGCGGCATTGGCCGGCGTCGAGGAACAGTTACGCCGATATCCACCGCTGGTTTTTGCAGGCGAAGCGCGCCGTTTGAAGGCCGAGCTTGCCGCTGCATCGCGCGGTGAAGCGTTCTTGTTGCAAGGCGGGGATTGCGCCGAAAGCTTCTCTGAATTTTCTGCAGATACTATTCGCGACACATTCAAAGTCATGCTGCAGATGGCGATGGTTCTGACCTATGGTGCCAAAGTGCCTGTGGTCAAAGTGGGCCGGATGGCCGGCCAGTTTGCCAAACCACGCTCTGCGTCTACCGAGACCAAAGGCGATCAGGAATTGCCAAGCTACCGTGGTGACATCATCAACGGGTTCGACTTCACGCCAGAGGCGCGCATTCCCGACCCACAGCGCATGCTGCAGGCGTACACTCAAGCGGCGGCATCTTTGAACTTGGTGCGCGCTTTCTCAACCGGTGGTTATGCGGACGTTCATCAGGTCCATGCTTGGACACTGGGCTTTACGGGTAGCGGCGAGGCGCAGAAATACCGTGAGGTGGCAGACCGTATCTCTGACACGCTCGACTTTATGAAAGCTGCTGGTGTGACCCAAGAAACGGCGCATACGTTGCAATCCGTTGATTTCTACACGTCACACGAAGCGCTGTTGTTGGAATATGAAGAAGCCATGTGCCGTGAAGATAGCACAACAGGTCTGCCTGTTGCGGGGTCTGGTCACATGATCTGGATCGGTGATCGGACACGCCAGCCGGACGGTGCCCACGTTGAATTCTGCCGCGGTGTGCAAAACCCGATCGGCTTGAAGTGCGGACCAACGACAACAGCCGAAGACCTCAAAGTCCTGATGTCTAAACTGAACCCAACAAACGAAGAGGGACGCTTGACCCTTATCGCGCGGTTCGGTGCGGGCAACGTGGGTGATCACCTGCCACGTCTCATTCAAGCAGTCAAAGGAGAGGGCGCGAACGTGCTTTGGTCATGTGACGCGATGCACGGTAACACGATCAAAGCGGCGTCAGGGTACAAGACCCGTCCGTTTGAAAGCGTTCTGCGTGAGGTTCAGGAATTCTTTGCAATCCACCGTGCTGAAAACACGATCCCCGGTGGTGTGCATTTTGAGATGACTGGGCAAGACGTGACCGAATGTACAGGCGGTGTCCGTGCGGTAACCGATGAGAACTTATCTGATCGCTACCACACAGCGTGCGATCCACGTTTGAACGCTTCGCAGTCTCTTGAGCTGGCATTTTTGGTATCCGAAGAGCTATCGGCCCTGCGCAATGCGACCCAACAGGCCGCAGCCAGCTAATCTTATTTTGAGATAAAAAATCAACAAAGCCCCGAGTTATCGCCCGGGGCTTTTTGTATGTCTAAACAAATCGTTAATCCTAAGAAAATGGATTATCTTTCGAATGTAAGTATTTGTAATTTTGTCTTTTTACTGGACTTAGACTGCAGTTCATCAGCGCTAATTACAGGGGTATCTTCTGTTGGGTGAGGCGCTGGCCTACTGCTTAGAATTGCGTCAGCTGTACTACCCGTCGGGTCTTTCAACAGCGGCCGGACATCTGTCTCAAGAATGTTGAATCGGCGCGGTACACGTCCAATTTTGCCGTTGGTGACAAAGGCCCCCAAAACGCGGCTTACGTCACCGAAATCTGATTTGAGCGGCAACAGGATTATCTTCGCGTCCAAACTGTCACGCCCAACACCTGTTTCAGCGCGCAGCGTAAGGGTGACACAAGCGGGGCTGTCGAACATTTGGTCAATGGCCTCGGCCATCTGTTGACGTTCGTGCGGAACAATAAAGCTCGACAATGGCATGCCGCGCACTTCCATACCCATCAAGTCAGACATGTGCATGCCCGCAAGCCGTAAACGCACAAGGCCCGGGGCGATGCGTTCACCAATAAATGCGTATTCCAACAGATTCTCTATGCCACGTGGGTTCACATCCGCCCGATCTGGCATCAAGCGTGTGCCGCGAAGCGCTTCCCAATAGGTCTCTGTCTGCGCAATCGCTGGGAACCGAAGCTCTGCGCGATGTTCAAAGATCGAGACAACATTGGTAGGGGCCGCAAGACGTGGCGCATTGGGTTTAGAGGTCATGGCTCAAGGATCCGTGTGAAATCTGCAAGTCGACTAATCGTTACTATACCGTAAATTAGCGTGTCGCGGTGCAAAATGTAAACGAGTGGTTAACGCATCTGGCGCGGGGCACGTATCGGCCCTTGCCTTGCTTTCAGCAGGGCGTCACAAATGGGGCTATTAATCCACTGTCGCGAGGCCAAAATGACACTTTCAATGACTGGTTTTGCCACATGTTCAGGGCAGTTAGATGGCTATAGTTGGACGTGGGAAATACGTGCCGTAAACGGCCGTGGTCTTGATCTGCGCATCCGCGTCCCCGAGTGGATTGAGGGTCTTGAGATCGCTGCGCGCAAAGCCGCACAAGGCGCTGCCGAGCGCGGCAACATCACGATGAATTGCAAAGTAACGCGGCAAGATAATGGCGCGGGGTTCACCGTAGATGAGGCACGGCTGCATGATGTCTTGAGCGCGCTCAAACAGATTGCGCACTCGGCTGCGGATCACGGTCTAGACACAACGCCTCCAAGCACCGCCGAGATTTTAGCCTACCGAGGGATAGTAGATACAGAGGCAGCCAGCGCGGATACGGCGCCATTATCGACGGCAATTTTGAGCGATCTGCCAATGCTGTTGCACAGCTTTAACCAGATGCGTAGCGATGAAGGAGCGGCTTTGCATGGCATCTTGGCAGACCAGTTAAACCAGATTGAAGTACTCACACATCAGGCCGCAAACATCATCGAAACGCGTGCAGACGACATGAAGGCGCGCTTTGCTGAAAGCTTGGCACGTGTTTCTGCAAACCTTTCAGATGACATTGATGTGGCCCGCTTTGCCCAAGAAATTGCGCTTTTGGCCGTGAAGGCTGATGTGGCTGAAGAGCTGGACAGGTTACGCGCGCATATCACTGCGGGGCGGGAATTATTGGCCCAAACCGGCGCCAAAGGCCGCAAGCTTGATTTTCTTAGCCAAGAATTCAATCGCGAAGCGAACACCCTGTGCGCCAAGGCCAACCACACGGAACTGACGACAATCGGACTTGCTCTGAAGGCCGTGATCGACCAAATGCGTGAACAAATCCAAAACGTGGAGTAACTGATGTCTGCCCCCAAAAGTACCGCCGCCCGTCGTGGGCTGTTGATCATTTTGTCCTCGCCTTCCGGTGCGGGTAAATCGACGTTGGCCAAGCGGCTTATGAAATGGGACCCGAGCCTGTCGTTTAGTGTGTCGGCCACCACGCGTGCTGCGCGCGAAGGTGAGACTCACGGCATTGAATACTACTTTGAAAGCCGGACAGGTTTCGAAGATATGGTCACGCGGGGCGATATGCTGGAACATGCCGAGGTGTTTGACAATTTATACGGCTCCCCACGGGGTCCCGTTGAAGCGGCGATCAATGACGGGCGCGATGTGCTGTTTGATATCGACTGGCAAGGTGGGCAGCAAATACGCAACTCTGTTTTGGGAATGCACACGTTGTCGATTTTTATCCTGCCGCCCTCAATTGCAGAGTTGGAGCGACGGTTGCGTGGACGTGGACAGGATAGCGACGAAGTTATTTCGGGACGGATGAAAAAGTCCCGCGATGAGATTAGTCACTGGCCCGAATATGACTATGTTTTGGTCAACGATGATCTTGATCGAACGGAAGAACGGCTGAAATCAATCGTCAGCGCAGAACGTCTGCGCCTTAGCCAACAACCGCAAATGTCCGATATTGTACGTGATTTGAACGCAGAATTTGAGGCCCGCAAATGATTTATAAGCTTGATGGAATCACCCCCAAAATTGACCCAACCGCTTGGGTTGCAGCGGATGCCAACATCATTGGCGCGATTACCCTTTGCGCAAAAAGCAGCGTTTGGTTTGGCGCCATGCTGCGTGGTGATAACGAACGGATCACTGTGGGCGAGGGGGCGAACGTGCAAGAGGGCAGCGTTTTGCACACGGACATGGGTTTCCCGCTTACTGTCGGGGCTAACTGCACGATCGGGCACAAAGCTATTTTACACGGCTGCACGATTGGTGATTGCACGCTGATCGGGATGGGCGCCACGGTACTAAACGGGGCTGTTATCGGCAAAAACTGCCTAATTGGGGCGAACGCTTTGGTCACGGAAGGCGCAGTCATCCCAGATGGCTCACTTGTGGTTGGCGCACCCGCGAAAGTCCGCCGCGCCCTCGACAAAGAGGCGATTGACGGTTTGTTGAAATCAGCGCTCGGCTACCAGAAAAATGCAGAACGCTTTAGAAAAGGACTAAGCGCACTATGAGTGACGAACGCCTGAATTCCCCCTCAATGGTGCGCCGTATGGCATTTCCACAAAGCTCAAGCCGTGCGGTCGTCACGCCGCTTCAGCCGTCTGTTGTCTATGCAAGCGACACGCCTGATGCATTGGATGCGCAATATCTGGGTGCTGCACAGGGCTATACCTACGCCCGTGAAGGGCACCCCAACGCAGACGTTTTGGCGCGCAAGATCGATCAGCTTGAAGGTGTGACACCACAGATGGGTGCTGGCTTCATCACCAGCAGCGGCATGGCTGCGATTTCTGCTGCAATCCTTGGGGTGTGCAAAGCGGGTGATCACGTTCTGGGTGGGGATCAGCTTTATGGCCGGTCGCTCAGGATGCTAAGCCAAGATTTGCCTGACCTTGGCATTGAAACATCGCTGGCGGATCCCACAGATGCGGCCGCATTTGCCGCCGCGATCCAGCCCAACACGCGGCTTGTTTTGCTCGAAGTTATGAGCAATCCAACGCTTCGCCTTGCAGATATTGGTGCGATTACAAAGGCCTGCCTCGCACGCGGCGTTCTTGTGATGATCGACAATACCTTCACCACTCCGCGCGGATACCGTGCATTTGATCACGGCGCTGACATCGTGATCCACTCTGTCACCAAACTGTTGGCCGGACACTCGGATGTGACACTGGGCTACACGGCAACCCGTGATCCGGCGCTGCGCGATGCAATGGTCGTCAAGGCGGTCACATGGGGATTTACGCCATCACCATTTGATTGCTGGCTGGCGGAACGCGGGCTTTACTCATTTGAGTTGCGCTATGACCGCGCCCAACAAAATGCCGCAAAGCTAGCGGATGCATTGGCAACGCACAGCGCAGTTGAAAAAGTGCTCTATCCCGCTCGCACAGATCATCCGGACCATAACCGTGTGAGCGATATGTTGGGAGATCAGACAGGCAATATGGTCAGTTTCGTGCTGCGCGGCGGGCGTGAGCAAACAAATGCGTTTGTCAGCGCGCTTGAACATATCGCGTTTGCCCCAACTCTGGGCGATATCGGGACAACCTTGTCGCATCCCGCAACGTCATCGCACCGCGCACTAGGTGCTGAGGCGCGTTTGGCGTTGGGCATGCCCGAAGGGTTCTTCCGTGTCTCGGTCGGGGTTGAAGACGTTGATATGCTCATCTCTGAATTCACGGCGGCACTGGACGGGGTCTGACGAAAGACGAAGGGGGCAAGGCCATGACAGCACTGAGCACGATGCGCGCGCTGACCGATGCGTTCCCCACGCCTTTCGCTGTAATTGATGCGCGCCGCACGATTGTGGCGGCCAATCAAGCAATGCGCGACGTGTTGGGCGAGGACATCGTTGATCGCCATTATACCCGTGCCTGTCGCCGTCCCAGTATTCTTGATGCGGTTGAGCGTGCGTTCGGTTTCGGTGCCACGGAAGAGGCGGAGTTTTCTGACACCGTCAAAGGCCGAACATCACACTTCAAAGTGATCTGCAGCCCGCTTGAGGTGGAGGGACGCGCCCATGTCTCGCTTAGCTTTGAGGATGTTACGTCCTCGCGCGAAATCAGAGCCATGCGGAGTGATTTCGTGGCAAACGTCAGTCATGAGTTAAAAACGCCCATCACATCGATCCTTGGCTTTGTGGAAACCATTCAAGGGCCTGCGGCCAATGATGAAGCCGCCCGTAACCGCTTTTTGTCTTTGATGGCCCGAGAGGCCGAGCGGATGAACCGTCTTGTCCATGATCTGTTGTCGCTGAACCGTGTTGAGGTTGATGAAAAAGTCCGCCCCATGGACCGCGTTGCGCTGGACGCACTGGTGTCGTACACCGCGGAAGTATTACAGCCGTTGGCGGAAGCCCGTGAGATTTCCCTTAAGATTGAGCTACCTGACGCCCCATGTCACGTGATGGGGCATGAGCGGCAGTTGGTTCAGGTGTTACGTAATCTGGCCGAAAACGCGATTGCCTATTCCCCAAGCGGCAATGAAGTGCGCGTGCGTTTGACCGCGCCAGCTTATGAAGTGGCGCTGCATGGCAACGGGGTGCGTTTGATTATTGAAGATGACGGGCAGGGGATTGATCCGGTGCACATCCCGCGCCTGACAGAGCGGTTTTACCGCGTGGATAGCCACCGCTCTCGTGAGGTGGGGGGGACCGGTCTTGGCCTTGCCATTGTTAAACACATCATCACGCGGCATCGCGGGCGCCTAGAGATCAAAAGCAAACTGGGAATCGGCAGTCGTTTCACGGCGATCTTGCCTGCTGATACGTCCGCACCTTAATTTTTCACAAATTTCGGGCGATTTGGCCGCGAAAATCCGGCATTTTCTGATTTTGTCACATAGCTGTTACGTTCCTGTCACAAAAGCTTAGCGAGACCAGCTTAGGCAGACGCCATAAGTTGCTTGCAGGAGGGATACGCCGACCTGTGAGGCTGACATAACCAAAAGGAGTTGCCTTATGTCATTTCTTAAACTCACCGCATCAGCCGTTGCGATCGTTGCTGTTTCCGCACCTGCATTCGCGCGGGACAACGTGCAAGTGGCCGGTTCTTCTACTGTTCTGCCGTACGCATCAATTGTTGCGGAAGCTTTCGGTGAGAACTTTGATTTCCCGACACCTGTTGTTGAATCTGGTGGCTCATCTGCGGGCCTGAAGCGTTTTTGTGAAGGCGTTGGCGCAAACACTGTTGACGTTGCAAACGCATCTCGCGCGATCCGCGAAAAAGAGATCAAAGCTTGCGCCGACAATGGCGTGACCGACATTATGGAAGTCCGCATCGGTTATGACGGTATCGTATTTGCGTCCGACATTAACGGTGCGACATTCGAATTCACCCCCGCTGACTGGTTCAACGCATTGTCACCAAAAGTGCTCGTCGACGGCGCTATCATCGACAACCCGAACCAGACTTGGGCAGATGTGAACCCCGCGTTCCCGGCACAGCAGATTGCGGCGTTCATCCCCGGCACAAAGCACGGCACACGTGAAGTCTTTGAAGAGAAAGTTCTGGCTGTTGGCTGTGAAACAACAGGCGTGCTTAAGGCGATGGAAGCCGCCGGCATGTCCGAGGATGACGCAGAAGATGCGTGCATCAAAGTACGCACAGACGGTCTGTCTACAGACATTGATGGCGACTACACAGAAACCCTTGCTCGTGTTGATGCCAATAAAGACGGCATCGGCGTATTCGGTCTGGCGTTCTATGAGAACAACACAGACAAGCTGCAAGTGGCGACAGTGTCAGGTGTGACGCCAACAACAGAAAGCATTTCAACAGGCGAATACCCTGTGTCTCGCCCACTGTTTTTCTACGTCAAAAAAGCGCATATCGGCGTGATCCCTGGCTTGAAGGAATATGCTGAGTTTTTCGTGAGTGACGAAGTTGCTGGCCCAGATGGCCCATTGGCTGAGTACGGTCTGGTTTCAGACCCAGAGTTGGCTCTTACTCAAGAAGCGATTGCAAACGAGCAGACCATCGCATCTGGCTCATAAGAGCGCGATTGGTTAAAGACATAGCACACCGCCGAGGGTGACTCGGCGGTGTGTTGCATAAAGACGGCGCCAGTGAATTTGGCGATCTACATTAACTGAGGTCTGTAAATGTCTGGAATTGTTCTTGTATTGATCGTTTTGGGCCTTGGTGCTTTGGCTTTTATTCTGGCGCGCAGCAAAGCGTTATCTTCTGTTGGTGGTGACCAGCGCGCATTACATTCGCGTCCACATTATTATGGTTTTTCGGCCTCTATTCTTACGATCGCGCCAGCTTTGGCGCTTATGGTCGTTTGGGGCTTGGGACAATCCACTCTGGTGCAATCCTCCGTTGCTGAGTTGATACCGGCGTCTGCGATTGCGGAAGGCCAGACCGTTGGCCTTTTGATGGGGGATGTGCAGCGGATTGCGAACGGTCTTGATACAGCCGTTGTCGAAGGCGCGCTCAGCAGCGACGCTGCAGCAGCCATGAGCACGGGTGCGGATGATATTCGGGGCATTCTTGGTTCGGTTGGCGTGGCGCTTGGGGCCGATGTTGACCCGGCCATCTTGAAAGCTGCGCAAAGCTATAGGGCGATGCAAAGCGGCGGCGCAACTCTGCGAATGATTGCGGTGATTGGCGTAGCGCTTTTGGGGGCGGCCTACGGATTCATGCAGACATCGGCCACGTACCGCGCACGAAACTCCGTTGAACGCAGCATGCGATGGACACTGATTACGGCGGCTAGTGTGGCGGTGTTCACAACCCTTGGCATTGTCTTTTCGGTGATTTTCAACACGATCGAGTTTTTCCAGCTTTACCCCGCTACAGACTTTTTTCTGAGCCTCACGTGGTCCCCGAGTTTCGGCGGTGGTTCTGAATTGGGTGTTTTCCCTCTTCTTTGGGGCACGCTTTACATCAGCTTAATCGCGATGATGGTTGCTGTTCCAACGGGGCTTTTTTCAGCAATTTATTTGTCTGAATACGCGTCCCCCAAAGTGCGCGCCTTTGCCAAACCCTTGCTTGAGGTTTTGGCCGGTATTCCCACCATCGTTTACGGTTTGTTTGCGCTTTTGACAGTTGGACCTTTGTTGGTGAACGTGTTCGGTGACGGCGGCCTTTTGGGCGTCAACTGGATGCAAGGCGGCACAGCTGTGATGACCGCCGGTTTGGTCATGGGCATCATGTTGATCCCGTTCGTGTCTTCACTGTCAGACGACATCATCAACGCTGTACCCCAGGCGCTTCGAGATGGCTCGTTGGGGCTGGGTGCCACGCCATCGGAGACCATCCGCCAAGTGGTAATACCTGCGGCACTTCCCGGTATTGTTGGTGCAATTTTGTTGGCCGCGTCCCGCGCCATTGGGGAGACGATGATCGTTGTTTTGGGGGCAGGGGCCGCCGCGCGCCTGTCGATGAACCCGTTCGACGCAATGACGACTGTTACGGCCAAGATCGTGTCCCAGCTTACAGGCGACGCAGATTTCGCCAGCCCCGAGGCGTTGGTGGCTTTTGCATTGGCCATGACCCTTTTTGTGATCACCCTTGGATTGAACGTCATCGCACTGGGAATTGTGCGTAAATATCGGGAGCAATACGAATGACCGATGCGAGCAACGCAGCACCGCTGCGCGAGAAAAAATCCCTGCTCGTCGTTGATGCGCGGACCAAGAAACGAAACGCCGCTGAGGCGCGCTTCAAGATGTATGGCATCATCGCCATCACGCTGGGTCTGTTGTTTTTGGCGGTTCTGCTGACAACGATCATCAGCCGCGGCACAGGTGCATTCACCCAAACGTTCATTTCGGTACCCGTTGAGTTGCGCGAAGATAAGCTGGACAAAAAAGGCAATCGAAACCTTGAAGATATCAAAAAGGTCTCGACTTTTGGTTATAATCCGCTGTTGGGCGATGCTTTGTCCGCTGTGATTGCGGAAGGTGGCTTCACAACTGAAATCACCAAAAGCAAAGAGTTGCGCAAACTTCTGTCCTCAAGTGCTGTCGGGCAAATGCGGGCCTACGTGATAGAGAACACGGACCAAATCGGCCAGACTGTGACTTTTGATTTCTTTGCCTCATCGCGCGTCGATGGCTATATCAAAGGCCGCGTGACCCGTGAAGATTTGGCCCGCGATAAGAACCTGTCTGCTGAACACCTTGATCTGGTCGATCAGATGGTTGAGGCGAATGTTGTACGCAAAAAGTTCAACCCAAGTTTCATTTTCGGCGCAGACGCATCAGAAAGCCGCCCCGAACAGGCGGGGCTTGGCGTGTCGATGTTAGGCTCGCTCTTTATGATGTTGGTTGTGCTGTTTTTGGCACTTCCCATTGGCGTTGCCGCATCGATTTATCTTGAAGAATTCGCGCCGAAAAACCGCCTGACTGATTTGATCGAGGTGAACATTTCTAACCTCGCGGCGGTGCCTTCGATCGTGTTCGGGATCTTGGGTCTTGCGTTCTTTATTCAGTTTTGTGGCGGCTATCTTGGCATTGCAGCAATGAAAGCAAGTGCCCCGTTGGTTGGTGGCCTCGTGCTGACGCTGATGACATTGCCGACGATCATCATTTCCACCCGCGCGGCCCTAAAGGCGGTTCCGCCCTCAATTCGGGATGCGGCACTTGGGGTTGGGGCGTCAAAAATGCAGACTGTTTTCCATCATGTGTTGCCTCTTGCAGCCCCTGGGATTTTGACAGGCACTATTATTGGCCTTGCCCAAGCACTTGGTGAGACTGCACCGCTGCTGTTGATCGGCATGGTCGGCTATATCGCGTCAAACTACCCCGACAGTGTGTTGTCAGGCTTCACAGACCCTAACTCGGCCATGCCTGCCCAGATTTTTGAGTGGGCCAAGCGCGCCGACCCTGCATTCTACGAGCGCGCATGGGGTGGCATCATCATTTTGTTGGTCTTCCTTATGACCATGAACATCATCGCAATTTTACTTCGTCGTCGCTTTGAGCGCCGTTGGTAGGTAGAAGGGTAAGAACAATGGACGATCTAAGATATATGGAGGTGCCCGTGGACCAAGATACCAAGATTTCCGCCAGCAATGTGCAGGTCTACTATGGCGACAACCAGGCCATCAAAGACGTAAATGTTGAGATTGCAGACAAGACTGTGACGGCCTTCATCGGCCCTTCCGGTTGTGGCAAATCTACGTTCCTGCGGTGTTTGAACCGGATGAATGACACCATCGATATTTGCCGCGTTGAAGGGACCATCAAAATAGACGGCGATGACATTTACGACAGCGCCGTTGATCCCGTTCAGCTGCGTGCGAAAGTCGGTATGGTTTTCCAAAAGCCGAACCCGTTCCCGAAATCAATTTACGATAACGTGGCTTACGGTCCCAAAGTGCACGGGCTGGCCAAATCCAAAGCTGATCTGGACGTGATCGTCGAAAAAGCGCTGCGCCGTGGTGCGATTTGGGACGAGGTTAAAGACCGCCTTCATGCACCGGGCACGGGTCTTTCTGGCGGTCAGCAACAACGCTTGTGCATTGCGCGTGCTGTCGCAACCGAGCCTGAGGTGCTGTTGATGGATGAGCCGTGCTCTGCGCTTGACCCCATCGCTACTGCGCAAGTGGAAGAGTTGATTGACGAGCTGCGTCAAAGCTATTCGCTTGTGATCGTCACGCACTCGATGCAGCAAGCAGCGCGGGTCAGCCAGCGCACTGCCTTCTTCCACTTGGGCAATCTGGTTGAGTTTGGCGACACCAGTCAGATTTTCACCAACCCACAAGACAGCCGCACCGAAAGCTACATCACTGGACGGATTGGATAAGCGTATGAGTGACCAACAACATATCGTTTCTGCATATGATCGTGATCTTGAAGGGGTCATGGTTGCGATCATGAAGATGGGGGGGCTGGTCGAAGACAGCATCCTGAAAAGTGCGCAGGCGCTTGAAACCCGTGATCTGGAATTGGCCGCCGAAGTGCGCGCTGCAGATAAACGGATTGATGAGCTGGAAGAGAAAATCAACGATGAGGCTGCGCGCCTTATCGCGTTGCGTGCCCCCATGGGCCGCGATTTGCGCACGGTTCTGTCTGTGATCAAAATCAGCGGTGCGCTTGAACGCATCGGCGATTACACCAAAAATATGGCCAAGCGCACAGCGGTTTTGGCCGAAGTACAGGCCGTGAATGGCGCGCCCGCATCGGTGCGCCGGATGGCCCGCGAAGTTGAGGTGATGTTGCGCGAGGCACTTGATGCTTACGTACGCCAAGACGCCGCATTGGCCCAAGCGGTGATCCTGCGCGACGAAGATGTGGATCAGATGTATAACAGTCTTTTCCGCAATTTTCTGACCTACATGATGGAAGATCCGCGCAACATCACAAGCTGTATGCATTTGCAGTTCATCGCCAAAAATGTCGAACGCATGGGCGACCATGTGACATCGATTTGCGAGCAAGTGATCTATCAAGTCACGGGCGAAATGCCTGATGATGAGCGCCCCAAAGTGGCCGGTGATCCCTACGATCCTGCCTCTGTGACCGAGGACTAAAGAAACATGTCAGTTGATCAGCCGGTTGTATTGGTGGTTGAGGACGAGATGGCACAACGCGAAGTGCTGATTTATAATCTTGAGGCTGAGGGCTTTCGGGTCGTGACTGCGGAAACAGGCGAAGATGCAATGTTGGCCGTGGATGAGCAGGCGCCAGACATCATCTTGCTCGATTGGATGCTACCGGCCGTCAGTGGCATCGAAGTATGCCGCCGCCTTAAGGCGCGGCCTGATACAGTTGGCACGCCGATCATCATGTTATCTGCCCGCTCTGAGGAGGTCGACAAAGTGCGCGGCCTTGAAACAGGTATGGATGATTACATGGTCAAGCCGTATTCGGTGGTGGAGCTGATGGCGCGGGTGCGCACTCAATTGCGCCGTGTCCGCCCGTCAACTGTTGGTCAGACGTTGCGTTTTGATGACATTATTCTGGACAGTGAAACCCACAAAGTGACCCGTGATGGCAGCGACATTAAGCTGGGCCCGACCGAGTTTCGCTTGCTTGCCACGTTCATTGAAAAACCGGGCAGGGTGTGGTCGCGCGATCAGCTTTTGGACCGTGTCTGGGGGCGCGATATCTATGTGGATACGCGGACAGTTGATGTACATGTGGGACGCTTGCGCAAATCGCTTTGTACCCACGGCGGAAATGATCCGTTGCGCACTGTGCGCGGGACAGGATACGCACTGGGCTAAGATTTGGGAAGCTTGGTCGCTTGTTTGTCGGGCTAAGCGTACGCTCTTTACTTGACTATTTTAATCTGAATAGGCATCCCGCACTGAACAACAGTGTTGAGGGAACGCTCTATGGCAAAGCGGCCAAAATCAGCTGGCGAGAAAATCCTAACCGGCTTGGCGCTGACCCTTGGGGTGTTTTTTGCGCTGCCACATCTGGGTGTGCTTGTGGCTGCGTTTTCGGGATCGACGGACACGCTTGCCGCCCTTTTTGATACAGTTTTGTTGAATTACGCTGGCACCACCCTGTGGTTAGTATCTTTGGTTGGTTTTTTCACATTCGTTTTGGGAACTGGCACTGCGTGGCTTGTTAGCATGACCGAATTCCGCGGCAGACGCATTTTCGAGATTGGATTGGTCCTGCCCTTGGCGTTTCCGGCCTATGTCTTGGCTTATGCCTACACGCATCTTCTGGACCATCCTGGCATTGTTCAATCCACCTTGCGCGCCGTATCAGGCCTTGGCCCACGCGATTACTGGTTTCCCGAAATCCGCAGTTTAGGTGGGGCAACGGTGATGTTGACGCTGGTGCTCTACCCTTATGTCTACCTGCTCGGGCGCGCTGCTTTTTTGGGGCAGGGGGCGACAACATTTCATGCCGCACGCGCGTTGGGCCGCAGCCCTTGGAACGCCTTTCGCACTGTATGCATTCCAATGGCGCGACCTGCGATTGCCTCTGGCGTGCTTCTCGCGGCCATGGAGACAATCGCTGATTTTGGCACTGTCAGTTATTTTGGTGTGCAAACATTTGCTACGGGCATCTACACAAGCTGGTTCACGTTGGCGGACCGTGCGGCGGCTGCACAGCTTGCGCTTGGGCTTTTGGTCATTGCGCTGTTCTTGGCAATTCTTGAGCGTACCAGCCGGGGCGCTGCCAGATACGACAGCGCCCGCGTGAGCCAACGCCTTGCCCGCATTCCCCTAAGCGGGGGCGCGAATGTGGCTGCTACGGCATTCTGTGCGCTGCCTGTTCTTTCCGGTGTAATCATTCCCACGGTCGCCCTTTTGACTATGGCGATTGGGTCAGAGCAAAATTTGTTTGATAGGCGGTATCTGGCATTTACAAGCAACTCGCTCACGCTTGCAGGAACGGCCGCGGGGTTGACGGTTTTGGGCGCGATTGTACTTGGCTCAATCCAGCGGGTTGCCCCAAGCATCTTGACCCGCAGCAGTCTTTATGCGGCGCGATTAGGCTACGCTGTGCCTGGCGGCGTTATTGCAGTGGGGCTTATGGTGCCATTCGCTGCCTTTGATAACGCGCTTGATGCGGCGATGCGCGCGCAATTTGGTATCTCAACAGGGCTGCTCGTTACCGGTTCGATTTGGCTTTTGGTCGGGGCGTATATGATCCGCTTTTCCGCCGCCGCCCTTGGCGCGTATGAGGGGGGCATTGCCGCGGTCAGTACCAACATGGATGCGGCCTCGCGTGTCTTAGGGCAGGGGGTTCTGGCGACGGTGCGCCGCGTGCATGTGCCTATTTTGCAGCCAAGCCTGCTGACGGCACTGGTCATCGTGTTCGTTGATGTGATGAAAGAGCTTCCTGCAACCCTGATCATGCGGCCTTTTAATTTTGATACGCTTGCCGTTCAGGCCTATAGGCTTGCCTCGGACGAGCGTTTGGAAGGCGCTGCAGTCCCGTCTCTTGTGATTGCGGCGTTGGGGTTGATCCCCGTGATCATCTTGTGCCGTCAAGTCGGACGCCGCCAAAACTAAGCCACACTAGTTTTTGGGTATCTCAAATTCCCCTGCGCGGCATTTCCATCTTCTGCCACCTCGTGCATAGATGCCCGACACATAGCGCGGGGAGCGTCACATGAGCACGAACACTGACTGGGATGATGCCTATGCTAATATGGCGTATGTTGCGGGATCAGACGCTTTTCCGGCGATGTGGGAGGCCGATGGTGCAGCGTACCGCGACAGCGGCGTACAGTGGGACGAACATTCATACGGGTCTGATCCGCGCGAGCGTTTTGATATTTTCTGGCCAGAGGCACAGCCCAAAGGGTTGGCAGTATTTGTTCACGGTGGCTATTGGCTGCGAACTGGAAAGTCGGATTGGTCACAGTTTGCAGAAGGTGCACGTCAGCAAGGTTGGGCCGTGTGTTTGCCGCAGTATACTCTGGCACCTGAGGCCCGTATTTCGCAGACGACAGCACAGATTGGGCGCGCAATTTCATCGGCAGCTCAGTTAGTTTCAGGGCCAATTCGCCTAGCGGGTCATTCCGCTGGTGGGCATTTGGTCAGCCGCATGATGTGTGAAGATACGCCCTTGGCAGCAGACGTCATGGAGCGTGTTGATGGCTGCGTTTCCATCAGCGGCCTTCATGATTTGCGTCCCATTATGCGTACGGAAATGAATGACAAACTTGGCCTTGATTCAGCTGAGGCCCGCCAAGAAAGCGCCGCACTTCAAGACCCGCACCAAGCGGCGCGGATGACCGCATGGGTCGGCGGGGGTGAGCGGCCAGAGTTCATTCGGCAAGCGCGCCTCCTGCATAATGTGTGGTCAGGTTTTGACGTAGAGATCACCTTGCACATTGACGGGACCCATGATCATTTCTCAGTCATTGAAGGGCTGAAAGACCCGCAAAGTGCGCTTACCACCTGCTTTGTTGGTAACGACTAATCCCAGACGTAAGATGAGAACCCAATGACAAAGACGCCTGTCCGCTTACCCGTAAAGAACCGGTTTCACCTGCCTGAGGGCATGATTTACCTTGATGGCAACTCCCTTGGCCCGTTGCCACGTGGTGTCGATGAGGCGCTACAAACCACCGCGGTGGATCAATGGGGCGCGCATTTGATCAAAGGCTGGAACGTGGATGGCTGGATGGCGCAACCCGCGCGCGTCGGTGATAAAATTGCTGCACTAATCGGCGCGCCTGCGGGCTGTGTTATGATGGGCGATACGCTTTCCATTAAAGTATATCAGGCGTTAGCAGCGGGGCTAAACCTTAACCCTGACCGGAAAGTCATTCTAACAGATAGCGGCAATTTCCCATCCGACATCTATATGGCGGAAGGGCTGATCAAACATTTGGGGCAGGGACATAAGTTACGCATTGTGGCGCCCGAAGACGTGACTGATGCCATGAGACGCGACGTTGCTGTGGCAATGATCACCCAAGTGGATTACCGCACAGGCCGGATGCATGACATGCAGGCCGTAAGCGATGTTGCCCATGACGCGGGTGCGGTGATGTTGTGGGATTTGGCTCATAGTGCAGGGGCCGTGCCTGTGAATGTTGAGGCCAGCGGTTGCGCCTTTGCGGTCGGGTGCAGCTACAAATACCTCAACGGGGGGCCTGGCGCGCCTGCGTTTATTTATGTGCGTCCCGATTTAATCTCGAAAATTGATCCCGCGCTGAGCGGTTGGCTGGGGCATAATGCGCCTTTTGCGTTTGAGCCGTCTTACAGACCCGCGGTAGGGATTGAGCGGATGCGTGTTGGGACGCCTCCCGTGTTGCAGTTAAGCGCTTTGGAAAAAGCGCTTGAGGCATGGGACGATGTCGACATGCAGGAACTGCGCCGTGCCAGTCTTGAATTGTCCGAGCTTTTCATTGCACAGGTTGAGGCGCGCTGCCCTGATTTGCAGCTTGCAAGTCCGCGCAACGGCGCCGAACGGGGCAGCCAAGTCTCATTTTCCCACCCAAAGGGCTACGCGATTGTGCAGGCCTTGATCGCACAAGACGTGATCGGTGATTTCCGCGCGCCGAATATCATGCGGTTTGGCTTCACACCGCTTTATCTCGATAAGGCAGATGTGATCTGCGCCACCGAAATATTGGAGCACGTGATGAATGATCGGCTGTGGGATAGGCCAGAGTTCAAGATCACACGCCGCGTCACCTAACAGCCCGTCTGAAATACCCCAAAACCGCGACAGAATTGGCTGATTTGTGTGCAAGCGATTGCGTCCTTGCCAAAGACCGTTCAATAAGACGTAACGCAAAATGAGAGAAGCCACATGACACGTATTGACGACACATTTGCCCGTCTCAAAACCCAGAACCAAAAGGCATTCGTCGCCTATATCATGGCCGGTGATACGGATTATGATACCTCGCTTGAGGTGATGCAGGGGCTGCCCGATGCGGGCGTCGATATTATTGAGCTTGGCGTGCCGTTTACAGATCCGATGGCCGATGGCTCCACGATTCAGTTGGCGGGCCAGCGCGCGTTGGCAGGGGGTCAAACCCTCACCAAGACACTGCAAATTGCGAGTAAATTCCGTGAGACAAACCAGACAACCCCAATTGTTCTGATGGGTTATTACAATCCGATCTATTCAATGGGCGTTGATACGTTCCTTGCCGCCGCGTCAGAGGCTGGTATCGACGGGTTGATTATTGTGGACTTGCCGCCAGAAGAGGACGTGGAGCTTTGCTTGCCTGCGCAAGAAGCTGGCCTGAACTTTATTCGCCTCGCGACCCCCACATCTGATGCTGAGCGCTTGCCCAAAGTTCTGCAGAACACCTCTGGCTTTGTGTACTATGTCTCGATGACTGGCGTGACCGGCAGTGCGGCCGTCCAAGCCGTTGATGTAAAACCAGAAGTTGACCGCATCAAAGCCTCTACTGATTTGCCTGTCATTGTTGGATTTGGCGTGAAAACACCCGAAGCTGCACGCGATATTGCGGCGATCGCCGACGGTACTGTGGTAGGATCTGCCATCGTTGAACGGATTGGCCGCGGCGATGCGCCCGCAGATGTGTTGAGCTTTGTAAAAACCCTTGCCGATGCGGCCCATAGCTAAAGGAACAGACCGATGACTGAACTTTTTAACAGCTTTATGAACGGGCCTGACGAGAATGGCCGCTTTGGTGAATTCGGCGGGCGGTTTGTTTCTGAAACGCTTATGCCGCTCATCCTCGAACTTGAAGCGCAGTACGAGAACGCCAAAACCGACGATAGCTTTTGGGCCGAAATGCATGATCTTTGGACCCATTACGTGGGCCGCCCGTCGCCGCTTTATTTCGCAGAGCGCATGACCGAGGCCCTTGGTGGTGCTAAAATTTACCTCAAGCGTGATGAGCTGAACCACACAGGCGCACACAAAATTAACAACGTTTTGGGCCAGATTATTTTGGCGCGCCGCATGGGCAAGACACGTATTATTGCCGAAACCGGAGCAGGGCAGCACGGTGTTGCAACAGCGACCGTTTGTGCAAAGTTCGGCCTGAAATGCGTTGTTTATATGGGTGCGCACGACGTTGAGCGCCAAGCACCTAACGTGTTCCGTATGCGGCTTTTGGGCGCTGAAGTGGTGCCTGTGACCTCAGGCCGTGGTACGTTGAAGGATGCCATGAACGATGCGCTGCGCGATTGGGTTACCAATGTGCGCGATACGTTTTACTGTATTGGCACTGTGGCTGGCCCACACCCGTATCCTGCGATGGTCCGCGATTTTCAGTCAATCATCGGCAAAGAGACACGCGAACAAATGGACGCTGCCGAAGGTCGCTTGCCCGATACAGTGATTGCCTCGATCGGTGGTGGGTCCAATGCGATGGGGCTGTTTTACCCGTTCCTTGACGACGAAAGCGTTAACATCATTGGTGTTGAGGCGGGCGGCAAAGGCGTAAACGCAAAGATGGAGCATTGCGCGTCTTTGACGGGCGGTCGCCCAGGTGTGCTGCATGGCAACCGCACGTATTTGCTGCAAGACGACGATGGACAAATCCTTGAGGGGTTCTCGATTTCTGCGGGCCTTGATTACCCAGGGATCGGTCCTGAGCATGCGTGGCTCCATGACATTGGTCGTGCGCAATATGTCAGCATCACCGATAAAGAAGCGCTTGAAGCGTTTAAGTTCAGCTGTGAGCGGGAAGGTATTATTCCTGCACTCGAGCCATCACACGCCTTGGCCCATGTGATGAAGATCGCTCCAGAGCTTCCGAAAGATCATTTGTTGGTGATGAACATGTGCGGTCGTGGAGACAAAGACATCTTCACAGTGGCGCGTGCATTTGGGTTTGATATGTCGGGACCTGAAGGCCGGACTTTCGAATAACGGATTGTTAGCTAATTGATTTGGGCGGGGTAGGGCTTTCTTACATCGCCTTTTTATGCATCTGGATATCGCATAATCAGTATTATGTTAATATTGGATATGCTAGCCTAATGGATTAGTTCAAGTAAGGCCTGTAACGCATTAATATTAAATGAATACTAGTCTGACAGTATCCACTGGTTGCATCGCTTTGTATAACTAGGCTAACCGTAGGCAACAAAACGAAAGCAGTCCAATGGCATCACTTCTTATCCTAAACGGCCCAAACCTTAACTTGTTGGGCACACGGCAGCCCGAGGTTTACGGCGCAACGACGCTGAAGGATATTGAAGCCAATTGTTTGACGTTGGCGCATTCGTTCGGGTTTGAGTTAAGCTTTCAGCAGTCTAACCATGAAGGCGTTTTAATCGGCGCAATTCACGCCGCAAAAAGCACCCATGATCTGATCATTCTGAACGCTGGTGCCTATACACACACATCAATTGCGCTGCGCGATGCGATTGCGTCTGTGGAAGTTCCTGTGATTGAGTTGCATCTGTCGAACATTCATGCCCGTGAAGATTTCCGCCATACTTCGCATATCGCACCGGTCGCTGTGGGACAGATCTGCGGGTTTGGCGCATACGGCTATGAGTTGGCACTGCACGCAGCGGCAGATTATTTGCGCAAATAGTCACCGAACATTTTAAGCTACAAAAAAAGAGCGCCAAATCTGGGCGCCCTCCTCTATTTCTGTATCAACCGATGGGTCAGTTGAATTAGCTACCAGCAGCAGTTTTTGCTACTTCAGCAGCGAAATCTTCTACTTTTTTCTCGATGCCTTCGCCAACTTCCAAGCGTGAGAAGCCAGTGATTTCAACGCCAGCTTCTTTGGCTGCTTCAGCAACTGTCAGGTCTGGGTTCACAACGAATTGTTGGTTCAGCAATGTCACTTCTGACATGTACTTTTTCATCCGGCCAACGATCATTTTTTCGATCACAGCTTCGGGCTTGCCGCTCTCACGAGCGATATCCATTTGGACGTTTTTCTCTTTTTCAACAACAGCTGGGTCCAGATCAGCTTCTGAAAGAGACGCCGGGTTGACCGCTGCGATGTGCATCGCAACCTGCTTACCGAACGCTTCGTTATCGCCGCTCAGCGCAACCAATACGCCGATTTTGCCCATGCCATCTGCAACTGCGTTGTGGACATATGTCGCAACATGCGCACCTTGAAGAACACCCATGCGGCGCACAGACATGTTCTCGCCAATGGTCGCAATCGCGTCATTCACGGTTGTTTCAACCGTTTTGCCGTCGATTTCAGCCGCTTTCAGCGCATCAACGTCAGACACGTCCAACGCGGCGGTAGCAATGTTGCCAACCATAGATTGGAAGTCAGCGTTTTTGCCAACAAAGTCAGTCTCTGAATTCACTTCAACTGCGATGCCTTTACCGGCTTTAACAGCAACAGCAACAAGACCTTCAGCAGCCGTACGGCCAGATTTCTTCGCAGCCTTTGCAAGACCTTTGGTGCGAAGCCAGTCCATTGCCGCTTCCATGTCACCATCAGTTTCAGTCAGCGCTTTTTTAGCGTCCATCATGCCTGCGCCGGATGTTTCACGCAGTTGTTTGACGAGTTGAGCAGTGATTGCCATCTCAAGTCTCTCCTAAATATAATAAGATATATCTACGAGGCTGTGGTTTCCCATCGCGCGCCCCGTAGATTTCAACACATGTGTAAAGCTTACGCTTCTGCTGGTGCGTCCGCTGGTGCTTCTACAAGAGCTTCTTCAACAGATGCCTCTTCCATTGCGCCAAGGTCGATGCCTGCAGCACCCATCTGTGCGCTCATGCCTTCCAGAGCCGCGCGTGCAGCCAGATCGCAATACAGTGCAATCGCGCGTGCTGCGTCGTCGTTACCTGGAACGATGTAGTCAACGCTTGATGGTGAGCAGTTTGTATCAACAATGCCAACAACCGGAATGCCAAGCTTTTTCGCTTCGGCAATTGCCAGGTCTTCTTTTTTCACGTCGATTACGAAAAGCAGATCAGGAACGCCGCCCATTTCGCGGATACCACCGAGAGACGCTTGCAGTTTGCCTTGCTCACGCTCCATGCCAAGACGCTCTTTCTTTGTGAGGCCTTCAAAGCCACGCTCAGATGCTTCGTCAATGGCTTTCAAACGTGCGATAGACTTGGAAACAGTCTGCCAGTTTGTGAGCGTGCCGCCCAACCAACGGTGGTTCATGTAATACTGTGCGCATTTCTCAGCAGCTTCAGCAATCGGGCGCTGCGCCTGACGCTTGGTACCAACGAAAAGCACGCGACCGCCTTTTGCGACAGTTTCCTGAACAGCGTTCAGAGCAGCGTCGAGCATTGGGACGGTTTGTGTGAGATCCATAATGTGGATGCCGTTGCGTGAGCCATAGATGAACTCTTGCATACGTGGGTTCCAGCGCTGTGTCTGGTGACCAAAGTGTACGCCTGCTTCCAAGAGCTGACGCATGGTAAAATCGACGGCCATGTCCGTATCCTTTCCGGTTTAGCCTCAGCGGGGGAAGAGACAAATGTCTCAACCGGCGGACCTTTGCAGGATGTCTCCCTGCACACGGCCCATCCCCGCTTGCGGAGTTGAAGTGCTGCGCGTTTAACTCAGCACTTCAACCAGTACAAGCCCCATATTTACAGGCGCTAAACCGAAGTTTCGACCGGCATATAGAACGGCTTAGAGGACGGTGCGCTCAAGCACCCAGTACGCGCCGATGATCGCAATGCCGAGGCTGGCAGGAATAGCAATCACAGGGCGGTACCATGTTTTGTTGCGGAACCAATATCCGGCAAGCGCAA
This sequence comes from Thalassobium sp., assembly GCA_024640765.1. Lineage (GTDB taxonomy): Bacteria > Pseudomonadota > Alphaproteobacteria > Rhodobacterales > Rhodobacteraceae > Nereida. The sequence goes on along the minus strand of JAHEEK010000004.1, from coordinate 54,219 downwards.
AAGCTACAGCAATCACGATCAGCTGTCCAAGTTCGACACCGATGTTAAAGCCGATCAACGCTGGCAAGAACTGACCTTCCGGAATGCCGTAGACGCCCAGAACTGTCGAAAAGCCCAAACCGTGCAACAACCCGAACGCAAAAATAAGCGCCGGACGCCAGCGGCTTAGCCCATCCGTAAAGATGTTCTCAACGGCCACATAAACGATTGAAAGCGCAATTAACGGCTCAACAATTGAGGGGTTAACTGTCACCGCACCAGTGGCGCCCAAGGCCAATGTCACAGTGTGCGCCAGTGTGAATGCACTGACCTGCCACAAAAGCGGCTTCAGGCGCGCTGCGAGGAAGAAAAGACCTAGAACAAACAAAATGTGATCAAGTCCAAGCGGGACGATGTGCTCGATGCCTACGGGGATGTAGCGCACGAATGTGTCCCACGCGCCCTCGGATTGCCCACCAGCGGCAGTAAGCATGGGCGACATTTCACCTGCCCCCAAAAGGCCCGCAAAACCGTTCTCGCCTGCCCCTTGTTGGCGCAGAATAAGTTGCCCGTAATTCTGTGATAGCCCAACTTGAACGGGTGCGTTTTCAGGGTTTGTGATGGTTGCGGACACCTGTGTCAGACGTGGTAGCTCAAGATCACTAAGGTCTTGAACCTCAACAGAATTAAGCGTGAGGACACCTGTCGCACCACCAAGCTCAACAAGGATGTTTTGGGCAACTGTGTCGAACTGCTCGCGGACACGTATTTCAAACGCTTCAACGCTTAATGCGCGTAGTGCATCATAATCCGCGGCGTTTGCTGCATCATCGGTGTTTTCCACCGTGGACAGGTCAATCCCGGCCAGAAAACTCTCAAAATTCCCGCCCAACCCAAGGGTCACTTCACCCTCAGAAATGGTCAGATCCGCCACGGTGGGGTTCACCTCATGAGCGCTTGCAGCAGTTGACACCGCCAGCAAAACAAACACCTTTAGCCACATGAAAAATCTCATTAGCCTTACCCTTCTTACTTATTTTTGCTGTACCAGCGCATCTTTGTCCCATGAAGTGTGGCTGGATGCTGACGAGTTTCAAGTAGAAACCAGCGAAACACTCACCGCCGAACTCAAAAACGGACAGAATTTTGTTGGAGGTGGACTTATTTACAACCCTCGCAGCTTCACCCGCTTTGAAGTATTGAGCACAGATGGCCTTAAGCCCGTATCCGGCACGATCGGCGACCGCCCTGCCCTTGCCCTGTCAGGCCAGCCAGCGGGCCTTCAAGTCATCGGTTATGAAAGCACTGTGTCGACGCTGACTTATAAAGAGTGGGAGAAATTTCAGGCGTTCGCCGATCATAAAGATTTCCCCGACGTCAAAACCCGCCATGATGCCCGTGGCCTGCCCGAGACCGATTTTGTTGAGGCCTACACCCGCCACGTTAAAATGCTTGCCTGCGTCGGCAGTTGTGACGGCGAGGATTTAGCAATGGGTCTTGAGACCGAACTGGTGGCGCTCGCCAATCCTTATCAGTTGGCCCCCAATACTCCCCTGCACGTACAACTGCTTTTGAACGGCGCGCCGCAACCTGACAGGCAGATCGAGATTTTTGCCCGCGCAGCTGATGATACAGTCGAAATCACAACAACCCGAACCGACGAAAACGGCGTGGCTGAACTCAAGTTACGGCCCGATACCACCTATCTTTTGGACTCTGTGACATTGCGCGTGCCCTCTACTGAGCGGCAGGTGAAAACAAATGCGGTTTGGGATACGCTTTGGGCGGCATTGACCTTTCAGACGCCAGAGTGATCCCCTATACCGCGCGGCATGACACAGATTTTATGCATCGGATCCGTCTTGTGGGATATCATCGGGCGCCATGACCAAGAGATGGTTGCGGGCAATGACCGGCCCGGCCGGATCACGCGCCTTCCGGGTGGTGTCGCCCTCAATATTGCAATGACGCTTGCGCGTTTTGACCTGAAACCTGTGTTGCTCAGTGCCGTTGGTACAGACGAAGAAGGCAACGAGCTGGTCCGCGCTTGCGCCACAATGGGCATGGACACAACGCAACTTTACCGCCCCAAAGACCTGCCAACAGATCGGTATATGGCGATTGAGGGCGCAAATGGTCTGATCGCGGCGATCGCAGATGCGCATTCGCTTGAGGCCGCGGGAAGCGAAGTTCTAACCCCTTTGAAAGACGGAACACTCGGCAAGGCATTGAAACCCTACAGCGGTGTAATTGCTCTTGATGGCAATCTTACGAAAAGCTTGCTTACTCAAATCGCAAGTGATGCCTGTTTCAAAGATGCGGACCTGCGCATTGCGCCTGCCTCACCTGGTAAAGTCATGCGGCTGATGCCACTACTCACCCACCCCAAGGCCACGATTTACGTCAACCTTGAGGAAGCCGAACTGCTGACCCAACAAAAACTGGGCGATGCAAAAAGCGGTGCTGAGGCACTGGCCCAAAAAGGAGCGACACGCGTTCTGGTCACAGATGGTGCCCGCCAAGCTGCCTTTGTTGAAAGTAGTAAGATTTGGTCCGCCACCCCGCCAAAAGTGCCCCAAATGCGCGTTACAGGTGCGGGGGATACCTTCATGGCCGCCCATATTGCAGCCGAACTTGCAGGCCGCTCGCCCGAAAATGCCTTGACCGATGGCCTTGCTGCGGCGGCCCATTACGTCTCGGGGCTATAATTTCTTTTGTTCAAAATATCCCCGCCGGAGGCGCACATAAATGACTGTTCCTATGATTTTTTCCGATGAAGTATCGGTTGCGCGCAAAGCCGGCCAGCCTATCGTTGCTCTTGAAAGCACCATCATTACCCACGGCATGCCTTTCCCCCAAAACACTGAGGTCGCCCGCGGTGTAGAGGATGTTGTGCGCCAAAACGGTGCGGTGCCTGCAACAATCGCCGTGATGAATGGCACGCTTTATATCGGTCTGAACAGCGATCAACTTAATGCGCTTGGTCAGGCTAAAAACGTCGCCAAGCTGAGCCGCGCGGATATGGCTGCGTGCATCGCAACTGGTGGGACAGGCGCTACAACTGTTGCGGCCACTATGATCGGTGCGCGGCTGGCGGGCATCAGTGTTTTTGCAACAGGCGGTATCGGCGGTGTGCACCGTGGCGCCGAACACAGCTTTGATATTTCCGCTGACCTGCACGAGTTGGCCCAAACGCCGGTCACAGTTGTTGCTGCCGGCGCAAAGGCCATTCTGGACCTGCCAAAAACGATGGAGGTTCTCGAAACACTTGGGGTGCCTGTCATCGCGTTTGGTCAATATTACCTACCCGCGTTCTGGTCTACGACATCGGACATCGCCGCGCCTTTGCGGATGGACAGCGCCGCACAGATCGCGGCGGCCCACTTGATGCGCATGCAAATGAACGTGCCCGGCGGACAACTGATTGCGAACCCGATCCCGCAAGAGGCGGAAATTCCACAAGAGGTGCTGCATCCAATCATTGAACAGGCCCTTGCTGAGGCCGAAGCGCAAAACATTACCGCCAAGAAAGTGACACCGTTCTTACTGGGTCGGATACTTGAGTTGACGGACGGTGCATCCCTGACTGCCAACATCGCACTGGTGCGCAACAACGCGCGCTTGGCCGCACAGATTGCTTTGGAAATAAGCAGCGCTTCAAGATAACGCAGTTGGGGCGCCGTTATGTTGGCGTTGCCCGTTGTATCCGCAGGGCGCATAGCCTAGCTATGTCTTCAACACCCCGTTTTACAAGCAGATCATATGCCAAACACTGACCCGTTCTCTCCTGATCTTCCGCCCCGCCGTGTTGGTCTTTTCTCTCGCATGCGGTCGAATTTTCTAACGGGTCTGGTGGTGATCGCTCCGATCGGGCTGACCATTTGGCTGATCTGGACTGTTGTGGGCTGGATTGACGGGTTCGTCCTGCCGCTTGTGCCCCACTCGTGGCAACCTGACCGGCTGATCCAAACCTATTTCGGCCTTGAGGTTGATCGTCAGATCAATGTGCGCGGCATTGGCGTTGTGATGTTTTTGCTGTTCACCGTGTTCATCGGTTGGATTGCCAAAGGGTTCATTGGGCGCAGCCTGTTGCGGTGGGCCGAAAGCATCGTTGAGCGGACGCCCGTGGTGCGCAGCATTTACGGCGGCGTCAAACAAATCGCCGAAACGATCTTTGCCCAAACAGATACGAACTTCGATAAGGCCTGCCTGATTGAATATCCGCGCAAAGGTCTCTGGGCCATTGGCTTTATCTCGACCTCAACCAAGGGAGAGGTTTTGGACAAAGCCGGCGCAGATAAAATGATGTCCGTGTTCGTGCCGACCACGCCAAACCCCACATCGGGTTTTTTGCTGTTCTTTCCCACCGAGGACGTTATCGAGCTTGAAATGAGTGTCGAAGATGCGGCGAAATTGGTTATTTCGGCAGGCTTGGTTTACCCCAATTCTATAGACCCATCCGCACCGGCAAAGGGCTAGCCCATGTCTAGAAACGTGATCTTTCTAGCCCTGTTGTTAGTCCTGATTGGGGCCGTTTGGATAGCGTTTGATGCACTGATGGCCCTTGGTGTGGGCGTTGGTGTGATTGTTGCCTTTGTGGTGATCTCTGGTCTGAACAACCCGCACATGGACGACGATGAGAACTAAGCCAGCATCGTGCGTTCAACACAAAATTTCAGTTAAACATTGCCGGTAAGTCCACACTGCTTTTGACACCGATATCGCACCAGTGATCCGTTAAGAACTGATCTGCAGCGCGCTGTCCCGCTGCTTTGAGTTGCCCCAAAACATAGCCCGATGGCAGTAGTTTTGTTGCAACGCTCAACTCATTCATCAACGGGTCATCGGCAATCATATGCACGTTGATCGCTTTCATCGTGCTTTCGCTGATCGTTCCATCGCCTAGCAACCGCTGCACAAATTCAATTGCGCGTAATTCGCGAAGCAGGGATGAATTGAAGCTGATCTCATTAATTCGGTTTTGGATGGCCTGCGCAGATACGGGCAGTTCTTCTCGGTGCAGCGGGTTGATATTAACCACCACAATGTCACTGGGAAGCGCGCCTTGAAACAACGAAAACAGCGCGGGATTGCCAGTATATCCGCCGTCCCAATAGGCCTCATCGCGGCCCGTGTTGGGGTCAAATATCTCAACAGCCTTAAAGAGTGTCGGCAGGCGAGCACTTGCCATAATGGCCTCAGGGCAGATGTCATCATGGTCAAACCGGCGAATTTTACCGCTGCGCACGTTGGTGGCACAGACAAAAAGCGCAGGCCCCTCATCGGCGCAAACCGTGTCATACCGAAACGCCTCTGCAATGCGCGCCAGCGGATTTTTATACCACGGCCCAAGCGCATAGGGCGACATCACACGACTGCTCAGATCAATGGCCGCAAAGGCGGGTGACATTTCAAAAGCGCGGCTCACAGATGCGGCGGAGCCATGCATCCAATCACTTAGCCCACCGGCGTCCGTCGCTCCAATTTGGGACCACAGCCAGTTAAGGTTTTCGCGCGCACCTTCGCGCCCTGCGGTAACCATGCCTGACTTGAACGCAGCTCCGTTCATCGCACCCGCAGACGTTCCCGTGATGGCCGCAATTGTCAGCCGTTTTTCATCCAAAAGTCGATCCAGAACGCCCCACGTAAAGGCCCCGTGCGCCCCCCCCTTGCAGCGCAAGGTTTATCGACTTGCTCGCCCCGCCCGCTTTGGCGCCACTCACAACGCCGTCCAGCCACCGTCAACGGAAATGGTCGTGCCAGTGATTTGGGCCGCCGCATCAGAGCACAGAAATGCAATCGTGCCGCCCATCTGTTCAACAGTTGCAAATTCCTTGGAAGGCTGGCGCTTGAGCATGACGTTTTTGATCACGTCCTCGCGGCTCATATCGTATTCTTTCATGGTGTCGGGAATTTGTGCCTCGACCAAAGGCGTCAAAACATAGCCCGGACATACTGCATTACAGGTGATCGGCTCTTCTGCGGTTTCTAAAGCTACGGTTTTGCTAAGCCCCACGATACCGTGTTTGGCGGCAATATAGGCAGACTTATACGGTGACGCAGTCAGCCCATGGGCCGACGCCACATTGATGATGCGCCCCCACCCTGCGGCGCGCATGCCGGTGATGGCGGCGGCAGATGTGTGAAAGGCAGAACTTAGGTTGATTGCGATGATGGCATCCCATTTGTCTATCGGGAATTCCTCAATAACGGCTACGTGCTGAATGCCGGCGTTATTGACCAAGATATCGCACGCGCCCGCCTCCGCAATTAGCTTGCGACACTCGTCCGCTTTGGACATATCCGCCTGAATATATTGCGCTGAGACACCTGTCTCATCCGCGATGGATTGCGCTAGGACGTGATCTTCCTCGTTATTTGTGTAGCTGTTGAGCACAACATTCGCGCCAGCACGCGCCAATTCTTTTGCAACGCCAAGCCCGATACCTGAGTTTGATCCAGTAATTACCGCTGTTTTGCCGGTCAAATCCGTAACAATTGCCATTCGTGAATGCTCCTAACCAAAGTGTTAAGGTCACCATAATGCTGCGAGTGCTAAATGCCAGTGCAATGGCGTTTACCCTCACGGATTGTTGTTTTGACGGACTGCGGATCAAACCGATTGGCCAAAAAAAACGCCAGCACGAAGCTGGCGTAAGTTATTGAGGCAGGTTTCATACAGGCAAGAAACCTATCGAGCAGTGATACTGGTATATCCGTTTCGCTAAGGCGCGCCAAGCAGAAATGTTTGCGTTGTGTTAGCCCAGTGGTTGCGCTCCAATAGTAATTAAACATGGTCAACGGGGGATTTTTTTCAAAATGAAACTAAATATTTTTAAGTATAGCGGTATGTTAGCGGGCGTAGTTACAGCAGTTTCAATCGCGGGATTCGCAGCTGCCGAGCCAAAACACGGGATCGCCATGTATGGTGAGCCGCAACTACCACCAGATTTTGTGTCTCTCCCCTATGCAAACCCGAATGCTCCCAAGGGTGGTACTATTGCTACGGGTGAAGTTGGCACTTTTGACAGTTTGAACCCCTATATCTTGAAGGGCAGCCCGCCGTGGCAGTTGCGCTTTTTGGGCGTGGAAAGCCTTATGGGGCGCTCTTGGGACGAGCCATTTACGCTTTATGGGCTTCTCGCCGAATCGATTGAGGTGGATCAGAATCGCCAGTGGGTAGAATTCACCCTTCGCCCAGAGGCCCGCTTTTCGGACGGCACCCCCGTTACAGTCGAAGATGTGATCTGGTCTTACGAGACATTGGGAACCGTCGGGCATCCGCGGTACCACGGCTTGTGGAAAAAAATCGAAAGTGCTGAAAAAACTGGTGAGCGTTCGGTGAAGTTTACGTTCAACGAGGCAGATCGCGAACTTGCGTTGATCGCGGGCATGCGCCCAATCTTGAAAAAAGCTCAATGGGACGGCGTTGATTTCTCGGACAGCAGTCTTGATATCGTGCCGATCACAACTTCCCCGTATGTTGTTGATCAATATGAGGCGGGCCGCGTTGTGGTGATGAAACGCAACGACGATTATTGGGGCAAAGACCTGCCATTCCGCCGTGGCACCATGAACATTGATGAAGTGCGTATGGAGTTTTTCGGGGATGGAACCGCGCAGTTTGAGGCCTTCAAAGCAGGTGTTTTGAACTCAAACCGTGAATTTAACGCGCAAAAATGGGACCAGCAGTACGCGTTCCCCGCAATCGACGCGGGCGACGTGGTGAAGTCAGTGCTGCCTCATCAACGGCCCTCGGGCATCACAGGTTTTGTCATGAACACTCGTCGTGAGGCGTTCCAAGACTGGCGCGTACGCGACGCTCTGCTTCATGCGTTTAACTTTGAATTCATCAACAATGCTATGACGGATGGTAAGCAGCCGCGGATCACCAGCTATTACTCAAATTCGATCTTGAGCATGAAGGAAGGCCCCGCAGATCGCTTGGTTAAAGAGTTTTTAACCCCCTTCGCGGACGAGCTTTTACCCGGCGCCCTTGAAGGATACACCCTACCCGTCAGTGACGGCTCAGAAGCCAATCGACGCAACATCAGGAAAGCCTTGCAGCACTTTGAAAGTGCGGGATATTTCGTTGATGATACAGGTGTCCTGGTTGACGCGAACGGAACGCCTTTCACTTTTGAAATTCTGCTGAAATCAGGATCATCTGAGAATATCGCTATCATCGAGCTTTATACAAAAGCGCTCGAGCGTGTTGGCATCACGCCGACCGTTACAACCGTTGATGGGGCGCAGTACAAAGACCGTACGACCAATTATGATTTTGACATGACGTACTATCGTCGTGGCTTGTCCCTGTCGCCCGGTAACGAGCAATACGCATACTGGGGCGCTGATGGCATCACTGAACCCGGCAGTCGCAATTGGATGGGCATGAACAGTCCTGCCGCAGAGGCGATGATTGACAGTATGCTGAATTCCGCAAGCCGCGAAGAGTTTTTGGCAGCGGTTCGCGCATTGGACCGCATCCTGACCACTGGCCGCTACGTCATACCGATCTACCAGTTCAACATCAGCCGCATCGCCCACGCCAAGGAGCTTAAATACCCTGAAAACCTACCCATCTATGGCGACTGGATCGGTTGGCAGCCCGATGTTTGGTGGTTTGAAGCCGACTGAACGAGCTAAAGTAACTAGACGCCTTGCGCGCCCATGGGTAAACGCGGGGCGTCTAGACATCGAAAGCAGCACATATGCGCCTTTTCATCACACTAATCGCGATTTGCGCGGTCACTGCCTGCACTCCAGCACGATTGGCCACCAAAGCCGTGACAATACCCGTCAAAACCGTCGGTAAAGTCGTATTTTAGGACGTAGGCTCAAGTTCATAAAACGTAGGGACATAAGATAGATGCATACCCTCACTGAGCCAGATCTATGGCGCAAGCTCTGTGCCGAAGCGCTTGGTACGGCGTTCTTGCTGATCAGTGTTGTTGGCTCTGGTATCATGGCCGAGACGCTGTCTGACGGCTCAATCGCGCTGGCTCTTTTGGCAAATGCGATCGCCACGGGCTGCATCCTCTATGTCATTATTACCGTGCTTGGGCCGATCTCTGGCGCACATTTTAACCCAACCGTTACGCTCGCCTTTCATTTGCGCAAAGAAATATCGCGCAGCGTGGCATTGGGCTTTGCTCTAATGCAAATAGTTGGCGCAATTGCAGGGGTTTGGCTGACGCACTTAATGTTTGAATTTCCGGTTTTCCAACTCGCAAGCACCGCGCGGACAGGTGTCTCGCAATGGGTATCAGAAGGGTCGCGGCGTTCAGTTTGTTGTTTGTAATCTTTGGGGGCTTACGCAGCAAACCAGAAGCCGTTCCCACACTTGTCGCACTTTATATCAACGGCGCGTATTGGTTCACCTCATCCACAAGCTTTGCCAACCCCGCCGTCACAATTGCGCGTGGCCTCTCCGATACATTCGCGGGGATTGAACCAGCGGGCGTGCCAGCGTTCATAGTTCTCCAACTGGTGACCGTCATGATCGCCATACCGTTGCTGGCAAAACTGTTCTCAAAATAACGGGCCGACATCCACCAATTCTTAACCCCTGCGGATTTAGCATGAATAGGTAAACAGTTGCAGAGGTTCCCGATGATTTTGACGCAAGACGATATTCCCGCGATCAACCGCTACTTTCCGGCCACAGATATAAACAGTATGCGCTTTCTGACCCATGATCGTTACAAGTTGGTTTTGTATCTTGCCCGCTTGAATGAGTTGTCGATCACCGAAGCATCAGAGCAGCTTGATCCGGTGATCGCTGCGCGGCCAACTGAAAATTTACAACACGTCGGGTGACGTGGGCTTAGGCCAGCGATGTCACCCACAAGATCGTTGCATCGTCCTCACTAGTCGAGATCACGTTGTGACCCATTGCGGCGTCATAATACGCGCTGTCTCCGCGGCGCATCTCAACAGGCTCGTAAAACTCCGTAAAAAGGCGAATGGTTCCTGTAAGCACGTACAAAAACTCCTCACCATCATGGCGCACCCATCCGTCAAACTCATCAAGGGTCCGGGCACGAACCCGCGTGCGATATGGCAGCATTTGTTTTTTGGTGAGAGAGGCGGAAAGCAACTCATGCTCGTAGGTCGTGGTGATTGTGCGGGCGCCCTCGCCCTCTTTGGTGACTGCCATGCGGCCATTCACCTGTCCATTCACCGGTGGTGTGAACAGCTGCGGCACAGAAATTTCCAGCCCAATCGCCAGCTTCTTTAGCGCCTCATATGTAGGCGACATCTGCCCGTTCTCAATCTTTGACAGGGTCGAGCGCGCCAATCCTGCCTGATTTGCTGCTTGTTCAAGGGTCCAGCCGCGCGCTTTGCGCAACTCACGTACCCGAGATCCAAGATCAACAGGTTCGGGCGCGGCATCCTCGCCACTTTCACGGGCGATTTGGATCAGCGATTTTGCAGGTACATCAGTCATGAAAAGCCTATAGCCCACGCTAACAACCGCTGGCAACAACATGCTTTGCAAAGTTGCACAGGCCCCTGTTCAATTGCTTTGCCCGCTTTACATTCGCCCCGCTTCCCTGCCAGACAACACGCAACTCATCGCCAATGCCTCGTAAAGGAGATGCCCGTGGTTAAGCTTGATATTATATCCGACCCAATTTGCCCTTGGTGTTACATTGGCAAAACGCATCTTTTCAAAGCGCTGGCAGAGGTGCCTGACCACCCATTCACGATCGAGTGGCATCCGTTTCAGCTTAATCCTGATATGCCCGCGGCTGGCATGGACCGTCGTGAGTATCTGGAAACGAAGTTTGGCGGCAAAGAGGGTGCCGTCCGCGCCTACGCCCCCGTTGTAGAGGCCGCTGAAAAAGCGGGCCTTACGATCAACTTCGAAGGCATCACACGCACGCCAAACACGCTTGATGCGCACCGTGTCATTCATTGGGCAGGCATTGAAGGTAAGCAGACGGCAATGGTGCATGCACTTTTCAAAGCCTATTTTGAAGACGGACGGGATATCGCGGATCACGAAACGCTCGCTGATATTGCAGACAGTGTTGAAATGGATGCAGCCCTTGTGCGCAAACTGCTGGCCACTGTTGAAGATGCAAAAGACATTCGCGATCGGGATGCACATAGCCGCAAAATGGGTGTTAATTCTGTGCCCACTTTTGTTGTCGCAAATCAGCACGCTGTTCCCGGCGCGCAAGGTCCCGACTTGTGGGTCCAAGTGATCAACGACATCAAAGAACAGCTGGCATCACCCGAATGAGCCAAGCGCACACCCGCCGCAGACCAACCCAGGCACTTGGTCCTCGCGAATTTATCGCGTTGATGGGTATGTTGACCGCAACGATTGCGTTCTCCATCGACGCGCTTTTGCCAGCGCTGCCAGATATCGCGCAAAGCCTGACGCCGAGTAATCCCAATAACGCCCAACTGACGATCACGGCGTTTGTGTTGGGCATGGGGATTGGCACGTTTTTCGTGGGGCCTTTGGCAGATCGGTTTGGCCGTCGTCCGACGTTGATCTTTGGTGCGGTGCTTTATGTCGCGTCCTGCATGGTCGCGATCTTCACCACTGAGATTACCCTTTTGCTGATCACCCGCGTCACCATGGGGCTTGGCGCATCTGCCGCGCGGGTTGTTGCGATGGCCATCGTCCGCGACCAAACATCTGGCCGTGAAATGGCGCGACTGATGTCACTGATCATGATGGTCTTTGCACTTGTGCCGGCGATTGCCCCTTCAATTGGCGCCGTGATCGTTGGCTTTACCGGATGGCGTGGGCTGTTTGCGGCCTTCGCCGTTTTCAGCATTCTAACCAGCCTTTGGTTTTTAATCCGGCAACCCGAGACACTTGTCCAAAAGCGGCCCCTCGCCTTTGCCTCACTGGCCGCGGCTTTTCGTGAGATGGTGTCTCTCAGTGTTGTGAGACGGTCGATCATGACGCAAACCCTTATTTATGCGTGTCTTTTTGCCGCCCTAAGTTCAACGCAACAGGTTTTCGCTGATGTTTACGAACAGGTGTCTCAGTTCCCGTACTGGTTCGCCTTGATCGCCGTGTTAGCCGCAAGCGCATCGTTCCTTAACTCAAAAATCGTCGTAAAGCTGGGCATGCAGCGGGTCATATCAACGGCCATGCTGGGACAGATCGCCATATCGGCTGTTATGATTACGGTTTGGCTGTTGAGCCCTGCAAACAGCTTTGGGATCTATGTGATCTGGACCACATCTGTGTTCTTTATCGTGGGCCTTACACTAGGAAACCTGAATGCATTGGCCATGGAGCCGCTTGGTCACATTGCGGGGTTTGCAGCATCGCTATTGCAAGGTTCCGCCACCGTGGGTTCAGTTCTGATCGCGGCCCCCATTGGCCTTGCATTTGATGGCACGCCCCTACCAGTCGCCATTGGCATCACGGTCTGCATCACGTTGGCCTATGTGACTGCGCGCGGCATTCGTCCCTAAGCTTTCGCTTTTTGCTTCTTTTTGTGGGTAATAGCTTTCTCGGCAAGGGCCTTGGCCAGAGCGAATGATCCTTTGATTTTGTCCGCGTCACTCGACCACTGCCGCGCAACCACGATCTTGTTGTCGCGAACACGTGCATCGCCGTTCAGCTCATCGATAAAGGCAATGAGGCCCTCGGGGGATGCGTATTTATTGTTGTGAAAGCTGATCGTCGCGCCTTTGGGGCCCGCGTCCAACTTGGCAATTTCGGCCTTTTTACACATCGCTTTAATCCGGACGACAAGCATCAATGTGTTCACTTCACGGGGCAGCTTACCGAACCGGTCAATCAACTCAGCAGCAAACCCTTCTAGTTCAACTTTGCTCTGCAACCCACTGAGACGGCGATATAATCCAAGCCTTACATCAAGATCGGGAACGAAGTCTTCTGGTATCAACACTGGTACACCAAGGTTAATCTGCGGCGCCCATTGCCCGTCATCAATCAAACCTTCAGCCTTGCCAGACTTGATGTTGGCAATCGCTTCTTCAAGCATGGATTGGTAAAGTTCGTAGCCTACCTCACGCATCTGCCCCGATTGTTCTTCGCCAATCAAATTCCCTGCGCCGCGAATATCAAGATCTTGAGATGCCAAGGTGAAACCGGCGCCTAATGTGTCGAGGCTGCCAAGTACACGCAGACGTTTTTCGGCGGTAGGTGTCAGCTTCGCACGGGGTTTCGTGGTCAAATATGCATAGGCACGGGTTTTGGATCGGCCCACGCGCCCACGAATTTGGTACAGCTGCGACAGACCAAACATGTCAGAGCGGTGCACAATCATTGTGTTGGCGGTTGGAATATCGATGCCCGACTCCACAATCGTTGTCGCAAGAAGCACGTCGTATTTGCCGTCATAAAACGCGTTCATTGTATCATCGAGTTTACCTGCAGCCATCTGACCGTTTGCCACGATAAAGCTGACTTCGGGAACTTCTTCGCGCAGGAACTCCTCAATTTCGGGTAGATCAGAGATGCGCGGAACCACATAGAACGACTGCCCACCGCGATAATGCTCACGCAGAAGCGCCTCGCGGATGGTCACGGGATCAAACTCGCTTACGTAGGTTCTGATTGAAAGGCGGTCCATCGGTGGCGTGCCAATAATCGATAAATCGCGCACGCCAGAAAGCGATAATTGCAGCGTCCGTGGGATGGGCGTGGCGGTCAGAGTCAGAACGTGGACATCTGTCCGAATCTGTTTCAAACGCTCTTTGTGCTGAACACCGAAATGCTGTTCTTCGTCAATAATGAGCAGCCCAAGACGTTCAAAACGCACAGATTTTACCAGTAGCGCGTGGGTGCCAATGACAATGTCAACGGTGCCCCGATTGATACCGTCACGGGTCTCACTTGCCTCTTTGGCCGAGACGAAGCGAGACAACTGTCTCACCTCCAACGGAAAACCACGGAAGCGTTCGGCGAATGATTTGTAGTGTTGGCGCGCCAGTAGCGTTGTGGGTGCGATGATAGCGACCTGCACGCCCGACATCGCCGCAATAAACGCCGCGCGCATGGCGACTTCGGTTTTGCCAAAGCCTACATCGCCACAAATAAGGCGGTCCATGGGTTGGCCACTGGCCAGATCGTCAAGCACGTCGCCGATGGCGCTCCGCTGATCGTCAGTTTCTTGGTAAGGAAAGCGCGCCGAAAACGCATCCCACATACCTGCGGGCGGCTCCATCATCGGCGCTGTCCGCAAGGAGCGCTCAGCCGCGACACGGATCAAACGATCAGCGATCTGGCGAATACGTTCTTTAAGTTTTGCTTTCTTGGCCTGCCAGGCACCACCACCCAACTTATCAAGCAAGCCCTGATCGTTACCAAACTTGGACAACAGCTCAATGTTCTCAACGGGCAAATACAATTTTGCCGCTTCCGCATATTCAAGCGACAGACACTCATGCGCCGCCCCTGCGGCTGTGACAACTTCAAGGCCCATGAAGCGACCAACACCGTGATCGACGTGCACGACCAAATCGCCGGGGCTAAGGCTTTGGGTTTCAGACAGAAAATTATCCGCGCGGCGCTTTTTCTTGGCGCGGCGGATCAGCCTGTCTCCCAAGACATCTTGCTCTGAAATGACGACCATTTCAGGGCTTTCAAACCCGTGATCAAGCCCCCAAACCGCCAGATGAACGCGCCCTTTGGCTATATCACCAGCGTTTGAAATCAGCGCGAGATCAACCAGCCCTTCATCCGCAAGAAGCCCGTGCAACCGTTCCCGCGCGCCTTCGGAATATGAGGCGATAATCACAGGTCTCTCTTGAAGTGATGCTTTAATATGTGCTGACAAGCTACTGAATAAGCTTATATTTGCTTGCTTACGTTCGGGTGAGAAATTCCGTCCAATTCTCCCACCCGCATCAATGACACCCGCGCCTGTGGATTGCGGCAAAGCAACCAGTTGAAGCACGCGCCGCTCAGATGTAGCTGCGGTCCATGCGTCATCATCAAGGTAAAGACCCGCAGGGTGCGCCGGCTTGTAAACAGTGCCCAGGCGTTTCTTCTGTTTTAGTGCCTCTTGGCGGTTTTCGTATTGGTCAACGATGCTGGCCCATCTAGCGTCGCGCATGGCCGCACTTTGATCATCAAGCGCAATCGCCGCGTTGGGCACATAATCAAACAGGGTCTCAAGATGATCGTGGAAAAACGCCAACCAATGTTCGATGCTGGCGTGTTTGCGCCCTGCGCTCACGGCCTCATAAAGCGGATCGTCTGTGCCTGCCGCGCCAAATTCAATACGGTAGGTCTGGCGAAAGCGCGTAATCGCTGGCTCATCCAAGATGACCTCGGACACTGGTGCCAATTCAACAACCGACAGCTTTTCCGTGGTGCGCTGTGTTGCCGGATCAAACCTGCGGGCGCCGTCCAACACATCCCCAAATAGGTCCAGCCGCACTGGCCCCGATTGACCCGGGGGATAGACATCAATGATGCCGCCGCGCACGGCATAATCACCAGGCTCTACGACAGTGGGGCTTTGGGTGAAGCCCATGCGCACCAAAAACGCCCGCAACGCCTCTTCGTTCACTTGGTGCCCGACAGTTGCGATAAAGCTTGCCCCTTCAAGTACGCTGCGCGCAGGTATGCGTTGGGTCGCGGCATTAAGTGTGGTCAGCAGGATAAACTGTTTCGGCCCACCCGCCACAAGCCCCGCCAGAACCGCCATCCGCGCCGCAGAGACATCTGCATTGGGCGATGTACGGTCATATGGCAAACAATCCCACGCAGGAAAGCTGATAACGGGGACGTCAGGTACGAAAAACGCCAAAGCCTCGCGCATCGCTTCAAGGCGTTTATCATCGCGCGCCACGTGAATAACGCTGCCACTTTTTTCGTACTCGCGCAGAAGCAGTTGGGCGTCATAGCCCTCGGGGGCGCCGGAAATAATCAGGGGTTGGGTCATGCGAATGACCTACCGCGCTGACGGGCCGCGTCAAGGCACAGACACAAGTTTGAGCACAGATCGCACCGCTTCAAAGGCTACCCACGACCATATTTTGATACATGCCCCAGATTGCGGTGATGAAAATAGAAATTATCCCAAGTACTTGGGTCCAAAACCTGTGTTTCAGAAGGCGGGCATGAAGCTGGTCCATGGTTTCGACATTGGCCTCTATACTGCTGGCCGCGCGGATGGACATCAGCCCCAACAGTCCCATCGGGAACAGGATCAAGAATAACGCCTGCGCAAACTCAACGCCGTACATAAAGCCCAATAAGAACAGTCCAGTGATGACAAAGCAGCCAAACCCAAAGATCAAAAGCCCTGACACTTCACCGATGATCAGCAGGCGGTTGATCGCCACACGCACCATATCGCGCAGGTCGGCTTCGGCCTGCCCCCCTTTACGTTTCGCGCGTAGAACCAGATCAAACGGCACGCCCAGAACATAGTGGCTCGCCGATGACCAAAACACCGCGAGCGCGATCCAGTACCACAGGTTTGAAAATGATCTGAGGTCAATCAGTTCAAATACCGCTTCATACCAATCCAAGGGCCAACTCCGGCTAAATCATCACACGCCTCTGCGTCCGTTCGCTATAGCGAGGCCGCGCCTTGATGCCAACCGTCAACGCCCCTTGTTGGGTGCGCTGGATTGAGGCAAAGTGGCACCGAAATCAAAGACCGAAAGCCCCCTGACATGACACCTGTTACCGCCGCCTTCCCTGCAACACGCCTGCGCCGTTTGCGTACGTCCGACGCGTTGCGACGCTTGGCCGGTGAAAACACACTGACTGTTGATGATCTGATTTGGCCCGTGTTTGTGATGGAAGGTACTGATGCAGAGCAGCCGATCTCCTCTATGCCTGGTGTGTCGCGGTTAACCATTGACCGTTTGGTGGATGCAGCGCGTGAGGCCCGTGATCTTGGCATTCCGGCCATGTGCATGTTCCCCTACATCGAGCCGGAGCTTAAGACGCAAGACTGTGCAGAGGCGTGGGGCAAGGATAATCTATCGAACCGTGCCACCCGCACGATCAAAGAGGCCGTACCCGAGATTGCTGTGATGACGGACGTGGCTCTTGATCCCTATAACATCAACGGTCACGACGGGATTGTCCGTGATGGCGTTATCGTGAACGACGAAACTGTTGAAGCATTGGTCAAAATGGCTTTGGCCCAAGCCGAGGCCGGTGCAGATATTTTGGGGCCATCGGATATGATGGACGGGCGGATTAAGGCGATGCGTCGCGGGCTTGAAGAAGCGGGACATCAAAACGTGACGATTATGTCCTACTCGGCCAAATACGCCAGTGCATTTTACGGCCCGTTCCGCGATGCGGTTGGTGCATCTGGTGCGTTAAAGGGTGACAAAAAGACATATCAAATGAACCCCGCAAATAGTGATGAGGCCTTGCGCCATATTCACCGCGATCTGAGCGAGGGTGCGGATATGGTCATGGTGAAGCCGGGCATGCCGTATCTTGATATTTGCCAGCGCGTCAAAGCGGAGTTCGGTGTGCCCACCTATGCTTATCAGGTTTCAGGTGAGTACGCGATGATCATGGGAGCCGCACAGAATGGTTGGATCGACGGCGATCGCGTGATGACCGAGAGCCTTCTGGCCTTCAAACGCGCGGGCTGTGATGGCATTTTGACGTATTTCGCACCCACCATGGCCAGATTGCTGCAAAAAGCCTAGGCGAGAGGCTGCGCAGATCAAAGTTTATGCAGTTCCTGAGTGACATCAGGAGCGCCCCACTATATTATTTAGATCGAAAATGTCGCAAAAAGCGGCAAATTGGCCAAATATAAAGGCCATAATTGGCACCTGAGCAGAGGCAAGACCATGACACAAAATACTACAGGTTCTCTATTTGACCAAAACCCTGCGGACGCGGTTGCAAAGCCATCGCGCCGTGCATTTACCATGGGCGCGCTTTCCAGCTTGCCGATCTTGGCTGGTTGCGGCAACGGGATCGGCTCTAAAGGAGCGGGCAAAATTGATGCGCGCGTCGATCAAACATTGAACTTTATGTACGGTAAATATCCTGCGACCAACGAGCTGGCGCAAAAAGCCAGCGGTATGTTGGTCATGCCATTGGTTACGGAAGCTGGTTTGATCGGTATCGGCGGTGCGTACGGACGTGGCGCGTTGCAAGTGGGCGGATCTACTGTTGATTATTACTCAACTGCGCAAGGAAATGTGGGCCTGCAATTGGGCGCACAGCAATACGCCCATGTTCTGTTTTTCATGACAGACGAGTCGCTGATGGATTTCCGCCGTTCCCAAGGCTGGGCTGCTGGCGCTGATCTTGAATATGCGTTCAAAGACCGCGGTGACAGCATCCGCGCAGGCACGATCACATCCCTGTCACCGGTGATTGCTTTAGTTTTCGGTCAGGCAGGTATGCTGGTGGGTGCTACACTTGAAGGCTCAAAATACTCGCGCATTATTCCGTAAACATCCGCAAGCTACGCGGTTTGCTGGGCTAACGCGCGCCCGTACTAACACGTGAAAGAGCCAGCCGATGCTGAGCATTACAAAATGGATTTTTCGGCTTTTTGGCGGAGTTTGTGTTTGCTGCATCTTTGCGGTGGGCGTGCTTTATATGTTCGCCTCCCGCTCTCTGCCCGATTATGACGCGGATGTTGCGCTGAGCGGCATTACAGCCCCTGTCGAAATCGTCCGCGACAACGCCAATGTGCCTCATATTGTTGGCAGCAACGATAAAGATGTTTTCTTCGGTCTTGGGTATGCCCACGCGCAAGACAGGCTGTGGCAGCTCATCACAATGCGGCGGACTGTTCAGGGACGTTTGTCTGAAGTGTTCGGGCCCGAGACACTGCCCATTGACCGTGTCCTACGCAGGCTAAACCTTTACACACTTGCGACGCAGTCAGTTTCGGCCCAAACGCGTGAAACTCTGGCCGCTCTTGAGGCTTATTCGGCCGGTATCAACGCACGGTTATCGCAGATCAACGCGGATGCCCTTGGACGCGGCGCACCTGAGCTGTTCTTGTTTTCCAATCAAATCGCCCCTTGGCAGCCCTCAGACAGTATCGCCCTGATTAAGTTGATGGCGCTGCAAGGCACTAACCATCTTGAACAAGAGGTCCTTCGCGCGCGCACTTCTTTGATATTATCGAACGAACGGATGTTGGACCTGCTGCCCGACACACCTGGCAAGGGCCTTGCGGATCTGCCTTCATTTGCGGATGTGATGCCCCAAGGTAGCACGCGCGTTTATGCGGCAAGCAGCCAAAAACCGCAGCACCCGCTTTCACCATTTAGGCCCCGCGATCTTGCAGGTGCATCCAACGCGTGGGCTGCGGCACCGTCACGTTCTGCCACTGGTGGTAGCCTTTTGGCCAGTGATCCACATTTGGCGTTTTCATCCCCCTCAATTTGGTATCTGGCGCGGCTTGAACTTGCGTCAGGCGGCATAATTGGGGGCACAATTCCGGGCATTCCTCTTGTATTAATGGGGCGAAGTGCCGCTTTGGGATGGGGGCTCACGGCGTCGTATGCTGATGATCAAGATCTTGTTTTTGAACAGCTTAATCCCGATGATCCCACACAATACCGCACACCCGACGGCTTTGCGCAGTTCAGGACCCGCGATAGCATCATCAACGTCAAGGAGGCCCCGTCCGAGACACTTACGCTGCGCTGGACCGAAAACGGACCGGTCCTGCCTCCTGAACATTACAACCTCGGCACCCTGATGCGCGACGGGTATGTTGCCGCGCTAAACTGGACTGCTCTGTCGCCCAAAGACACATCAATGAGTGCTGGTATGGCGCTTATGATGGCCAAATCAGTGCAAGCTGCCGCAGACGCCGCACAGACATTTATCGCGCCGTCGCAAAACCTGATGCTGGCAGATAGTAACGGCGTTGGCATGGTTACAATCGGTGCCCTGCCCGCGCGGGATGCACGCCACCAAACCAAAGGGCGCTTGCCAAGCCCGGGATGGATCGCCCAAAACAGATGGCAAGGGACCCTGCCGCCCGAAGCTAGTCCACGCGTTTTGATGCCTGAGGGTGGCATAATCGGCAATACCAACAACAAAGTGTCCGATGCCGCGTTCCCTAACCACGTCAGTTTCACCTACGGCGATACCCAGCGGATCACCCGTTGGGCCCGCCTGATGCAATCACGCCAAGTGCACACCCGCGACAGTTTCATCGAAGCACAGCTTGATACAGTCAGCGTCACGGCCCGCACCATTCTGCCGCTGATTGGAGCAAATCTGTGGTTCACTGGTCCGCCTGCCCTCGCTGACACGCCCGAGCGTCAGCGACAGCGCGCGCTAACACTTTTGGCGGATTGGAATGGCGAGATGAACGAACACTTACCAGAGCCGCTGATCTATTCTGCATGGGTCAAAGCGCTTCAGACACGGCTGATCCGCGACGAACTTGGCCCGCTACATACTGAATTCACTCACGTTGAGCCTATTTTCCTTGAACGGGTGTACAGAGATATTGATGGGGCCGCCGCTTGGTGTGACGTAGTGCAATCTGCCCCGCTTGAAACCTGCGAAGACATGGCGCGCCTTGCGCTTGATGATGCGATCATCTGGATCAATGAGAGATACGGTACCGCGCTTGAATCCCTACGCTGGGGCGATGTCCATCAAGCAACCCATGATCACCCTGTGCTGGGTGAGACGCCCATTTTGCGGCACGTGGTCAACATTCGGCAAAATACTTCTGGCGGGGATAATACGTTGATGCGAGGACGTACATCCGGGGATCCTGCCGATCCGTTTCATAACGTACACGGCGCAGGCTACCGTGGTGTGTATGACTTTGCTGACCCTGATAGTTCCGTTTTCATTATTTCGACGGGTCAATCAGGGCATCCGCTGTCGCGCCACTATGACGACCTTGGTGTGCTGTGGCGGCGGGGCGAATATATCCCAATGTCACTTGATTTTGATCTAGCACGCGCTGGTGCGACAGGTGTTACTCGCCTTTTACCGCGTTAATACGCCACATCAAGTAAGCAACGTAAGCGCCTGATATACTCATAATTTACGGAACTTATTGGCCTGCCGCGCAGTCCATTTAACCTTGAAAATATAGCCGGTTTCATCGGCGCTTTCTTTCTCAATCACACCCTCTTCAAACAGCCATGCGCGGCCTTTGCCGTTGGCGTATGGAACATTCAGGGTCTCAATATGAAGGTCCGGTGTCAGGGTTTGTGAAACAGCCGCTAGAAGATCATCCAAGCCCTGTCCCGTAAACGCAGATACAACGTGCAACGTGTCCGAACGCGATGCAGTCTCAATTGCCCCATCGCGCGCGCTGTCATCTAGCAAATCAATTTTGTTCCAGACCTCAATCATCGGCGCGGTCTCTGCAACGCCCAGATCAGCCAGAATGGTCATGACATCGCGTGCCTGATTTTCTGTTTCAGGGTGGCTGATGTCACGCACATGCAAAATCAGGTCAGCGTCCAGCACTTCCTCAAGGGTCGCGCGGAAAGCCGCAACAAGCTGCGTTGGCAAATCAGAGATAAAGCCCACGGTGTCGGACAAAATAATCTCTGGACCGTCTTCAATTTCCAGCCGACGCATCGTGGGGTCAAGCGTTGCAAAAAGCATGTCTTTAGCAAATACATCCGCACCGGTTACCCGATTGAAAAGCGTCGATTTCCCCGCGTTTGTGTAGCCGACCAAAGCAACAACAGGGAACGGTACTTTCGCACGTGCTGCACGGTGAAGTGCGCGGGTTTTGACCACTTTTTCAAGCTGTTTACGCAAGCGCCCCATTTGATCATCAATGGCACGGCGGTCCGCTTCGATCTGTGTCTCGCCGGGACCACCAACAAAGCCCAGACCACCCCTTTGGCGCTCAAGGTGGGTCCAAGCGCGGACCAAACGGGTACGTTGATAGGCCAAATGCGCCATCTCAACTTGCAAAACACCTTCACGAGTGCGCGCCCGGTCGCTGAAAATCTCAAGGATAAGACCCGTGCGATCAAGCAGTTTCACGCCCCATGCTTTTTCGAGGTTACGTTGTTGAACGGGCGTAACGGGACCGTCGACCAAGACCAGCTCAATGTCATTGTCTTTGAACATGACGCGCAGTTCTTCGATTTTACCTTTACCAAAAAGCATGCCCGCATGAACTTTGGGAAGCGAGACAACTGTCCCGCCTTCCACATCAAGGTTCGGCAAAGCTTCGCCCAAAGCAAATGCTTCAGCCAAAGCATCATTTGCCTCACGCCGATCGCGGTCGCTTTTTATGTCAGGATGGATCACCCACGCCCGAGTGTTGGGCGTTTCGGTCTCGAAATGTTCAGTGCTCACGTGCGGCTGGCCTTACGGCTCTTCACCGTCATAAAGGCTGATTGGTGTGGAAGGCATAACCGTTGAAATGGCCTGCTTGTACACCAATTGCGATTGACCATCGCGGCGCAAAAGCACGCAGAAATTATCAAACCATGTGATAACACCCTGCAATTTAACGCCGTTAATTAAGAAAATAGTCAATGGAACCTTCGTTTTACGTACGTGGTTCAGGAATGCGTCTTGCAAGTTCTGCTTGTCAGCCATCAGTTATGGTCCTTTTGCCGGATCGTTTATCGATCTCTCCCCATGCTGGGGTTACCACATTTTATGTAGTTTCAAAGGCAAAACTTCCACCCCCTAAATATGACGTATTTGCCGCACACACTCCAAAATCCGGATGTATGGTTATTTTCGCCAAAATTCAGGATTGAAAAGCGCGATGAGGGCCAAGGTCTCCAAGCGTCCCAGAACCATCGCAGCACATAAGATGTACTTGGCCGCATCCGTTAGGGCCGCCAAAGCAATTGGTTCCGACAAGGCCAATTCCGAAAGTGGCCCCGTGGTTGAAAGCGCTGCAACGGAAAGCACCGTGGAAATCTCAAACGGCAGCCCGGTGAGGGACAAAAGTGTCATGACCAATGCAAACGACAGCACAAACATCATGAAGAAAATCCATGCAATGAAGGCCCCTTCGCGGCGAATATGCCGGCCCATACCTCCTGCACCGCCAACGGAACTTGGATGAACCAAACGTCCCATTTCGCGCAGCCCGTGTTGACAAAGCGCATAAACACGCATCAATTTCACACCACCCGCAGTTGTCGCAACGCCGCCGCCCATCAACGCTAGCCCCAGCAAAATCATGCCCGGCGCGGTGAGGCCTGACCAGTTTTGCGCTGATGACCAATGGACGCTCTCATAGCCAGTTGTACTTAGGAACGACGCCACAGTGAAAACGGATCCCCAGATTGCATGAAGCGCCGCCAGCCAATTTTCTTCGTCGTTTACTTCAAAGGCGCCAAACCAGTGACGCAGGAAAAGCAAGCTTGGCACAATGATGATGACCGAAAGGGCGATGCGCATTTCAGGATCGCGCCGCAGCGTTCCCGCTTGTTGGGCGCTAAAGTCGTTTGAAAACGTGAGCCGCGTGAAAGCGAAAATCATAAATAGCAACAAAACGGCTTCTGCGATTATGCCGCCCGAACCGCCTGTTAATCCGCCGACGGCAGAAACCCCGCTGGTTGAAATAAGACCCATAGCGTGGATCAGCGCGGTAAAGGCGTCCTCACCCGCGATCACTTGTAACAACCACGTAAGCGCAGTCAGGCCAGTATAAATTGGGGTTAGGTAAATCGATTGCCGCACAAGCCGTTTAGATGGCGCAGTTGTTTTGCTGAACTGCGAATACGTGGCCGAGCGTTGCCCCGCACGCGGTGTGGATGACACCTCAAAGCCGCCCAGATTGAGCGGTTCCAGCAAAGCAACGGCCGTGATCCAAACAAACAAGCCGCCAGACCATGCGACCAACGCCCGCCACAGATGAAGCGGCACCGACAGACGTTCAGGCACATCAAAAACAGTCGCGCCAGTTGTTGTGAAATGGGACACCATTTCGAAATAGGCGTTGGTAAAGGTGGTCGTGCGCAAGGCCTCATAAAAGGGAAATGCCAGCACTGCGGGTAGTATTGTGAACGACGCAACAAGGGTCAAAAGCTGCGCGCGGGCAGAAACGCCCCGCCCTTCACGGCGTGATGCAATCGCGATCATCGCAACGAAAAACATCTGAAGTATGCCAGTGTACAGAAACACCCGTGCTTCATACAAATCGCGGCTAAGATAACCTGCGATGGCCGGAATGATCATCGCCATCCCGCTGATCGCCAGCAAAACAACAAACAGCGGATATTGTTCAATCTGTGCGCGCATCAGAAAAAGTCGATGGAAACCTGCAAGAGCCGCTCCACCTCGGCCACATCAGCGGACATGGCAAACAGGGCAACGACATCGCCCTCATCGATACGCGTCGCACCTACCGGTTTGATCAGCTTTCCGCCTTTCAACAGCCCCGCAACCATCACACCTTCTGGCAGGTCAATCTCGCTAATCTTGCGACCAGCAAGCTGACTGGTTGAAAGTACCTGCGCCTCGATCACTTCCGCCTCAGCATCACCAACTGAGTAAACGTGACGCACGCGACCTTGCCGTACGTGACGTAAAATAGAGCTAACTGTGGTGGCGCGCGGGTTGATATAGGCGTCAATCTTCAAAGGGGCCAAAAGCGGGACCAACGTGGGATCATTGATCAAACAAATCGCCATGGGACAGCCGTTATTTTTGGCGCGCACGGCGGCCAAAATGTTGGTCTTGTCATCGTCGGTCACTGCCAAAACCGCATCTGCGCTGTCGATGTTAGCTTCACGCAGTAAATTGCGATCCAAACCATCACCGTGCAGCACAATGGTTTTTTCCAGCGCATCGGCCGCCCGTTCGGCACATGCACGGTTTTTCTCAATTACTTTTGCACGAACACGGTGGCGTTGTTCTTCAAGGGCTTTGGCAACCGCCAATCCAACATTACCACCACCAATCAGAACAACCCGCTCTTGTTTGCGGGCCTTTTTGCCAAAAATCTCAAGGGTCCGCGACACGTCCGCGACGTCCGCAAAAATATAGCACTCGTCACCTGGGAAAATCTGATCACCGGCTTCGGGTTTGAACAACACACCCTCGCGGCGAATGCCCACAACCAAAGCGCGCAGCGTTGAAAACAGATCTGTCAACTGACGCAGCGGCGTGTTGATAACCGGGCAATCGTCACCAATGGTCAGCCCCAAAAGCTGTGCTTTGTTGTCGAGGAAAAACTCTGTGTCAAAAGCAGTTGGGCTTGAAAGGCGCAGCAAAGCGGCTTGGGCAACTTCACGCTCAGGGCTGATTACCACGTCAATCGGCAGGTGATCACGGCGGTAGAGATCAGAGTAAATCGCATCAAGATAAGACTGCGCCCGCAGGCGCGCGATTTTGCGTGGCACCTCGAACACAGAATGCGCCACCTGACAGGTCACCATGTTGACCTCATCCGAATGGGTTGCAGCGATCACCATATCAGCGTCGCGCGCACCCGCACGCTCAAGCACATCAGGATAGCTTGCAAAGCCAGCAACACCTTGAACATCAAGGGTTTCTGTCGCGCGGCGAACAAGTTCTTCATTGTTGTCTACAACTGTCACATCGTTGTTTTCAGATGCCAAATGGCGCGCAATCTGCCAGCCAACTTGTCCTGCGCCGCAAATAATGACCTTCATGGGGCTTCCCTAACACTCATCGTGGTTCTATGTGGGTGACACGCGGCGCGCTTTACGTCAATTGTTCTGCGCGTCGGCAGTATCATCAAACACTTCGGCAACCCGCGCGCCCCCTTTCGAGCTTGTCACCACACCCAGCGTCTTCAGCTTGCGGTGCAAAGCGGACCTCTCCATGCCCACAAACGTAGCTGTACGACTGATATTGCCCCCAAAACGGTTAATTTGCGCCAGCAAATACTCGCGCTCAAAGAGTTCACGCGCCTCGCGGAGCGGCAAAGCAGCCAACGCACTTGGCACAACAACCGTGTCATCACCCCCCGCGCCCGCATCATCGTTTGGCAAATCAGCCACATCGATGGGACCAGTGTCGTCGCCTAAAATCAAAACCCGCTCAATCACGTTTTTCAACTGACGGACATTGCCACGCCAATTCATGGTTTGAAGGCGCGTTTCTGCCTCTTGAGTTAATTCGCGCAGCGGCAATCCTTGGCTCTGATGCAGCTGTTCGATGAAATGTGCCGCCAGCACGGGGATGTCTTCACGGCGTTCATCCAGGCCAGGCACCGTTACAGGTACAACATTCAGACGGTGATACAGCTCTTCGCGGAACGCACCATCGGCAATTGCTTTCTCCAAATCACGGTTGGAACTGGAAATCACACGAAGATCGACTTTCACTTTCTCCGCGCCGCCAACCCGAACGAATTGTTGATCAACCAAAACGCGCAAGATTTTCGACTGCGTGCCAAGAGGCATATCAACGACTTCATCAAAATAAATGACACCGCCACTTGCTTGCTCTAAAAGTCCGGGCTCGGGACCTTTGCTGGTCTCACGGCCGAACAAGATTTCTTCCATGTGTTCGGGATCAACCCCCGCAGAATTAACTGTCACAAAAGGAGCATCTGACCGCGGCGACTGTGCGTGAATATAGCGTGCCGCGACGTCTTTCCCCGCGCCGGCGGGGCCAGTCAGCATCACGCGCCCGTTAGAATTAGTCACTTTATCTAACTGGCTTCGAAGGGTCTTGAACGCCACAGAATGACCGATCATTGGCGCCGATTGACCACCCGTCCGCTTCAAAGCCAAGTTCTCGCGACGAAGCCGCGACGTTTCCATGGCGCGCGTGATAACGACCATCAGTTGATCGATGTTGAACGGTTTTTCAATGAAGTCATAAGCGCCTTGTTTAATGGCTGCGACTGCAATCTCAATGTTTCCGTGCCCAGATATGATGACAATTGGCACTTCGGGGTGCTCTCGCTTGACCGTTTTCAGAATATCAATTCCGTCCATGTCACTGTCTTTAAGCCAGATATCGAGGATCATCAGCGCAGGAATTTCGTCTTTGATAGAGGCAATGCACTCGGTTGAGGTGCCTGCAAGCTTCACCTCAAATCCCTCGTCTTTCAAAATATCCCCCACCAATTCGCGGATATCTCGCTCGTCATCTGTGATCAAAATATGGCTCATGCCAACCTCGCTAAGTGCTGTCTTTTGTGCATCATTTTATCTGGTTTTTCATAGGTGAAATGGGCAGCGCCACAATCGCAGAGGCCCCGCTGTGTGTATTGCCGCCCACCGGCTCGGCGTCTTCTAATGACAGTGAACCGCTATGTTCTTCGATGATCTTTTTAACGATAGGTAGCCCCAAGCCAGTACCTTTGTCTCGGGTCGTAACATAGGGCTCAAACAGCTTGCTGCGATCAACTGGCAACCCAATACCATTATCCGAAATCACAATCTGCACCGAATGGTCAATTGTTGTTAGGCTGACCGATACTTCTGGATTTCGAGGCCGCACACCGTATTTTTCCTCATAGCTTTCAATAGCCTCTGAGGCATTCTTAATAAGGTTTGTCAGCGCCTGACCCACCATTGTGGCATCAATATCAGCCCAAATAGGTCCTTGCGGAATATCCGCCGTGATCTTCAAGCCACTTGCAGATTGTAGAGTCACCGCATCGCGTAGAATTTGTGACAAATCCTCCTCGCGACGCTGCGGTTCTGGCATACGGGCAAATTTTGAGAACTCATCGACAATCCGCCTCAAATCACCTGTCTGCCTCACAATCACACCGGTCATTTGCTCCAACGCTTCCGCGTCTTCAACTTCGCGGCCAAACTTACGTTTAATCCGCTCGGCACTTAGCTGAATGGGCGTAAGCGGGTTCTTGATTTCATGAGCAATCCTGCGTGCAACGTCCCCCCAAGCAGCCATCCGTTGTGCGCTGACCAGATCGGTCACATCGTCGAATGAAATCACATATCCTTCAGTGCCATCGCTTCCGATACGGGGGGCAATTCGCACAAGAAGGTTCTCCATCACACCACTTCGTGTGACCTTAACTCCCGCCTGTACTACTTTGTTATTGTTCAATCTTACATCTTCAAAAAGCTGCTTAAACTCTGGCACAGCCTCTGAAATGCCCCTTGCCTCCAGATCAGGATCAAGTCTAAGCAGTCGTTCTGCCGATTTGTTTACAAATGAGACATGACCAGCGGCATTAAGCCCAACCACACCAGACGTAACAGACGATAGCACACTATCAAACAACCGCCGGCGACGCTCAATCTGGCGGGTACTGTCGAGGAGCGTGTCGCGTTGTTGCTTAAGCTGTCGCGTCATCTGGTTGAAATACCGGCTCAGCATCGAAATCTCATCGTCGCCGCGCTCTTCGCGCACAACAACATCAAGATCCCCCATCCCTACCCGACGCGCAGCACCAGCCAGCCTTCCGACGGGCCGTGCGAGACGCTCTGCAAACCAAAGGCCCAACCAAATCGCTGCAAGGATCAAGATGACAGCAAACCCAAGATAAAGAAGGCCAAATTCAAACAAAAGGCGCCCACGGTCCTGTTCTAATTGTTGGTACAATTTGGCACTTTGTTGGGTGTCATCAAGCAACTGCAAAATAGCGCCGTCAACTTCACGGCTAATATAAACAAAGCGGTCTAGTGTATTTGCAAGAGGGACAAGCGCACGAAACTCGTCACGCCCCCAATCTTCGATCACTGCAACGCCGTTATCACGCGCTTCACCGAAGTACCGTTCAGCAGGTTCTTCATAGCTGAACAAGTAACTGCGGGCACCGCGCGCACGGATTTCAGCGTTGCCATCGATAATAAACGCCTCGGCCAACGGATTTTGGATGGTTGACTGCACTTGACCCAACACAAGACGTAGCTCTGCATCACTCAACACCCCGTCCCGCTGCGACACATTCAAGAAGCGCGCCAGTATCTGCGCGTCACGAATTAGGTCTTCGCGCTGCTCGGTTTCATAGGCCTGCGCCGCGGTTAAAGAGGCGCCAACCACACCGCGCACCCGATCAGAGAACCAACCCTCAAGCCCCACGTTTACTGTAAGACCCGCAAAAATCGCAACAAGAATAGTTGGAAGAAGCGCAACAAGTGCGAAAACACCCGTTAACCTCAAATGCAGCCGCGATCCCGCAGATTTCGCACGCCGTGCTGCAATCATTTGCGCGACACGACTGGCAACCATGGTCGCCACAACAAGTGCATAGACGAGATCGGCCAGCAAAACGAGCCGCAGACTGTTCCCAACTGCTTGATCTTGCAGTGGGCCAAGAACAGTAAACGTTGCACTCGCGAGTATGGGACCGAGTGCTACGACAAAAACCGTAAACGCGCTGCGGGTACTACGGCGCCGGTAAAATCGGCTCAGCCGATCCCAAAACCTGCGGTCCGCACGTAACCTCATCTCGTTTCACCTTAGCCTTGCGCGCCCATAGCAGACGCTATGCGACCATTTGGCCACGCTTATGTGATGTATTTACATCAATTTGCGTCGGCGTGTCACCTCAATATCGAGGTCCGTGATCTTTTTTCGCAAGGTATTGCGGTTGATGCCAAGAAGATCAGCACATTTAGCTTGATTACCACCGGTTGCATCAAGCGCGATCTCGATCAGCGGCATCTCAATTTCGCGCAAAATTCGACCATAAAGCCCATCGGGCGGCAGCTCTCCGCCGTGCAGATCAAAGTATCGTCTTAGATGTTTAAACACCGATGCTGACAGTTTTTCACCCTCACCTGCGCGCAGCGTTGTGCTAACGGCCGGTTGGTTGCGAAGCATGGTTTCAACTTGTGCTTCGGTGATTTGCTCTTCTGCGACAGTGACGACCAAGCGCTTGATCGCATGTCCAAATTGGCGCACGTTTCCGGGCCAGCTATAATTGCGGAGCAAGTCCATCGCCTCGTCAGAGAAAAACTTTGCCGGCCCGCCACTCCGGTCAGAACGACTCAAAAAGTGCGCCGCGAGAAGTTCAATATCTTCCACGCGTTCACGTAACGGCGGCACAGAAAGTGTGACGCCAGATAGCCGGTAGAATAAATCTTCACGGAACAAACCCTGCTCTGTACGCTCAGCTAGACCAGACTGGTTAGCGGCAATAACCCGCGGCGCAGGTTCCGGCAT
Source organism: Thalassobium sp. (assembly GCA_024640765.1). Taxonomy (GTDB): domain Bacteria; phylum Pseudomonadota; class Alphaproteobacteria; order Rhodobacterales; family Rhodobacteraceae; genus Nereida. Next base: position 24,251 of record JAHEEK010000004.1, on the reverse strand, counting down.
ACTATCCAACATGCGCACCACCCGCGCTTGCGCCTCAAGACTGAGATCAGCTATTTCATCAAAAACAAGTGTACCACCGCGTACCCGCGACAGTACATTCGCCGGACCATCAACACCTTCCAAATCGCGCTCACCAACAACAACAAAAGGAAGGCTCCTGCGGTCAGAAAAGTCATGGATTGCGCGTGCTACAAGCGATTTACCCGTGCCACTTTCACCCAAAATTAGCACCGACAGATCAGTGTTCATCACCCGCGCAATTAACCTATAAAGCGCTTGCATCGCGACAGTCCGCCCGACCAGAGGCAACTCATTCTCGTCCTTCACAGGCGGCTGCGAAAGCGCAGGACTTTTTCGCTTCGCCTCAAGCGCCTTAGCACAGCGCTTCATCAGATCGGGCAAGTCAAATGGCTTAGGAAGATAATCGTAGGCGTCTTTCTCAGTGGCCTGAATTGCGGTCATTATTGTGTTCTGTGCCGAGATGATGATCACCGGCAAATTGGGCCGCGCTTTGGTGATATGGGGTAGCGCATCAAGGCCATTACCATCGGGCATAACCACGTCCGAAACGACCAAATCGCCCTTCCCTTCTTCGACCCACCGAAGCAACGTTACCATGCTGGCGGTCGCGTGCACTTTACATCCTGCGCGGGTCAGTGCTTGGGTCAAAACAGTTCGAATTGTGCGATCATCATCAGCGACAAGAACAGTGCCATCCATATTAATAGGTCCTCAAAACAATAAGTTGGCGGTCAATCATTCAGTATGGTCTTTCATATGTTTGGGCGCACGCGGCAGGCTAATCCGGAACATCGTCTTGCCGGGTTCACTCTCAACCCGCAGCCAGCCATGGTGGTCAGCGACGATCTTCGCAACCAATGCCAGCCCAAGCCCCGTCCCGTTTTCTTTACCCGATACAAAGGGTTCAAAAATGTCATTTTCCAACTCGGGCGGAAGGCCAGGCCCATCATCAATAATCTCAATCTGAAGCGGCAGCGGGGCATGTTCACCGTCGGCGCGCCGCACTCTCAAAGAGTGCTCGTAATAAGTTCGAATATCGATGTGCCCCCCACGGCGGTCCGCCGCCTCCGAGGCATTTTTCAGCAAGTTCTGAATGACCTGCAGCAATTGATCCGCGTCACCAAGGGTCGATGGCAGCGATGGGTCATAGTGCTCAGCGATGGTCATATGCGCGCCAAATCCGACCAGCGCTGACCTCCGAGCACGGTTCAGAACGTCGTGAATATTAACCACTTTCTGCTCAGGCGGCTGAAGGTTCCCAAACATCTCAACTTGATCAAGCAACTTCACAATCCGGCGGGTTTCCTCAACAATGAGGTCCGTCATTTCCCTGTCCCCGTTTGACAGGCTCATGGATAAAAGTTGCGCCGCACCCGTTATGCCAGCGAGGGGGTTCTTAACCTCATGGGCGAGCATTTCGGACATGCCTATCGCAGATCGCGCCGCAGAATGGGACGTCCGCGATGCGTCAATGCGCGTGGTCAATTCACGCGGCGACATCAGCATAATCATACCGCCTTTCGTTCCTTGAAGTGGCGCCACCTGAATGTTATACGCCATGCTACCTTTTCCCGCGTCCCCCACAATAACGTCGTTGATATAAAGAGTTGAATGGCTGTTGCGCGCCTTTTGCATCGCGCCTTCCATCGGTGCCGCGCGTAGAACCGTATCCCAGAGCGACTTCCCAATAAGCGACTTGCACGATACATTCAGAAAACTTTCGCCCGCCGGGTTCATATCAATCACGCAATCATCAGCCCCGATCAGAACGACAGGCGACGGAAGTGATATCCAAAGTGCGCGGTCCATTATTACGCGGCCTCCTGATGCTGTTGCAGGGCGAGCGGCAAAAGTCTCAATACGACACTTGGATCCGCAGTCAGAACTTCGCGACGAAGTGCAGCTGGCGTTTGCGCAAAATCCATGTACCAGCCTAAATGTTTACGTGCCACGCGCCCCCCAAGAGAGCTTCCGTAGAACGCCAGCATGTCTTCAAAATGGCCTGAGACCAGATCACACAGATCAGCACCGCTTGGAACATCCGGCGCACAAATGGCAGCTTGATCGCCGTAAATCGCATGGGCAACTTCGGCCAGAACCCACGGACGGCCCTGCGCACCGCGGCCGATCATGACCCCGTCGGCCCCTGATTGATCAAGCGCGTTGCGCGCTGTTTGTGGATCCGTAATATCGCCGTTCGCAATGATGGGAATGTTCACCGCATTCTTAACCCGCCCGATCGCCGACCAATCCGCGGCACCTTTGTAAAATTGGCAACGGGTGCGTCCGTGAATGACGATCTGTTGCACGCCCACTTGTTCAGAACGCACCGCCAGCTCGGGCGCGTTAAGCAGATTTTCATCCCAACCAAGGCGCGTCTTTAGCGTCACCGGTAAATTCACGGCCTCGACCACTGCATCAATTAGTTTAAGCGCATGGTCCAAATCGCGCATCAAAGCACTACCTGAATACCCGCTGGTGACCTTTTTTGCTGGGCACCCCATGTTGATGTCGATAATTTTTGCGCCCATATCGGCAACCTGACGCGCGGCCTCAGCCATCCATTCGGGATCACGGCCCGCAAGCTGAACTGCTGTATTTTCAACCTCGGCACCAAGTTCTGCTTTTTCGCGCGTGCCAGGACGACTGCTCAGCAGCTCTTGTGACGCAACCATTTCGCTGACAACGCGACCGGCCCCAAATTTGCTCACCAGCTTTCGGAACGGCAAATCCGTAATGCCTGCGAGCGGGGCAAGCATAACCGGCGGGTTTGGAAGACTGAGTGGTGTTGATCGGTCTGCAAAAGTGTTCATTCTTCTATGCCTAGCAATCCCCAGAGCACACACAATGCTAAACTGCACATAAATTAGCCAAAAAATATCTGTTGCCTATATTTTAATCATTGTTGCAATTCCAATGCGCGCCATTTCAGTTGTATCACCCGTAAAGATTGATACATCCTGTTCCCATGACATCTGCCCACAACACCAAACCAAAGACCGCTGCGATTATTGTCGCAGCTGGCCGTGGAACCCGTGCCGGTGGTGATATTCCAAAGCAATGGCAGTATGTTGCAGGTCGTCCGATTGCAGCATGGACACTTGACCGCTTTCGCGCATGCGGACACCTGTCCATTATTATTCTGGTGCTTCATCAAGATGATATTGAGCGTGACATCGAGGGTATCTCATTCGATGGGATCACGCGTATTGTAGGCGGTGAAACCCGAAATGCATCTGTTCTATGCGGACTAAAAGAAGCGCAAAAACAAGGCGTGGATCAGGTTCTAATCCACGATGTGGCGCGCCCGTGCATCTCAGATACTGTGATTGATAACGTGATTGCCGCGCTTAACACCGCCAAAGGTGCTGCACCGGGCCTTCAGGTCACCGACGCGCTTTGGACACATGACCATGGACATGTGTCCCGTACACAAGATCGCAGCGAATTAATGCGCGCGCAAACACCCCAAGGGTTTCACCTTGCCCCCCTCTTAGCGGCCCATCTTGCCCATAAAGGTGATTCGGCTGACGATGTGGAAATTGCCCGCGCGGCAAACATACCAGTCCAGATTGTGCCCGGCTTAGAAGACAATATCAAAGTGACGACGCCCGAAGATTTTGCCCGCGCCGCACGTATTTTGAAAGGACAGGCTGCCATGGATATTCGCGTTGGCAATGGCTACGATGTACACCGCTTTGGTGACGGTGATCATGTAATTCTATGCGGCGTAAAAGTGCCTTTTGATAGTGCCTTGCAGGGTCATTCTGATGCGGACGTAGGTATGCATGCCGTGACTGATGCGATTTACGGCGCCCTTGCGGACGGGGATATCGGACAGCATTTCCCGCCAAGTGAGGCGCAATGGAAAGGTGCCGCCTCTGACATCTTTTTGCGCCACGCCGTTAGCCGCGCGACGGAGCGCGGGTATACCATTTCAAACGTTGACTGCACGCTGGTCTGTGAATTTCCAAAGATAGGGCCGGTTGCGATGCAAATGCGCGAGAAAATGGCCGAGATCATGAGGCTCGACGTTGCGCGGGTCGGCGTAAAGGCGACCACGTCCGAAAAACTCGGATTTACAGGGCGTGGTGAAGGCATCGCCGCGCTGGCAACTGCCACGTTGGTCAAACCATGAAACAACTCGCTCATTTGATTGGTACCGTGGGCTATGTCGGCCACATGAGCCCTGCCCCAGGCACATGGGGATCGCTTGCCGCCCTTCCGCTTGGGTGGGCACTCGCCACACTCGGCGGGCCCATTCTTTTTGGCGTCGCTTTGGTTGTGGGTTTTGCGAAAGGCGTTTGGGCCACGAAAATCATGACTGCAGGAAGTGACGATCACGACCCGTCTATTATTGTGATCGACGAGGTCATTGGCCAATGGATAGCACTTTTGCCCGTTATAATCGGGGCACAGGCTGCGGGCACTGATCTGCTGGCACTTTGGCCCGGATGGATCGCCGCTTTTGCGCTCTTTCGCCTTTTTGACATTTGGAAACCTTGGCTGGTCGGCATGGCAGACCGCCGACATGACCACTGGGGCGTGATGCTTGATGATGTTATCGCCGGCATTTTTGCAGCGATTGGGGTAATTGTTTTGGCGGGGCTCGCCCATGCACTCTGAATTAGCCAACAAAACCCTTGAGGCGGCACGGCGCGTCAACCGTACGATCGCAACCGCCGAAAGTTGCACCGGTGGCATGGTCAGTGCAGCGCTTACGGAGATTGCTGGCAGCTCGGATGTGGTCATTTGCGGGTTCACAACTTACGCCAACAGCGCAAAAGAAATGATGCTTGGCGTTACCCCTGAGACACTCGCCCGGCACGGTGCCGTCAGCATAGAAGTAGCCCAACAAATGGCGCGGGGTGCAGTGGCGCGATCTGATGCGCGGACAAGTGTCTCAATCACTGGGATTGCGGGGCCAGGTGGCTCTGATTTCAAGCCTGAGGGGCGCGTTTGCTTCGCCCTTTTTGACGAAACGACTGACACCTGTCTCACAGAAACGATTGAGTTCGGCGCGTTGGGGCGGACACATGTCAGGTGCGCTGCACGGGACCATGCGCTTGGCATGTTGATACGGTTTTTTGAAAGCCAGTAGCTTTGCGTTTCGCCCATTAATTAAGCAAAGAGGCTGCGTTACCGCACAGTAATCATGCACACTCAGCCTGCTGATAATTTAAGCACACACATACACACACTGCCTCTTTATCGGGCTCACCCCCCATGCTTATTGCACCTCAACATCACCTTAGGAGGGTATCATGGTAGGGGCAGATACAGCTTGGATCATCGTCGCGACGGCGCTGGTTCTGTTTATGACATTGCCAGGCTTGGCACTATTTTACGGCGGCCTGGTCCGTTCTCGCAACGTTTTGAGCGTGTTTATGCACTGCTACGCAATCGCATGTTTAATGAGTATATTGTGGCTAGCCTTCGGATATTCCATCGCTTTTGGCAGCGGCACGAGCGGCTACTGGGGCGGTTTGGACAAGATGTTCCTTGACGGCATCGACGCAGACACTTTGGCGGGTACAATCCCCGAGGTTCTGTTCTTTGCCTTCCAAATGACCTTTGCAGTCATCACCCCCGCGCTGATTGTCGGCGCATATGTTGAGCGTGTCGGCTTTGGTTTTGTTCTGCTCTTTTCTGGCCTGTGGATGCTGCTTTGTTATGCACCTGTGGTTCACTGGATCTGGGGTGGCGGCATGTTGGCGGACGGCGGCATCTTTGGTGAGACAGGTGCCCGCGACTTCGCTGGTGGCATCGTGGTCCATGAAACAGCTGGCCTTGCAGCCCTTATCATTGCGGTGATGCTTGGCGCGCGCAAAGAGCAAAGCAAGCCCCCCCACAATCCGGGCTATGTCATGATCGGCGCGGCAATGCTTTGGGTTGGCTGGTTCGGCTTCAACGGGGGATCTCAACTGGCGGCAGATGGTGGCGCCGCGATGGCCCTGACCGTCACGCATATCTCAGCGGCGGCAGCCTCATTGTCATGGGCGCTGTGGGAGAAGATCAAGTTCGGCAAAGCCTCTCTGGTCGGGATCGTGACTGGGACAATCGCAGGGCTGGCTTCGATCACGCCCGCGTCTGGCTTTGTTGATCCGGTGACAGCACTGTGCATCGGCGGCGTTGCTGGCATCTTGTGCCAAGAGGCCGTCGTATTGGTCCGCAACACACTCAAGATTGACGACACGCTCGATGTGTTCGCGGTACACGGTGTGGGCGGTATTTTCGGGACAATCGTAATTGCGTTGGTTGGCCAAGGCACATGGGTTGCGCAACTTGGATCACTGGCAATTGTGGGCGTTTTCACAACCGTCGTCACAGTCGCTTTAGTTTACATCGTGAAGGTGATCACTCCGCTGCGTGTCGATGAAGAAACAGAGCAGACCGGCCTTGATTTGGCAGTACACGGTGAGCGCGCCTACGATACAACGTCGTAGCTTAGCACCCAGCTTGCTAGACCGAGCGGCGGCCATCCTTCGGGGTGGCCGTTTGCGTTCTAGCCGCCGTAAAGCGCGTCAGCGCGGCGCTCAAACGCCCGCACAATCCGCTGCATTGCCTCGTTAAACACAACACCGATGATCCCTTGCAGAATGGCGTTCTTGAATTCAAAATCTACAAAGAAGGTTACTTCAACACCACCTTCTACATCTTTGAAACTCCATGTTGATTCCATATACTTAAATGGGCCATCAATGTACGTCGTCTCAATCTTCTGATCGTCCGGATACAGAACCACTTTGCTACCAAAACGTTCGCGAAAAACTTTAAAACTGATGACCAAATCCGCAAGCATGACTTCAGATGCCCCGTGGTCCGTCCTACTTCTGATGCGCGCAGCCGCGCACCACGGCAAAAACTGAGGATAGGACGCCACATCCGCGACCAGATCGTACATTTGCTGCGCAGTGTATGGCAGTGTTTTTGTGTCGGTATGTGTCGGCATGATTCAATTTCGTTGATGACAGCTCTGCCAGATGTCGTATGCTAGCGCGCGAAAATCAAGGGAATTCCCCAATATGTCGCGTCCATATGTTATCGATCCAATGATCACCGCCAAGGCAATTGCTGCCCGCATTGAGGAACTTGCCCGTGAGATTGAGGCAGAATTCGCTGCCGCTGATAAGCTAGTGGTTGTTGGGCTGTTGCGCGGCAGTTTTGTGTTCATTGCCGATCTTGTGCGTGAGCTGAACCTTGATGTGGAAGTCGATTTCTTAGAGGCAAGCAGCTACAGCGACGGCATGGAAAGTAGCCGTGAAGTACGCATTCTCAAGGACTTACGCGGCGCAATTGAGGCGCGTCATGTGCTGGTCGTCGAAGATTTGATTGATACGGGCTACACGATGAAGCACGTCATTGGCCTACTGCAAGCGCGCAAACCCGCGAAGATGAGAAGCATCGTTCTTTTGGACAAAGAAAGCCGTCGCGAGGTGGATATTTCAGCGGACTGGGTTGGTTTTGCCATACCAGACGAGTTTGTTGTCGGGTACGGCATTGATTACGCACAGCGCAATCGCAACCTTAACCATATTGGCAAAGTACGGTTTACCGATTGATACGAATTGGCCGGATCAGGCGCCGGCCAAACGCTTGTCACGTGCTGCTTTAAGGCGCGCAAAATCGTCACCCGCATGATAGCTTGATCGTGTCAGCGGCGTTGATGACACCATCAAAAAGCCCTTGTTATACGCCGCTTTTTCGTATGATCCGAATTCATCTGGTGTGACGAAACGATCAACAGCGTGGTGTTTTGGCGTTGGCTGGAGGTACTGACCGATAGTCAAAAAATCGATGTCAGCCGCGCGCATATCTTCCATCACTTGAACGACCGCTTGCTTGTCTTCACCCAAACCAACCATGATACCCGACTTGGTAAAGATCGTCGGATCAAGCTCTTTTACGCGTTGTAATAGACGCAGTGAATGGAAGTACCGCGCGCCAGGGCGAACTTCGGGGTAAAGCCCGGGAACAGTCTCTAGGTTATGATTAAACACATCAGGTTTTGCATTAACAACAACTTCTAAAGCACTGTCATCACAGCGAATAAAATCTGGCGTTAGGATTTCGATCGTTGTTTTAGGTGATTGACGCCGGATCGCACGGATTGTCTGTGCAAAATGTTCTGCCCCGCCATCTTCGATATCATCACGGTCAACGGAGGTGATAACGACATGGTTAAGCCCAAGCTTTTTCACCGCATCCGCAACACGGCCCGGTTCAAACACATCAAGCGCTTCTGGTGGCTTACCCGTTGCGATGTTGCAGAACGTACAAGCGCGCGTACATACCTGCCCCATGATCATCATCGTGGCGTGACCTTGGTTCCAGCACTCACCAGCATTGGGACAACCAGCTTCTTCACAAACGGTTACCAGCTTGTGCTCACGCATAATTTCATGGGTTTTCTTGTAGCCCTCGCCGACAGGCGCCTTAACCCGAATCCAATCTGGTTTTTTCGGCTGCGGAGCGTCTGCACGGCGCTGCTTTTCAGGGTGGCGCTGTGCCGGAATTTTCAGATCGCGGGGCGTGGCCATGAAGCTACCTCAATTATCAAGATATTAGAGATATAGCCCTTCAATTTGCCAATGCCTAGGGGGTGCGCGGTGTTGTCTGCTATGTGTTTACCGAATGGCGGCCTAGCCTACAAAACGCCCGTGTGCGCCGTAAACATTTGCATAATGGCGTTTGAGCCGCTCTAAGGCAATGCGCAGCACCACTTTGCCAGAACGCGCAGCCCATCCCATGCGACGCTCGGCCGCTTCTAGGCCCTCAAGGTAGCAACACGTGCGCAGCACAACATCCCCAAGACCGGGCCCAAGATCATGGAGTGCGGCGAACACACGCTTCTGTGCATCGCTTGTGGTCGTAGGTTCTTCTGGCGCCTTCAATGCTGGTTGCCAGTCAAAATTTGCGCCTACATCGATCTGTGCCAGCTCAAAATCTTCGCGCAAACGCTCGCCTGCGGACACATGTTCATCAGATAAAAACGCCTCACCATCTTTGCTTTTGCGCCGCGACAAAACCACAAGCGGGCTTTCGCGAAGAGAATAGCGCACCGCACGAGGGTCAGTTGTCTCAGACGTATGAACTTGGGTTACTGTCCGCGCGCTTAGTTTTGCATCATCACCGACCTCAATCAACTGCTTCAACGCCGCACGGCCTGCACATGTAATGGAGTAACGCGAAATACGTGAAGGTGTGATGCACGAAATCCAATCTTTCAGCGCTATTGCACTTGCAACAGGCCGGTCCACAGTTGCCGTTCTGGTGGTTTGCCCGTCCGCACCAGTGCGCACCACAACGGCTTTTTTCATGTCACGGGCCACAGCCAAAACGGCCCCCCGCCTCAACCAAACGGCGCAAAATGCGGCGCGCCTCACGGTTCACTGTCTCTTCGTCTGTACAGATGTCAACCTCCGCATCACGCACTGCAATGTCGGAAGATTTGTGGCCCGAAGGCCCAGTTGGCGCCACGCCCTGCCCCGTTGCTCCCAATGTCCGCAGCGCCTCGTCCACCAATATGTCTTCGCGGCGGCGCTCAAGCCGCTTGACCTGACGGCTTACAGTAGACACGTGGCAGCCCAAATCACGGGCAAGCTCTCTGATCGAACACCCTTTTTCCGTGTGTAGAATGTAGTTGCGAGCAGATTGCGGCACCCAATCGGGCAGCGACTGCAACAACGCGCCTGCAACCTTGGAAACAGTAACACTAGACATTTGGCTTCCCCCTATACAAAAACTATCCACTGATTTACCCACAGGGCAATGCAACTTAAGCGTGTAAACATTACCTAGGCGTTAAGAAAATCGCCACAATTCGATTATTGTTTCCAAATTGATAACAATTGGTAAGAGGCCCGCGCGCTCATAAATTTTCCACGCAACACTCGCATAGGTTGTGTGATGATGATTTCGTAAATTGAATAACTGTTACGATTATGGAGACCATTATGACCCCAGCCCTACGTACACTCAGCCGCATCAAACGCCCTAAATTGCTTTTGGCCGCAGCAAGAAACGCAAAAAGCCTTTGTAATCGTGAAAAACTACTCTCCGAGCTTTTGAAAAACGAAACTACTGTGATTAGCTAAAAAGCATTGGCGCGCCTCATGGCAGCAGAAGAACAACTCAACGAACAGCGCAAAGCGCATAACGCAAATTACCAACCATCGCGCCATGTCATGATAATGGCCGCGCTCTTGATTGAGGCGGCCATTGTTCAGAACAAGGAAACAGTCTGCGAAGACCGCCTCAAAGTGGTTAACCCAAAAGCCTACATAAACGCATCAGGCATGGATGCCTTTTTCTCAGCCACATAGGCCTCCAAGGCAGTCTTGATCTCGGGGTTGATCTGCGGCTGTTGGTAATCACTCAGCATCTTGGTAACCCGCTGCGATGCAAGATATTGGGTGTCTTTTGCGCCGTCCTCATCCCATGTTTCGAACGGACGGTAGTCAAACACATCCGACTTCCAGAACGCCGATTTGAAATTCTCTTGCGTGTGGTCGCACCCAAGATAGTGACCGCCGGGGCCTACTTCACGGATCGCACCCATTGCTTGAGCGTTTTCATCATGGGCCACACCTGCGGCCATTTTGTGCAACGTTCCAAGCTGATCTGCATCCATCACGAATTTCTCGAATGACGCAACAAGGCCACCTTCGAGCCAACCGCATGAGTGGAGCATAAAGTTAACACCGCCCATCAGCGCTGCGTTCAGCGTGTTTGCTGTCTCATAAGCCGCCTGCGCATCGGGTAGCTTAGATGCACAAAGCCCGCCTCCAGACCGGAATGGCAGCCCCATGCGGCGGGCAAGTTGGCCTGCACCGTACAAAATCTGGCTCGCTTCAGGGGTGCCAAATGTGGGCGCGCCCGAGTTCATGTCAATCGATGTCACAAATGTGCCGAAAATAACTGGCGCACCGGGGCGAATGATCTGGCTGTAGGCAATACCGGCCATCACTTCGGCCAAAACCTGCGTCAACGTTCCCATGACAGACACTGGTGCCATCGCGCCGCCCACGATGAACGGCGAAATAATGCAGGCTTGGTTATTCTTGGCGTAGACCTCAAGCGCACCCATCATGATCGAATCGAATGTCATGGGGCTGTTAATGTTGATGAGTGACGTCATCACTGTGTTCTCTTGGACGAATTCTTTGCCAAACAGAATTTCACACATCTCAACACTGTCTTGTGCACGGCTTGGTTCAGTCACGGACCCCATAAACGGCTTATCCGAGTACAGCATATGCGTAAGCAACATATCGAGGTGGCGCTTGTTCACAGGCACATCTGTTGGCTCACAAACAGTACCACCAGAGTGGTGAAGCCATTTCGACATATAGCCAAGTTTCACGAATTTAACGAAGTCATCCATCGTTGCGTAGCGGCGGCCGCCGTCTTTGTCGCGCACGAACGGAGGACCATAGACAGGTGCTGTCACTAGTGTATTGCCGCCAATCTCAACGTTACGCTCGGGATTGCGGGCGTGTTGGGTGAACATCGAGGGCGCAGTGCTGCACAGTTTACGGGCCAATCCACGCGGAATCCGCACGCGTTCGCCGTCAACAGATGCGCCAGCAGCCTTCCAACGCTCAAGACTTTCGGGAGAATCAACAAAAGCCACCCCTACTTCCTCAAGCAAGGTTTCCGCGTTTTCCTCGATGATGCTAAGCGCTACGTCACTCAAAAGTTCAAAATTGGGGATGTTGCGCTCGATATACTTGGCCGTATCAAATGAGACAGCCGTCCGCGCCGCACGTCGCGCGGCGCCTCCGCCACCACGTGCACGGCGTGTAGTTGTTGCTGTATCAGACATTTTGAGCCCCTTTTGTGTTCATTTGAGCGGTAACCTAGTGCGCGGACAGATATTCGCCGCCACCATATCCGTCCCTTCTGGCGTAAAAGCGACATGTTCTCTTGCCACAGACACAACTCGCGCATAATCAACGTCCATGACACAGAACACGCCCCACGAACGCCTTCTCATCATTGATTTTGGCAGCCAAGTTACACAACTGATCGCCCGCCGCCTGCGCGAGCTCAGTGTGTATTGCGAAATTCACCCCTATCAGAACGTGACCGACAGCTTTTTGGCGGATTTCGCGCCTAAAGCGGTCATTTTGTCAGGGGGACCAGACAGTGTAACCCGCGAAGGCTCGCCGCGCCCGCCGGCGTCTGTCTTCGAAATGGGCGTGCCGATCCTTGGCATTTGCTACGGTCAACAAGTCATGATGCATATGTTGGGCGGCAGAGTGGACACAGGTCACGGAACTGCCGAGTTTGGCCGCGCATTTGTGACCCCCGCGGACACCCGTCTCAAGTTGCTTGAGGGGTGGTTTGCCAAGGGCAAAGAACAAGTCTGGATGAGCCACGGTGATCACGTGTCCGCCATTGCCCCGGGCTTTGACGTCTACGGCACATCGCCCAATGCGCCTTTTGCAATTACGGCAGATTTGTCGCGTAATTTCTACGCGGTTCAATTTCACCCCGAGGTTCACCACACCCCCAACGGGGCAGCTCTGTACAAAAACTTCGTTGAAATGGCGGGCTTCACCGGCGACTGGACAATGGGCGCGTACCGCGAACAAGCCATTGCCGCGATACGCGAGCAAGTTGGCGATAAGAACGTAATTTGCGGTTTGTCCGGCGGTGTGGACAGTTCTGTCGCGGCCGTTTTGCTGCATGAGGCTATCGGGGATCAGCTGACATGTGTCTTCGTTGATCACGGGCTCTTGCGCAAAGGTGAGGCTGAAGAAGTCGTGACCATGTTCCGCGACAACTACAACATGAAGCTCATCCACGCTGATGAGCAGGAGCTGTTTCTAGGTGAGCTTGACGGTGTAAGTGACCCTGAAACAAAAAGAAAAATTATTGGAAAGCTGTTTATCGATGTGTTTCAGAAACACGCAGACAGCATTGAGGGCGCAGAATTTCTGGCCCAAGGAACGCTCTATCCGGATGTGATTGAAAGCGTGTCATTTAGTGGCGGCCCAAGTGTGACGATCAAATCGCACCACAATGTTGGCGGCCTGCCCGAAAAGATGGGCCTCAAGCTGGTCGAACCACTTCGCGAGCTGTTCAAAGACGAAGTCCGCGCACTTGGCGCCGAACTTGGTTTGCCCAAAAACTTTATCGGCCGTCACCCCTTCCCGGGGCCAGGCCTTGCCATCCGTTGTCCCGGCGAAATCACCCGCGAAAAGCTTGAAATCTTGCGTGAAGCCGATGCGGTTTACATCGACCAGATCCGCAAACACGGCCTTTATGATGAGATATGGCAAGCGTTCGTTGCGATCCTGCCCGTTCGAACTGTGGGCGTCATGGGCGACGGGCGGACCTACGACTTCGCCTGCGCGTTGCGGGCAGTTACGTCCGTCGACGGCATGACCGCCGACTACTACCCGTTTAAACATGAATTCCTTGGTGAAACAGCAACACGGATTATCAATGAAATCAAAGGCATCAACCGCGTGACCTACGACATTACCTCCAAGCCTCCAGGGACAATTGAGTGGGAATGAGAAAATTATGTTAAATAATTGATATTATTATATAATTTTTCATAAACTGGTTTTCAGTAAAAATTAAGTCATTGTTTTTCAACAAGAAAAAATACTGACTTACAAACTTTCATACAAAGTGGCGGTACTATTGCATTTCATAGTTTGACGCTGAGTTTAAGAGTGAAGGGCACATATAAAATGATGGCTAAATTCAAGTTTGTTGATGTTGTTAAATGGTTAGCAACAGTAATCCAACTTATTGGATACGGTATGACTGGATTGAACTTAATCCCTTATAATATTTACATTTTTTTCGTTGGGATATTTTTATGGTTTGCCGTAGGATTTATGTGGAAAGATAGAGCAATAATGGTTGTACATGTTGGTGCTTTCATTTCATTGCTAATTGGATACTTGAATGCCTAATCACATGTTTAATTCAGTGTCACATTTTGAATCTTCCAGTGTTCTTAATACTTACAAAAAACTTACAAAAAAATAAGATACAAATATAACAATGACTTATGCCATTAGAACTATTGAATGGGAATAGATTTTATACCCTAAGTCATTGTTATATATAGATATAGTTGTTAGAAAGTAGTTAGAAATTAGTCGAGCTACTACTACATAATTGTATCAAGGATCTTAATAAATGTTTAAAATGGTTGGAAGGCATGTCTTACGAAAAATAATAATTATGTTTTTTCCTAAGATTTTTTATTATTTAGGCAACTTCGCTATCAACATAACGTATTGCCAAAAAAGTTCGTATACCATGTGCGAAAGTTATCGAAAAAAGATGTAGTTATCGATATCGGTGCTAATGTTGGAATGGTTTCTGAAATACTTGCAAGGAGAGGCGCAAGGGTAATTTCTTTTGAGCCAAATACACTCGCTTTTGCGAAATTGAAATTGGTAGCAGATAAATTTCGTAGTATTGAGACATACAACGTTGCCGTTGGCACAAAAAACCAAAAGGTAAAACTTTATCTTCACAGCGATTATAATTCATCGAAAAATGACTTAACTCAAGCAAGTAGTTTGTTAAAAGAAAAACCAAACGTATCACACGAGATTTTTGAAAAAATACAAGAAATAGACTTTGCGGAATTCCTTAAGTCACTAAATACGCGTATTGAATTAATTAAAATTGATATTAAAGGCTACGAAATTGAACTGCTTAACCATTTGCTTGATACGTGCTCATTGGACAATGTAGGAAAAGTTTACGTTGAAACACATGAACGAAAATTTACGGATTTAAGTGTGCCAACAGAAACATTAAAAGCAATAGTAATATCAGAGGGTTATCAAGATAAGTTCTTTTGGCAATGGCACTAACTGTCACTCAAATTTAATGACATTGGTTAGAAAGTTTCTAACACTTTTTCAACGTTTCTATTGCTTTTCAATAATCACACAGCACTCAGTTTTGCGTGTTTTCAAACAGCAATGTTAGAAAGTTGTTAGAAAGTCTGAAATAGGCATATTAATATCAATGACTTACAAGGTTGAAACTATTGAGTGGAAATGACGCCAGACGGACCATCGGTTGAGCCACTGATCGAACTCCCATCTGCTGAGAAGCTCCAGGGCCGCTACGTGGACACGGTCAAGTGGATTGCAACCATCATTCAGTTGATCGGCTATGGCTTAACCGGCCTCAATATGGTGCCCTATAACATCTTCTTTTTCTTCGTCGGCATTTTCTTGTGGTTCGCAGTCGGAGTGATGTGGAAAGACCGCGCCATAATGGTTGTTCATGTCGGCGCATTCATTTAGCTCGCCGCAGGGTATTTGAACGCGCAGCTTTCGGCTCTGTGAACAAAGCTGCCTTTTGCAGCGCGTCGGCGTTATGCAAGGTTAAGACTTTCATAGGACAACCAAATGACAAAAGAAAAAGCACTCGAATGGTTTGGCGTCGCTACTGCGATTGCATACTCATTGTTGGTGGCTTCAAATTCTGGCTATGAATTTTGGGGCTTTTGTTTGCTGCTGATCTCGTCATTTTCGATCGGCTTGTGGGCCTTTTTGTGCAATCACAGAGCCATGTTGCTACTGCAATTCTTCTACGCGAGCGCTGGTATCATTGGGATGTTCCGGTGGGCATGAAGTCTGATCGGCGGTGGCTCAGATGACATCGCAACTCAAAGCCTGCATCTGGATGCTTGGCGCTGTCGTCAACTTTTCGGCCATGGCGTTGGCTGGCCGGATTGTCTCTGTGGATTTGGATACGTTTGAGATCATGACGTATCGCAGCCTCGTCGGCGTTGTTGTCATGGCGACGATCATTTTTGATCAGCCTTTTGGCGCAGATGGGATTTAGCCAAGGCTGATTATAGTTTGAGCGGGTCTGCAGCAAGCGTTACCAGTACAGGCCTTACACTCCTTCGACGACAAATATTGGATGAACACTTTAGTGTTCATGGTGGTCTGCGGTATGTAAGCGTTAAGGGCAAATATAATCGGCCTCAGACGTCTCCACCTGCTTATTCATCAACCTATTCCTCAGGTAGTGGGACAGGGTTTGTTGTTGGGGGCGCCTATGAGCGCAAGGATATTGTCCTGCGGCTAGCAGTAACTTACTCAGGCGAAATTGATCTTGCTTTGCCAGGCAGCGCAGGTAGCCTCACGACTACGCTTCCAGAATCTTTCAACGTTGATTTCCAGACAGGCATTGCGGCGGACACGCTTCTTTTAGCATCTGTTCAGCACGTAAATTGGAATGGCTTTTCGTTAAAAGATGACGATCCAGTTGCGGGTACACTTGTAAAATATGATAGTGATGTCAGCACATACAGTATCGGGATAGGACGCCGCTTTAGTGATCAATTATCTGGATCGTTAACAATTGGCTACGAGGCAGCTAAGGACGAGAAAGTTAGTGATCTTGGGCCAACGGATGGTAACGTTAGTTATTCTATTGGGGGCGCTTACACGCTTGAGAATGGCGTGAAGATTTCTGGAGGTATTCGCTACGTTGACTTCGGTGACGCGGTTACCAAACTCGTTAATGCCACCTTCTCCGATAACTCAGCTGTCGGTCTTGGCCTTAAGGTTGGCTATACTTCCTAAATCTAGCTTACTCACACTCTACATGCCCCGCCCTTCATCCGAAGTGGCGGGGTTTTCTTTATCTACCTTCCAAAGCGCTGCCTTGCACCGGTGCCTTTGTAGGGCTATCTCAAGTCTCCAAGCAGATTTTCCGAAAGGGCGCAGCCCATGCTCTATAACTCAGCACAAGAATGGCGCGATGCTCCGCACAAGCGGATCGTTTTATTTGCGATGTCTGGCTTGGGCAAAACCTATGTCTCCGAGATGCTTCAGCAGACCAGCACATGGTTTCACTACTCTATCGATTACCGGATCGGCACGCGTTACATGGCCGAACCGATTGCGGATAATTGTAAGCGCGAAGCGATGAAAGTCCCGTTCTTGCGGGAAATGCTTCTGGCTGATGCCATCCATATTGCGCCAAATATTCACGATCACGACCTGACTGCCGTTGCGGCATACACCGGAAAGCCCGGTAATGAGGCGCAGGGTGGCCTGAGCTTTGACGCCTACATGAAGCGTCAAAAACAGTTTGAGGCGGCTGAGACCCAAGCCCTGCTCGACACAAGTAAATTTATGGAGCGGGCTGAGGACATCTATGGCTACGATAATTTCGTCTGCGACACCGGCGGCTCTATTTGTGAGTGGGTCGATGCCGCTGATCCTAACGATCCGATCTTGAACGCTTTGGCCAAAAACGCACTTCTCGTCTGGATCAAAGGCAGCGATGCCCATAGCCAATCATTGATAGAACGCTTTGACAGCTCACCCAAGCCAATGTGCTATGACACAGAATTCACCACTGATTGTTGGGAAACTTATTTAAGCGAAAACAATATATTAGAGAGTGAAGTTAATCCAGACGGCTTTATCCGCTGGATGTATGCACGCGCGATGAAACACCGCCAACCCCGTTACGAAGCAATGGCGAAATGGGGCGTTACGCTTGATGCAAATGATGTCATGAAAGTCCGTTCTGCGGACGACTTCTGCGAGCTGATCGCTGCTGCGCTGTCTTAGGTAAGGACACCCGAAATGCCCATTAAACTGCCTGCGGATCTTCCCGCCTACGATATTTTGACCCGCGAGGGTGTGAGCGTTCTGGACGAGACCGTCGCCACGCGCCAAGATATCCGCCCGCTGAAAATTGCTTTGCTCAACCTAATGCCAAGGAAAATTCAGACCGAGACACAATTCGCGCGGTTGATTGGTGCAACACCGCTACAGATTGAGCTGACACTTGTCCGCATGTCCGAGCACCAGACCAAAAACACCGCTGCCGAGCATATGGAGACGTTTTATCGCCCCTTCCAAGACATCAAAGGCGAGAAGTTTGACGGCCTCATCATTACCGGTGCGCCAATTGAGCATCTGCAATTTGATGAGGTGACCTACTGGGATGAGTTGCGAGAGGTTTTTGAGTGGACCCAAACCAACGTGCATTCCACATTTGGCGTGTGCTGGGGCGGAATGGCGATGATTAACTATTTTTATGGCGTCACGAAGCACCTGCTTGAAGCCAAGGCATTTGGGTGTTTCCGTCATAAAAACCTTGATGCGGCATCACCCTATTTGCGTGGATTTTCAGACGATTGCGTGATCCCCGTGAGTCGCTGGACAGAGATGGACGCAGGCGAAATTAACCAAGCGGGCCTCAAAACGCTGTTGGGCAGCGATGCGGTTGGACCATGCCTTGTTGAGGATAATGCACGCCGCGCGCTCTATATTTTTAACCATTTTGAGTATGATACCGGCACCCTAAAACAAGAATATGATCGCGATGTTTCTGAGGGAACCGCGATCAATGTACCCGTTAACTATTATCCCGAAGATGATCCTGCTGCGGCACCGCAAAACCGCTGGCGCAGTCACGCACATCTTCTCTATGGGAATTGGGTAAATGAAATCTACCAAACGACGCCCTACGAGATTGAAAACATTGGGACTTAGCCTCCTTGCCATTGGGATTTGCGTCGTTCTGATCTCTGCCTTTGTGGGGATCATGGCGCGCAAAAATGAACGGGCAGCTGAGGCTGATTTTCCACCCATCGGCCAATTCGTTAATGTGGATGGCCGCCAAGTGCATGCGCTGGTTACGGGAACGGGGCCTGATTTGATCCTAATCCACGGGGCATCTGGCAACATTCGCGATTGGACGTTCGATTTTGTTGACCAACTCAAGGATCGCTACCGCGTTATCGTGATGGATCGCCCGGGCTTGGGCTACACAGATCGGGCGGACCCTGCCCTTTCCGGCGCGTGGAGCACGGACGCGGAGACGCCTCAACAGCAAGCACGAATGCTGAAAGCCGCAGCAGACCAGTTGGGCGTGAAAAATCCAATTGTCCTTGGCTACAGTTTTGGTGGTGCCGTGGCGATGGCTTGGGCGTTGGAGTTTCCGGATCATCCAAGCGGTATGGTTATTCTCAGCGGCGCGACTGAACCGTGGCCCGGACCGCTTGATCTATTTTACCGCGTAAATTGGAGCCTTATCGGGGGCTTGATCACAACGCCTTTGATTGCAGCTTTTGCAAGTGAGCCGCGGATCAATGCCTCAATCAATTCGATATTTGAGCCGGCCGAGCCGCCTGAGGGGTATAAGGAGTATATTGGTGGCGCTTTGGTTACGCGGCGTGCTTCTATGCGCGCAAACACACGGCAAGTCCTTGGGCTACGCCCGCATTTGGTGGAAATGTCCAAGCAGTATCCTGGCATCACACTGCCAACTGAAATCTTGCATGGCGATGCGGATACAATCGTACCGGCCAGTATTCATGCGCGTGTGCTGGACACTCAATTACCGAACAGCCGTCTCACAATCCTGAATGGCGTCGGACACATGCCTCATCACACCAATCCGGCAGATGTAATTTCTGCAATTGATCGCCTACGACAGACCCCCTAGCGCGATTAGCTTTGCTTTGTCATAGTGTGGATCAGAGTTGGCGGTGAAGGTTTTGGTATGTCGAGTTTTTCCAAAGATGCGGTGCATCAGTTCTTCAGCGAACATGTGCCGAAGGATATACGTCAAGCTATCAAAAAAAGCGCTAAGGGGGCAATTCTTGATGCGAGCTACCCATATGATGAGCGCCTAAAGCGGAAAGCCTATGAGGCGCATATGGCTAAGCTACAAATTGAACTGGTCAAAATGCAGTCGTGGGTCAAGAAAAGCGGCGCGCGTGTTGCGGTTGTATTTGAGGGCCGTGATGCTGCTGGCAAAGGCGGCACCATTAAACGGCTGCGCGAAAACCTGAATCCCCGTCAGGCGCGTGTCGTAGCCCTTGCAAAGCCAACTGAAAAAGAGGCCGGCGAGTGGTATTTTCAGCGCTATGTGAAGCATATGCCAACTGCCGGTGGCATGACGTTTTTTGATCGTAGTTGGTATAATCGCGGCGTTGTCGAGCATGTCTTTGAATTTTGCACCCCCACGCAGCGACAGCTTTGGTTCGATCAAACGCCCCACTTCGAAGATATGATGGTGAGCGACGGGATACAGCTGATCAAAATTTGGCTGAACGTCGGGCGAGCCGAACAACTACGCCGTTTTTTGCTCCGTGAGGCTGATCCTTTAAAACAATGGAAGCTCTCTTGGATCGATGTAGAGGGTCTTGGGAAATGGGACAGCTATTCGCAGGCAATTGGTGAGACACTGTCTAGGACGCATACAGACACGTGTCCGTGGACAGTTGTTCGTAGCGATGATAAGCGACGTGCGCGGATCGCAGCAATCCAAACCATCCTAACGCGCGTGACTTACGAGGGGCGAGATGATGATGCCATTGACCAAATTGACCAAGGGATTATTGGCGCGCCTTCATCACTGACAAACCTAGCGTAAACCTTACCGATCAAAAAACACCAATGCGTCTTCGCGCCAACTGATGCGGACAGGTGTCCCAATCTCTAGAATCTCGCGCCCCATCAGATTTTTCATCGAAATCGTGAGGGTCTTGTCCAAGCCATCAAGCCCGACTTCATAGTAGGTCATATCACCATAGTAAGCCCGGTCAGCAATTGTAGCGGCTGCAACACGGTCGCGATCAGGCTCGCCAGGAAACAGAATGGACATGGTCTCAGGCCGGATACCAGCGTGAGAGACAGTGTCTCGCGCAGGGGCGGACATCTGTCCAAGCCCCGCAAGCATTAACCTTCCCGCATTTTGCGCAACTGGCATCACGTTCATAGTGCCAATGAATTGACCAACTTTACGTGACGCCGGCGCACGGTACAGGGTCTGCGGGTCAGCCAATTGCGCAATCTCACCTTCGAACATGACAGCGATCCGATCACTCATGATCAGTGCTTCTTGCTGATCATGGGTCACCAAGATGAACGTAATGCCGACTTGTCGCTGAAGACGACGCAGTTCAAGCTGCATCTGCTCGCGCAGTTTTTTGTCCAGCGCGGAAAGCGGCTCGTCCAAAAGAAGAACCTTAGGCTTAAGAACAAGCGCGCGAGCCAAGGCCACACGTTGACGTTGCCCGCCAGACAAAGCATTAGCCGCACGGGCGCCAGACCCGTCTAGCCCAACCATTTCAAGGGCTTCACCAACGATACGAGTTTGTTCTGGCTTACTTAAGTCAGACTTGCGTAGACCAAACGCCACGTTTTGAGCGACATTCAAATGCGGGAAAATCGCATAACTTTGAAACACCATATTGGTAGGTCGGCGGTTTGGCGGCACCTGCGCCATATCAGCACCAGCGATCTTAAGCGTACCGCTTTCAATATCTTCGAACCCAGCAATCGTACGCAGTAGCGTTGTTTTTCCACAGCCAGATGGACCAAGCAGAGAGAAGAACTCCCCTGCTTCAATGTCTAAATCTATGTTCCTAAGCGCGTGGTAACTGTCATAATGCTTGTTAACGCCGGATAACGAAATCATGGTCATAAAAAGCCCCCTTCGGTGCTCTGTCCCGCCTTTCGCAACCCACGACGACGAAGTGTTTCAGCCAGTGCAAGCAGCACGATTGAGAGACATACAAGCAGCGTTCCCAGGGCCATAACGACCGGTAGCTTGGTTGGAAAGCGCAACTGGGACCACAAATAAACAGGTAATGTTGGCTCTGTACTGCTTAGGAAAAAGGCGATGATAAACTCATCCAAACTGATCGTGAACGAGATAAGCAGTGACGCAATCAGTCCGGGCCAGATCAGCGGCAGTGTCACTTGGTAAAACGTACTGAGGCGGGTCTCGCCTAAATCAAGTGATGCCTCTTCAAGGGCGGGATCAATGTTTTGAAAACTGGAATTTAGAATAGAAATCGCAAATGGCATGCAGATCAACGTGTGACCTGCGATCACTGACCATGACCCTATGCTTAGCCCCAACTGCAAGAACACCACCAAGAGTGAAACAGCGACAATAATCTCGGGTAAGACGAGCGGTAGCATGATCACGCCCATAATGGGCCGCTTCCCAATAAAGCGATAGCGCACGGCAGCACGAGCCGCGCAAACACCTAGAATTGTTGATAAAACTGCTGTTATGGAGGCGATCTTCACAGAGGTCCAAACACTGCTTGTCAAGGCGGGAATGGTTGGCAATTGCGCAAACCACTTGGTGGTGAAACCCTGCAAAGGAAAGGCTATTGTTGTACTGTCGTTGAACGCGAAAAGTGGCAGGAACACGATCGGCGCGTAGAGAAAAATCAGATATGCCCATGTATATGCCCTCATGACCGCACCTTTAAGAAACGCCGGTTCAGCCAGACAAACAGTGTCGCAATTACGGTGACGGCTACCATAGAAATAACAGCAAGCGCCGCGCCCATTGGGGCGTTATTGAGTTTCAAAAACTGTGTCTGGATCATGTTTGCGATCATCAACCCGCCGGGTCCCCCAACAAGGCGCGGTGTAATATAGTCGCCGATGACGGGTATGAACACGATGAGTGTTGCGGCGACCACGCCCGGCATCGCAAGTGGAAGCGTGACGCGGAAAAAAGTGGCCACACGGGTTTCTCCCAAGTCACGTGAGGCCTCCAGAAGCGAGCGGTCAATCTTTTCCAAGGCAACGAAAATAGGCAAAATCGCAAAGGGTGCAAAGGCGTGCGCGAGCGTGATGATTACGGCATTTAGATTGTACAAAATAAATGTGATTGGTGCATCAATGACACCTAACTCAATCAAGCCTGAATTAATGACGCCGTTGAACCCCAGAACAACTTTCCACAGAAAAACGCGGATCAAGTAGCTTGTCCAAAACGGGATCGTAATCAAAAAGAGCCACAGCGATTTGCGCGACGGCTTCACATGAAAGCTAATGAAGTAAGCCACCGGAAAAGCGGTGACGACGGTCAGCAGTGTCACCGCCCCCGCAACCAAAAGCGAGCGGCCCAGTAACAAGCCGTAAATCGGATCTTGGGCTGCCTCAACGTAATTTTTGATCGTGAAATCAGTATTCAGCGTCAGGTAATCTTGTGTCCAAAAGCTGAACAAAATGATTGCCCCAAGCGGCCCCGCAAGCAGGATCAAAGTGGTGAAAAACGGCGGGCTGACCAGTAAAAGCCCCCGACGGGAATTATGAGAAACATCATTTGCCACAGGCTATATTTGCAAGGGAATTGCGTCCTGTGCAAACGGGTTTATCGCCAGCAGGAAGGTAATTCGATATCAGGCATCTCTTGAACGTTGGGTCGATCAAGGGAATTCGGAAAGCTGAGCTGTTGATGCGTTAGAACGCAGCGATCTTTGCGGTGAAGCGTAACCTCAAGAAGCGGCGGCACCGAAATGCCATTTCGGCTTACCACAGATGCACAATTGTTGGGATGCAAATGCACCACGTGGTGAAATTTGGTTAATTTGCGGAAAAAGCTGATAATCAGCGGCAAAGCACCCCGTGAGAATAAATTGTGCAAGTGATGCAGTTCGATAACGATGGTTCGGAAGCGCATCAAAGTGGTGTCTGACAGGTGCGCAAATGTATCGAATTCGGCGCCCTCAACATCCATCTGCAGCACCAAATCACCTGTCCCTGCCAGCCGCTGCGCAACCCAATCCCCAAGACCTATGAAGTTTTCAGCAGGATCACTCCCAATGAATTTTTGCTCAAAGATAATCAGCGGATGCTTACTTGGGGCTTGATTGACGCTCGCATCGGCCAGAAAGCACGGGATGTGATAATCATGCGCTAGCTGTGTTTCAAACGTCGCAACATCATCAACACCCGGTGAAAAACACGCATTAATTCCATCCAAATCGTCTGGTAACAAGTACCCGCCGTCACCCTGCCCGCCGATCCGGATCAAAGGGGCCTGAATTGAGATAGGCCGCAAAAGTGAAATAGCCGCAGACACATCTGCTCTCGTGGCAAGGCCCCCAACAAAGACACCATTCCGAGCCGCTAGCCGTTGAATACCTGTCCGAATAAAATGCTTCACCTAGGACTCACCACTGTGACGATTTAATCTAGAAAAGCACTACCGACTTAAAGTTACATGAATACTGCCAGAGCATTTGCAGCTGCTTAGATAACACCAGACACAAAAAAAGCCCCACCAATTGGCGGGGCTTTTTTTGAATAATGAACGTAAAACTTAACGCTTGGAGAACTGGAAGCTCTTACGCGCTTTTGCTTTACCGTATTTCTTACGCTCAACAACACGGCTGTCGCGTGTGAGGAAGCCAGCGGCTTTCAACGCGCCACGCAGGCTGGGATCGT